>JANPJV010000030.1:0-2518 GCA_031425695.1 Rhodanobacteraceae bacterium | reverse complement strand
TTTCATAGATCGCATCCGGATCAAGCGTGAAGTAGTTCGGCCCGCCATACGGAGCCTGCAGCGGCTGATAGTTTGCGATGAAGGTGACGAAAGCCTCGCGGCCCGGCTCGTAGCTTCGGAACATGTAGAAGTCGGTTCCATCGACCTTCGGAGATTCGGTGATCGCCGGCGCATCTCGATGGCTCGAGGCGAACACCGGAAGCGCAGCCGCACAGGCAACCGCAGCAATAACTCCGGTAATGGCGTACTTTGTCGTTTTTCTCATGATGTCCCTCGAAGAGCCTGAAGACCAACGGCGCCGTTTGCGCCTTTCCCGGAATGCGGCGGTATCGTCACCGCTTTTCATTCCTTCAAAGAGCTACGTCAGTCGTGATCGAGGTGGATGTCCGCAGCCGCGCGATCCGTGAATTATCGCTTGGCTACGAAACATTTGATGCTGTTTCGGCTTGAATGGCCGAGGCGCCATTCCACACGCTGCAAGCGGTCAATGACCGCCGCACAAGGGAGGGAGGTCGAAGCCGGCAATGTCAGCGAGACGCGCAAGATCGGGCACGCAGATCGCGCCGCGTGGGAAATCCGCTAGTCCCTCGCGCTGGAGCTGGCGCGCGACACGGTTGAGGTGAACCTTGCTCAAGCCGAGAACGTCCGCAATTGTCTGCTGCGCGAGCGGCATCGCGAAGGCACCATTGTGGATGAGCCCCACTTCGCTCATCCGCATGTAAAGTTCGACAACAAGGTGAGCGACCCGCTGATAGCCGTTTCGTCCTGACAGGCGAACAATCTGGTTCAGCGCGTAGGTCTGCTCCAGCCAGGCGAGATGGTGACACGCCTCGATTAGTCTTGCGTGAAGGGGGGAGCGGTGGCGGACAAGCTGGCGAAGCGGATTGGCATCGACCAGCACGCACGACGTGAGCGTTAAAACCCCGAGCCGGTCGCCCGCCCATGGCGACGCTCCAAGCCCGAATGCGTCACCCGGAATCATGATGCCCGTGATCTGATGCCGATCATTTCTTTCGGGCGATACACGGGCGCACCATCCAGATAGGATCAAAGAAGCACACTCTGGATCGGAAAGTTGCGCGCAAATCGTAGAGCCCGCCTTCACCGTGCGGCCTTTCAGGCTGCCAAGAATCTTGAGGTCGTCGCTCGAAAGAGGTGCAAGCGAGTCAAGTCTCTTGGCTGTTACGGGTATTCCCCTTGTCGCCGCCGATCGTGCCCCCCCGGCGCGATAAGTTTCAGTCAAGAACTGATGTGCCCCTTGAGCTAGGTTGGCATCTACCGTGTCCATAGTGCCGTTCGACGGTAGATCGTGTTGCCAGTACGCAGCACAACGATACCCGGATTTCTCGGTCGCAAGAGAGACAAGCGTCCAATGGGTAAACTGCTCCAAGTTTGGCGAAGACTCTGGTCTGCGCCCTTAGGATCAGTCACTCGTTTGGAAGTTCTCGCGGGGCTTCCAAGACCTTAGAGCTGGCGCAGTGCTCAAGTGCGCGAACGTCGCTTTCTGGGCGAGCTCCAGCCTGATCAGTAGGGCGGGAGCGACTGGCAACTTCCGAGCGCGGCAGCCATTGGTAACCCAAGTGAGGCCGCGTGAAGTTGGCGGGCCGTTTCAGCCGCTCACCTTCGCCTGATCCGTGCAGTTCTCGGAGAGTACACTACCCCGCCGGGTAAGCCCGTGGCCGCGACGAGACCGCCAGCGCATACGCGCACGCGGCGATCTTGCAGCCGGGCGCTGACACCTCGACTTTCAGCTTTTTGCTTTCGATCGAGTCGGCAAACAGCGTCACGATACCCGCGCTGCCAACGGTGCGATCCGGCGTGACAAAGGCGCCGGTGGAGTCGCTCCCGACAACGTCGACGTCGCTGCAGGTCGCGTCCTCGCAGATGGCAACGATGATCGTGTCTCTGTTCGGATCAACTGCAAATTCGTACGCAACTGTTGCACCCTTGGCCACAACGCCCTCCGCCGCATGGCTCTGAGTTGTCCCCTCGATTGCCCAATTTTTGAGTTCTTTGCGGAGGACCGTGAAATCGGTCGCGGATTGAGCAAGACCCAGTGGCGCCGCAAGCGCGAAGCCGGCGATAGCAAGGAAGATGCGCATGAATCAGTGCCCCGAGATTTGTGGCACCAGTCTCATGTGACACATTAGGGCGTCAATATTTGAAGGCAGCGTTGTAGGGCCAGCAACCAAGTCGACACCCATCAACCCGCGCATACAGTTTCTTTCGACGCTGAAGGCGGCTCTGCAGCCGATTGCGTCCTTGGTCAGAGATTTCGAGCGCATTGAGGGGACTGATGACCTGCCTCGGGATTTTCGGACCATCCGCAGCGCGTCGGTGGCTGCTTCTGATGCGGTGGACGGCTCTCCACCCCGCCGGCAGCTTCTGCTTCCGGCCCATGATGGAGGAGAGCCATGGAACAGGTTGTTACGATCGGATTGGACATTGCGAAGTCGGTCTTCCAGGTACACGGGATCGATGCACAAGGCGCTGTCGTGGTGCGACAACGATTGCAGCG
>JANPJV010000029.1:0-2809 GCA_031425695.1 Rhodanobacteraceae bacterium | reverse complement strand
GGGGGCGCGAGAAGGATGCCCTCCTGCGCCTCGCCCGCGGCGAGGCGATTGGCACGTTGCTCGTCGCGCCCACCCAGAAAAGCCAGGCGCGCAAGCGCTGGATGGCCGACCACCTTCAGTTGCGCGGCGCCGTGCTGGTCGACGAAGGCGCCGTCGCCAAGCTGGTGAACGAAGGCAAGAGCCTGTTGCCGATCGGCATGACGGCCGTCGAAGGCGAGTTCTCGCGCGGGGATGTGATCGCCGTGCGCGACCCGTCAGGGCGCGAAGTGGCGCGCGGACTCGCGAACTACGCGAGCGGCGAGGCTCGCCTGCTGTGCCGCAAGCCTTCGGGCGAGATCGAGAAGCTGCTCGGGTACATGGCGGAGCCGGAGATGATCCACCGCACGAATCTTGTGATCACGCGCTAGCCTGAAGTTCCTCGGCAAGTCGGACGAGATTCCCTTGTGACTCAAGCACTTAACTGAGTTTGCGGGGTGGGTTTCTGTCTACGGTGTGATGGTCTGCGCGAGCGTGAAGGCCCGCTGATGCAAGGGCTGCGCGGTGGTCGTGATTTCGAAGGTTGGTGCATCGGGGGCGCTGCCCGGGGTGCGGCAGGTGTTGCGCACGATGCAGGCGAGTTCGCTCATCAAGGTGGCGAAGCTGTGCGCCGGGGTGCCGTCGTCCAACGTGTGGCTTGAGGCTTTGGCCTGCGCTGGCGCCGAGCGCTTGGCCGGTGCCACCGGATCGCGCGTGGCCTTGGCTTGGATGTCGGCATCGGCGAACATCAACTCGCGCCACGCCTCGCGCAGATGCCACTCGACGTAGTAGGCCAGCATGCACAGCAAGATGTGCGCGCGCACCCGGTTGGCCAAGCGGTGGTGAATCGGGCGCACCTTCAGATCGACCGTCTTGATCGAGCGGAATGCGCGTTCGACGTGAGCGAGTGACTTGTAGTTGCGCACGCACGTGGCGGCGTCCATCTGCGCGGCGGCAACCGAGGTGCGGATGATGTAGAGGCCGTCCAGCGCGGCCTCGCCGGCGATCTCGCGCGGCTTGCGCGCCCACGACAGCGCGGTGTCGGCGATGGCCAGCTCGAAGTGCTTGGCGACCTTGTACTGGTTGATGATCCGGCCCACCCGCAACCCGATGGCATTGGCGCCTTGGAGCTTGCCCGCGCGCACCCGCTCCTGGACCTTGGCCAGATTGGCCTCGGTGGCGGCGAGCAGTTCCTCGCGCTTGTGCGCCCGCAGCTTGGCCAGCGCGTCGTTGCGGCACGCCACCAGGCGCTCGCCGGGATAGTCGGGCGAGGTGAGCTCCATCAGATTGCGCTGATCGAACAGGCCCAACTGCAGTTGACCCTGCTCGACCAAGGAGCGGATCGAGACACTCTTGAGCGCCGTAATCCAGCCCACGCCGTCGCTCTCGCGCATCTCGGCAATGGCCTTCTGAGAGACCATGCCGCGGTCCCCGACCATCACCATGTGCTCGATGCCGAAGTCATCGCGCAGCTTCTGCACTGCGGGCATGAAGGTGGTGCTGTCGGACGTATTGCCCTCGTGCACCGAGACCGCCACGGGGCAGCCTCTGGGATCGGTGAGCAGCCCGTAGTTCACCTGCAGCTTGCCGCTCTTGCCATCGCGGTTGTAGCCGCGCTTGGCCAGCGGACAGGAGCTGCCTTCGAAGTAGCTGGACGACAGGTCGTACAGCACCAGGCCGCCCTCGCGCAGATGGCGCGCGGCGAGCTTCTTCTGCACGGCGTCCTGGCGCGCGAGCAGCCAGTCCATCGCAGCGTACAGATCATCCTCGGTGGCACCGGCCACGCCGAAGTCCTCGGCCAGCGTGCACGTGTGCCACCAGCGCGAAGTCGCTAGCTTGGTATGGGGCGCGATGATGCGCGAGGCGATCATCGCCAACACCCGCTCGCGCTCGACGCAGGGCTTGGAAGACAGCAACGAGCGCACATCCAGCCGCGCCATGGCACTTGCCACCGCCTGCACATGGCCATGGGGGCGCGAGCGCGTGATCTCGAAGGCCGAGGCCAGAGGAACAAAAGTCTCGCCCTGCAGCGAGCGGCGGATGATCTCGATCAGCGCATCGGGCAAGTGCGACAGGTTGCCCAAAGTCTCGTTCTTGACCTTGCCGCCCTCGCGGTAGCTGCGCCGCAGCAGGTGGGTGCGATAGACCTGGTCCTTGTAACTTCGAGTCGTAGTGACGACGTGGGCGGTTCCATTGCGACTAGCCATAGGTGCAATGTAGACGACGGAAACGGCAATGTCAAACACATTTAGTGACTACAAGATCGGCTCAAAAAAATCCTCCGAGGAGGAGGATTCTTGAGCCGCGACAACTACTTGCCGCTATTCGAGTGACTACGAAGGGTCAGGAACTTCAGGCTAAAGTGGCCTCTTTGTCCCACTCCCATGGCCGATAACAGCGCGCTGCCGCGCCACATCCGTTTGACTTCCCATGCCGGCGGCAGCGGCGCGCCACCGATCCACTGGGGTGCGGCCGATCCGGCCGAGCGCGGCCCGGTGGTCGGCACCACCAGCTCGCGCGACCACCGCAACGTGATCGGCACGCACAGCGGCTCGTACAGCGTGTACCGCGCGCTGGCCGTGGCGTCCGGCGCGCTGTCCCGGCTCCACCGCGCGGACCTGACCAACACCTCGCCCACCGACGACATCGGCCCGTACCCGCAGTGGGGCGACGGCACGAAGATGGTGAGCATGGACCCATGGGGCGCCCGCGTGGCCGAAGTGTTCCGCGAGCAGATCGCCGCCGGCATGGACGTGCGGCCCACCATTGCGGTGACCAAGGCGCACGTGATCCT
>JANPJV010000028.1:0-2303 GCA_031425695.1 Rhodanobacteraceae bacterium | reverse complement strand
GATGCTGGAGTCGAACTTGGTGCCGTTGAGCAGAGTGCCGACGTAATGCACCTTGACCTGGTCGTTGGCCTTGGGCTTGGCGCCCTTGCCTTCGGTGATCACCGAGTACTGCAGGCCACTTTCGGTGGACTTCACGCCCGCGGCGGTCTTGTTCTTGGCGAGGAATTCGTCGCCCTTCTTCTGGTTCTCGGCGCCGGCGACCGCTTTTTCGGCTTCACGCTTCTTGGTGAGCGCGGTGCGGAAATCGTTGCTCACGGTCTGCGCTTCGGCTTCCGTCATCAGCAGCTTGCCATCGTTGAAGGTGTCGGTCAGACCCTTCTGCACCAGAGTCAGGTCGATTTCACCCTTGATGTCCTTGAGCTGCTTGCCCCAGGACATGCCCACCATGTAGGAGACCTTTTCTTTTTCCGTCTTCAACGACGGGTCCACGGCGAGGGCGGGCTGGGCGAACAGGATCGTGCCGACGGCAACCGCCAGGGCGCTTCGGGCAAACAAAGAATTCATCGGTATTCCTCTGGGATAGAAAAAGGGGGATTCGGCGGCCGGGAGCGAGTGAGCTCGAAGTCTTAGAGCTGTCCCTTCGATCTCCGAAGCCCGCTATTCTGCGGCTTATGAATGAACTTCGGCAAACAGCCATCTATACACCCTTCGGAACTTCCGTGCGCGGCCATGGTCCGCGGCCTGGAATGGCGTCGTGATCCGCGCCAATGCGCTGCTGATCGCGCGCGGCAGCCGCCCTCTGATCACCAATGCCACCTTCGACATCCCGCCGGGCGCGCGCGTCGGCGTGGTCGGCCGCAACGGCACCGGAAAATCGAGCCTGTTCGCCGTCGTGGCGGGCGAACTACATGCCGACGGCGGTGAGTTGCTCGTCCCGTCGCAATGGATCCAGGCCAGTGTCGCCCAGCACATGCCGAGCAGTTCCGACACCGCGCTCGCGTACGCGCTGGCGGGCGATCGCGAGCTCGATCAATTGCGCGTTCGTTGGGCCGCCGCGCAGTCCCACGGCGAGGGCCATGAAGTGGCCGAGATCGCCGAGGCACTCGACCACGCCGGCAACTGGGATGCGGAATCGCGGGCGGCGCAATTGTTGCGCGGCCTCGGGTTTTCCGACGCCGATCTCGAGCGCGGCGTAGACGAGTTCTCAGGTGGCTGGCGCATGCGCCTCGCGCTCGCGCGCACACTCATGCGTCGCTCGGACCTGCTGCTGCTCGACGAGCCGACCAATCATCTCGATCTCGACACGGTGCTCTGGCTCGAAGGCTGGATGAAGCGCTATCGCGGCACGCTGTTGACCATTTCGCACGACCGCGATTTTCTCGATTCGGTCTGCACGCACACCTTGTATCTCGATGGCACGACTGCCGAGCTCTACGTTGGCGGCTTTTCGGCGTTCGCGCGCCAGCGCGCCGCGCATATCGAACAGGCACGACGCGAAGCCGCGCAAGTCGCCGCGCAACGCGCGCACTTGAAGAGCTTCATCGATCGCTTCAAGGCGAAGGCGAGCAAGGCCAAGCAGGCGCAGAGCCGCGTCAAGGCCCTCGAACGGCTGACCTCCGCGCCCGTGCCACCGGAGGAAGGTGAAGTCCATTGGCAGATGCCGACGCCGCTGAAGCTGCCAGATCCCCTGCTCCGCATCGATGCGGCCAGCGCTGGCTACGGCACCCGCAAGGTCATCGAGCGCGTCTCCTTTCATATCGAGCCCGGCGATCGGATTGGCCTGCTCGGACGCAATGGCGCCGGCAAATCGACACTGATGAAATTGCTCGCCGGCGTCCTGGCCCCGCTGTCGGGCGAAAGGCTGGCGGCGCGCGACCTGGCCATTGGCTATTTCGCGCAGTCGCAGGTCGAGGAGTTGCCCGCCGCATCGACGCCGCTGAACTCGCTGCAGGACATCATGCCCGGCATGAGCGAGCAGGCCGCGCGCAATTATCTCGGCGGTTTCGGATATGGCGGCGAGCTCGCTACAACGCCCATCGGACCCCGCTCCGGTGGTGAAAAGGCGCGCCTCGCGCTCGCACTGCTGCTCGTGCACAAGCCCAATCTGCTGCTGCTCGACGAGCCCACCAATCACCTGGACATGGCTGCGCGGGCCGCCTTGGTCGAAGCGCTGCAAGACTTTCCAGGCGCGGTGGTCCTCGTCAGCCACGATCGCAGCCTGCTCGAGAGCTGTTGCGAGCGCTATTTGCGCGTGTACCAGGGCAGCGTCATGCCGTTCGATGACGATCTCGATGCATACGCGCGGCTGCTGCGTGGCGAGGGTTCGCCGACGGCATCGCCAGCGGCCGCGACCGGTCACGCGG
>JANPJV010000027.1:0-16555 GCA_031425695.1 Rhodanobacteraceae bacterium | reverse complement strand
GGCGCAGAGCGCCGCACTCCAAATTTGTGCACTACGTACCACTCACTGCCCCGTCCCCAACACCCTCACCTTCAAACTCGCAAAGCTCCCCGCAGCATCGATCGCCACCAGCCGGTAATCGCCGTCGCGTTCGAAGCGGATCTCGATCGATGAATCGCTGCGCGATGCGCCGACGTAGCGGTCGTTGAGCAGCCAGCGGACGGTGGTGTCGGTGCCGAGCGCGCGGACGCTGGCGCGGATTACTCCGAGCTTGTTGCTCGGGTTGCGCAGTACGCTGCCGTCGTTGATGCCGCCGATGCGCAGGCCGCTGCTGAGCTCATCGGCAACGCAGCCGGGAGCGAGCGGGGGGAGTTCGGCCAGTCTGCGCACGCGACCGCCGAGCCAGGGGTAAGCGAGTGCGGGCCAGCGCGCGACCGTCACCAGCTCGGCGCGTTCGTTCAGGCACGACAGATTGCGCCGCTCGCCGGTCTTGCGATCTTTCCAGAACTGCAGCACCGGCCCTTGCCAGTGATCGATCTGGCGGTCGGAGAAGGTGCGCGGCAGCGTCTCCGCCAGCACCCAGGCGTCCCACTTTCGATGGCAGTGCTCGGCCGGCGACTGTGTCGGCGCGGTGCCGAGCGGCCAGCAGATTTCCTGTTCGCTGACGGTCGCCGGCGGGGCCGCGAGATCGCGCGTGCGCGTGGTCGGCAGGCCGTCGACGATCTCGATCAGCAAGGGCAGGGCAGTGACCGCGCCGTACTGACCCGGCAATGGCGTCCCATCGGGCCGGCCAATCCAGACACCGAGCGTGTGCTCGGGCGTGACGGCGAGCGCCCAGCTGTCGCGAAATCCGTAGCTGGTCCCGGTCTTCCAGGCGAGACTGACCCGGCTCGCGCTGTCAAACACGCGCACGGCAAAGTTGTCGACTGGATCGCGCTCGAGCATGCGCCGGACGATGAAGGCCGCGCCGGGTGACAGCAGATGGCGCTCGAGCAGCGGATCCTCCGGGCGCAGGCGCACCCGCGCGGCACGGCCGTTGCGGGCCAGCGCTGCATACGCGCCGACCAGTTCCTCTAGCGTGGTCGCGGCGCCGCCCAGGATGACTGAAAGATTCGGCACCGCTCCATCAGCCATGCGCAAGCGCACGCCGGCGTCTTCGAGCGCGCTCGCGAAACGCACCACGCCGAGTCGATCCAGCAGATCCACGGCTGGCACGTTCAACGAGAGCCGCAGTGCCTGCGTCGCGCTCACCGGCCCCTGGAAGCTCTCCATGAAGTTGCCGGGCTGGTAGCCATCGAAGGATTGCGGGGCGTCGATGAGCAGGCTCATCGAATGGATCAGGCCATGGTCGAGCGCCATCCCGTAGAGAAAGGGCTTGAGCGTTGAACCGGGCGAGCGCGCTGCGCGCACCATGTCGACGTGGCCGGCGCGGTCCGCATCGAGCAGCGCGGCCGACCCGACGTAGGCGAGTGTCGATAAGTCTTCATTGCGCACCACGAGCACCGCGACGGACTGGCGTTCGGGCAGGCGCCGCAGATGCGCTTCGATGCGTGCCTCGACCCGCGCCTGCACGCTGGTATCGATGCTGCTGGTGATGACCGCGCGCTCCGGTTGTTCGGCACGCAGCCTTTGCGCGAGCAGGGCCGCGCGCATCGGCGCGCGCAGGCGCCGCGCGGCCACCTGCTCGACGCGTGCGTCCTGCGCCCGCGCCGGCGACCATTGCCGGAGCTCGACCAGCCGCGCGAGCACTTTGTCGCGCGCGACCTGCGCCCGCTCGGGATGCCGATCCGGTCGCAGCCGGCTCGGCGCCTGGGGCAGTACCACGAGGAGTGCGGCCTCGGCATCGCTTAGCGCGCTGGCGGGCTTGCCCAGGTACGCGAAGCTCGCCGCCTGCACGCCCTCGATAGTGCCACCGTAGGGCGCGAGATTGAGATAAAGGTCGAGGATCTCGCCCTTGGAAAAGCGCCACTCCAATTGCAGAGCGCGCCAGATCTGTTTGACCTTCCCCGGGAGGCTGTGCGGGATCGACTCCAGCAGCCGCGCAACCTGCATGGTCAGGGTCGACCCGCCCGAGACGACGCCACCGTGGCGGACACCTTGCAGGGCAGCGCGCACGAGGCTCGCGGGATTGACGCCCGGATGGCGGAAGAACCAGCGGTCCTCGTAGAGCAGCAGCGCCGAGAGGTAAGCCGGCGAGACCTCGGCCTGCGTGGTCCGGTAGCGCCATACCCCGTTGTCATCCGCGAATGCCCGCAGCGGTGTGCCGTCGCGCGCCAGCACCAGCGTGCTCCCGGGCGCATCGATACGCCCGAGCGGCGGCGGGAAGAGGCGATCGGCCAGCCAGATGAGGGCAGGGAGCGCGAGGAGCAGCAAGATGACGCGCACGCTGTTGTGGGTCCGGACCTTGTCCGGACGCCTTTCAGCAATTGTCATGAAGAGCGTTCGGACAAGGTCCGAACCCACGCAGGGCGCGCTCTGCACTTGTGGGTCCGGACCTTGTCCGGACGCTTTTCAGCAATTGTCATAAAGAGCGTTCGGACAAGGTCCGAACCCCCGCAGGGCGCGCTCTGCACTTGTGGGTCCGGACCTTGTCCGGACGCTTTTCAGCAATTGTCATGAAGAGCGTTCGGACAAGGTCCGAACCCACCAAGGTCCGAACCCACCAAGGTCCGAATCCACAAGGTCCAAATCCAGACCAGCTCAAAGCGCCTCACTTTGCTACCGGGCTCACCACCTTGAGCTTGGCCAGCGGTGCGGCTGCAACGCCGCGCGTCTGCGGACGGTACATGTCTTCGACGTAGGCCGGCGGCACGTTGTATTCGCCGGGAGAGACGGCACGAACGAGGTAATAAAGATCGACCTCGTTGCCGGCTTCGACCGACACCGCACCGACGTAGCGATCCTCGCGGTATTCCTGGTAGCGCACATTGCCACCATATCTGCGCCACTCGTCGAGGTTGGTACCGGCGATCACCATGTTGGTGAGCTGCTTGGTGTCCATCAGGTTCAAGTTCTCGATTTCGAGGCCACCGGGTAGCGGATCGATGACGATGCCGTCGGCGAGGCGTTCGGTCGCGCGCACCTTGAGGTGCACGACCAGGCCTTCGCCTTCCTGCAGCGTGTCGCCGGTGAACGGCTTGCCATCGTGGCGATACCAGGTGCTCTCGACGCTGACGCCATTGCTTGACTTGGGTGGCGCCTGCAGCGGCACGCCGACAGTTTCCTGGACCAGGAAATAGGTACCGGCGGTGGCGACGGCAAGTTGCGCACCGGCGTTCAGGTCCTCGATCACCAGGTCGCGGCTGAACCATCCGCTGGTCTTGAAGCTTTCCTCAATACCGCCGACGACGAGCTTGCCTGCAAGCTCGCCACTGCCGCCGCTCATGGCCTTGGCGAGCTTGAGCAACGCGAGCGTGTCGTGGGTGCCGATATAGCGAGTGGCCTGCGCCTCCTGGCCAAGCGCCAGAACCCGGCCGCGTTCCGATTCCGGCAGGAAGCCGTGTTCGGCAGCCAGTGCAACGGCGCCGGCGCGGTCGCCGAGCCCGGTGAAGTAGTCGCCCCAGAACTCGTTGGTGCGCTGGTAGCGCTCACCGAGCGCGAGCTTGGCGGCTTCCGCGGCACGCGTTGCGTCGCCGGCCTGCTTCAGCGCAACGGCGAGGCGCATGAGCGCGAGTGGCCCGCGCGCATCGCCCTTGCTGCTGTCGTAGACGTTGCGCAGAGTGCCTAGCGGTGCCTGGTTGACGCGCGCGAGCACGAGGCCGGCATGGGCGTTGAAAGACAGCCGTACATGCCCGGCGCCATCGCCCCAGGCGCGATCCCAGGACACCACGCCGCCCGAGAGCAGGTCCTCGCGCAGCCGCTCGAGCGATTTCTGCAGCACCCGCGCCGGTACCTTGAAGCCCGCGGCCTCGGCGTCCTGCAGGAACTCGACCACGTAGGGCGTAATCAGCGGATCGGAGTAGTCGCCGCTGCCGGGCCAGAACGCGAAGTGGCCGTTCTCGAGTTGCATCGACGCAATGCGATCGATTGCGAACGCGACATTGGCCTGGCGCTTGGCGTCCTCGATCGGCGCCATTCCAAGCGACTTGGCAGTTGGTGCATCCAGCAACACGAACGGATAACCCTTGCTGGTGGTCTGCTCGATGCAGCCGTACGGGTACTCAAGCAAGTCAGCCACCAGCTTGCCGATCGACAAGGGCACCCGCGTCGATGCACTGACGCGCGAGCGCACGCTCGACGGCAGCAGTCCTTGCGTCGCAACACCGAGGTCAACCGAGTCCGGGCCGGTCTGCTGCAGGAGGCGCGAGCGCCGCTCCGGCATGTTCGGCGAGCGCACTGTGATCTCGAAGGCGCGCTTCAAGTTGATGTCGGCGCCCACCGCCTCGAGGCGGAAGTGGCCGACGCCCTGGTCACCGAGCGCGCTCAGCGGGAAGCGCTGGGTGCTGCGCGCATTGTCGGCGAGCACGACGGTGCGCTCGGCCTCGCCGATCGCAATGGGCGAATCCGCTTCGAAGCGAATGCGGAAGGACTGCGGCTTGCCGGAAAGATTCTGCAGGTCCAGCGTCAGCACGGCCTGGTCGCCCGGCGCCATCACGCGCGGCGTGCTGACCTCGGCAATGAGGGGTGCGCGCACCAGCGTCTCTACGCTCGCCGAGCCGTAGCGATCGTCCGCGTAGACAAGCGCCGACACGCGCAGCGCACCATTGAAGTCCGGGACGGCGAGCTTGATCGTCGCCTTGCCCTGCGCGTCGAGCTGCACCGGACCGCTGAAGAGATCGACGGTCAACACCTTGGCAGTGGGTCGGCGGGTCTGCGGCAATCCGGGAATCGCCAGGTCGCCACCGAACTTCAGTCGCGCGCGTTCGCCTGCAAGCGCCTCGATGATGCGTCCATAGAGATCGATGGCCTCCACCGCATAGCGGCGCTTGCCGAAGAAATGCTTCACCGCATCCGGCACCGCGAAACGGGTGATGTTGAGAATGCCGAGATCGACCGCGGACACCGTCACGTGCGCAGTCTTGCCGGCCAGCGCCGGTGCCGCGATCTCGACGCTGAGTGCCTCGTTGGGGCGCATCTTGTCGGGCGCCTTGATCTCGACCGCGATGCTGCGCTCCTGGCGATCGATCGGCACGTGGACGATGCCGATTGCCCGCGAAGGCGTGATCTTGTCCTTGGCGGTTCCGGGCCGGAATACCAGTGCGGTGATGTAGACATCGTGGCGCTCCCATTTGGCATCGATGTCGAGCTTGAGATCGACCCCGGCACGTGCGTCGAAGGCCTCCATGTGCAGCAGCTGGTTACTTTCGACCAGCAACAGGCCGGGACCCGCGTGCGGCGGGGTCACCGTCAGCGTGAGGCGATCGCCAGCGCGATAGCTCACCTTGTCGAGCGCGAGCTTGACCTTGTCCGGGCGCGCGTCGAGGCCGCGGTTGTCGTCGCCCCAATCCCAGCCGGCAGTGAACGCGAAGCGCGTGGTGAGGCCAGTCGCCGGATCCAGCACCTCGATGCGGTACGGCCCCCATTTGACGTCGAATGCAATCTTGCCCGGTGCTTCACCGGGCAGGTCGAGGACACGCTCCTCGACCGCCGTGAAGCGCTGGGTGAAGTCTGCCCGCCAGCCGAGGCTGTTGTCGTAGTTCCAGACGTAGTCGCGGTCCTCGCGGATGAGCGTGACCTTGAGCCCACTGGCTGCAATTCGTTCGCCGGCCGCGTTGACCTTGAGCACTTCGAAGCCGGCTTCCTGATCGGCACTCAAGCTCTCTGGGTCGAACAATGGCCGGATGCCGACCAGTTCCGCCGCCGGCCACACGGTGCGCTTGAGCACCCGCGTGATGGGGCGCCCGCCCGACTCGAACAGGCTGCCGATCAGCGAGACCGCGATCGGCCCGTTCACCTTGGACAGTTCGATCGGCACGCTTGCCGAGAGCTTGCCTTCGGCATCCAGCGCGGCATCGATGGCATCAACTGGTTCGGCCGGCGGCGGCTCGACTGGATCGCCAAAGGAATAGCCCTTGAGGCCTTCCACCGGCGCGGTGTCGACGGCAAACGTCAGCTGCGCAGTGAAGCGATTCCCCGCAGCCGGTGCGCCATACAGATAGGCGCCCTCCACGTTGATGTCGAGCGCCTGTCCCGGCTCGAGCCGCGGCTGCGGCGATTCGATCGCGAGTTTCATGCGCTCCGGCAGGAATTCCTCGATGCGCAGGTCGAAGCCGTGCACAGCGCTCTTGCCGGCCGGATCGGGTGACACTTCCAGGCGCCAGCGCCCGGTCGGCACGTCGGCCGGCATCGCCCGCTCGAACAGGTAGTAGCCGTGTTCGCCCGGGGTCAGTTGCGCGGTCGCGAAGGCGCGTCCGTCCGGTTGCTTGAGGACCGCGAACAGCGGTTGTGTCCCGGCCAGCGGCTTGCCATCGAAATCGCGCAGCAGCGCGGACACACGCAGCGGCTCGCCGGGCCGGTAAAGATCGCGGCCCGACCACAGGAAGATGCTGACGTCGCCGGCGGTGCTGCCGGCCACATCGAACTCCGACAGATCCAGCGCCGGCTGGCTGAAGGGCAGCAGGGAGATCTGGTCGGCTCGCCGCGCCAGCAGCACGTGCGTAGTCGAAATCCGGTAGTCGATGGCAACGCTGCCATCGCCGGCGGTGACTGCTTCAGCGACGTTCATGCCATCGGCATCGAGAATTTCGATGGCGATGCCGCTCAGGGCCTCGCCGCTCGCGAGCGAGCGCGTGGCCACCCACAGACTGGCCTGGTGCTGGCGCACATGCACGCCAATATCGGTGCGCACGAAATAGGTGGTCTGGTACTCGCCCCCGAAGTTGCCGACCGGCTTCATCAGCGCGAAATACAGTCCAGGACCTTCCAGCTCCTTGATCTGGTGCACCGGCAGATGCGTGCGCTTGCGCTCGTTCGGCCCGCCGCCGACGACGAAACGGTTGAGATAAACCGAGTCGGCCATGCGCTTGAGCTGGTCGAGGTCCCAATAGCCACGCCGCCCGCCGCCCTGGTACTGCCCGAGGAAGCGCGGCAGGCTGCCAGCCCGTACGCGGAAGAACTCGACATCGACCTCGTCGACATTGACCGTCAGGATCGGCAGCCCATCCGTCCCCTGGCTCGGCAGCACGCTGCCTTGGCTCGCGAATCCTGCCGCCGGCGGCAGGTCGACCGCCGAAACTTCGACGGTTGAGCCGGTCGCGAGTGATTCACCCTTGTCGCTGACGATCCCCGGCAGGATCTCGACCTTGAATTTTTCCTGGGCCTTGACGTACGGAAAGCGTACGACCCGGTAGCCGTCGTCGTTCACCCAGGACCCGTCCACAGCCTTGCCGCTCGCATCGGTCACCTTGAGGTATTGCGACAGATCCTGCGCCTGTGCGAGCGGCCGCGAGAAGCGGATGGTGATCGCCGGGCGGTTGTCGGAAGCTTCGCCGGTGACGGCGACCACGCCGAAGCCTTGCATGGCGGTCTCTTCGATCGTGTTCGCCGGCGACGGCGCGACGGGCGCGCTCGGCGGATCCCCGCCGCAAGCCACCAGAACCAAAGACAGCAACAGGACGAGCGACACGCGCAACTTCATCTTCAGCTCCGGGTGCAGCGGGACGGGATTCCATCAGTCTAGCTGGCTGAAACCCAAGCGACCGCGCCGGCGCAAGTGCACGCATGCAACTGCTATCGTCCTGCCCCACGAGCCGCACCACGGCCCGCGATGACGCCGTCTTCCGTGATGCCTTGATTCAAGCCGGGTTTTTTGTCCGGACACGGCTTGCGGTCGACGTCCTTTCGGCGTGAAATGGACTCATCGATTTCTGTGCGCCGTGCTCATTCAGGGGATGCGAGTGAAACCCAACACTTTGAAACCATGGGCTGGGCGCGCAACGGCTCGCGCCTGGATCGCCGCCCTGCTGTGCTTCGGCCTGCTGTTCAGCATCCCCGCACTGGCACAGTCGCAAGTCGACCTGTTGGTCTCCACAAGCGACAACCCAGATCCGGTGGCGCCAGGCGAAATTGTCGAATACACCATCAATGTAGCCAACAGCGCCAGCATCACCACGACGGCCACCAACGTCCAGGCCACGGTCTCGTTCAGTCCGACATTGACTTTTGTGCCCACGCCAACGCCCGGATGGAGCTGCTCCCCGGACGGCCCCATCTTCTGTTCCCTGCTCAGCGGCAGCCTGATCCCGGGACAGCAAGCCCCGCCACTACGCTTGAGCTTCCGGGCGCCGACAAGCGCGCAGACGGTGCAGATCGGCGTCACCGCCAGCGCCAGTGAGCCGGACAGCACGCCGAGCAACAACACCAATATCGTGCAGACCACCTCGGTGGTGCAGGGCAGCGCCAACCTCAATCTCGGCATCGTTGCCAGTTCGACGTCCGTCCCGGTGGGCACGCCGATCAAGTTCACTGCGACCGTCAGCAACGCCGGTCCCGGCAACGCGCCCGGGTTGATGCTGACGGGCACCTTGAGCGGCCAGGCTACCTTCAGCTCCTTTACCACCTCTGCGGCCTGGAGTTGCACGCACGCCAACGGCAACATCAACTGCACCTACCAGGGTGGCACCCCGCCAGGCACGCTCGCAAACGGGGTCAGTGCGGCTCCCGTCGAGATCAATGCCATCGCCGGACCGGGTACGGGCAGCGTGACGCTCAACCTGACCGCGAGCTCGCAGGCGACCGATCCCAGCCCTGCCAACGCAGTCTCCACGATCACAGTTACCGGCGGCGGCACGCCTTCGGTCGACATGCAGATCAACAAGAGCGTGCTCGGCACCCAGCCGATCCCGCGCAACCAGCCGTTTACTTTCCGCCTCCAGGTCGCCAACGCCACCGGCAGCAACCAGACGGCGTCGCAGATCCAGGTCACCGACAACCTCCCGGCCGGAGTTACGCTGCAGTCATTCAGTGGCAGTGGCTGGTCATGCACCGGCGCCGTGCAATGCAGCTACGCGCCGACCTTGACGCCGGGCCAGGCGGCCGCGCCGCTCGATTTGCTGGTGGTCTACAACCAGCCGGTGCCCGCGGGTGGCGCGTCGATCGTCAATACGGCCACGGTCAGCGCAGCCGAGGCGGACCCGAATCCCGCCAACAACAGCTCGACGGTCAGCGTCAGCCTGCGTAGCGCGGCCGATGTCAGCGTGCAGCTCACCGGCCCGGCGACAGTGATTGCCGGGCAAAGCTTCAATGTCTCCCTGGGCGTCAACAACCTTGGGCCCGATGACGCCGGCAACGTGAGCGCCAGCGCCACCATCGCCAGTGGCTTCACCGTCGACGTGGTCAATGGCGGCAGCGGCTGGTCCTGTCTCGCCAGCGGCCAGACGGTCACCTGCACGCGTCCGAGCCTGGCGCCCGGCGGCAGCACCGCGGCGACCCTGACGCTCATCGCGCCGAGCACCGCCGGCGGTCCGTTCACCAACACCGCGTCGGTCAGTTCCAACACCTTCGATCCGGCCATCGGCAACAACAGCGCCAGCTACCAGGTGACCGTCAGCCCGGCGGTGGCGTCGCGCACCTTGACCAAGACCGACAGTGTCGACCCGGTCCCGGTTGGCAGCAGCTTCGATTACACACTGACGGTCACGAACACCGGCAACGTATCGCAGAGCAACGTGCGCATCGTCGACACGCTGCCATCTGGATTGCGCTACGAGAGCTTCACCGGCTCAGGGTGGCTGTGCACCGGTACCACCACCAATGCCGCCACCGTCACCTGCACGCTCAGTGGCTCGCTCGCCACCGGTGCCAGCAGCGCGGTCGTGTTGCGGGTTGCCGCAACGGGCGTGGGTACGCTGACCAACTCGGCCAGTGCGACCTCGACGCAGAATGCGACCGCGACCACGGTCAGCGAGAACACGGTGGTCTCCGATACCGGTTCGCTCGCGCTGACCAAGCGCGCGCGCACCTCCCCGGTGCCGCTCGGGACCAATGTGTTCTTCGATATCACCGTCGACAATCCCTCGCAGACGGATTTCAACAGCCTGATCCTGATCGACGACCTGCCCGCCGGGTTGACCCTGGTGGCGGCGACCGGCGATGGCTGGATTTGCACCAGCGCCGGGCAGCGGATCGATTGCCGGCGCCCGCAGCAGCAACGGCTGTCGCGCACGACGCTCGTCATCGAAGCACGCGCAGCCAATCCCGGAACCTACCTCAATCGCGCCCAGCTCAGCTTTGCGGGCAGCAGCGGAAACCTGCAGGCGAGTGATTCGGTCACCGTGATCGACACCCGCGGCAATGCTGACCTCGCCATCGACAAATCCGATAGCGCTGATCCGGTGCTGGCGGTAACCGAGTTCGAGTACCGCCTGCGCGTGACCAATCTCGGCCCTGACACAGCGACTGACGTGCGCGTGACCGACGTGCTGCCGAGCACGCTCCAGCTGATCGGTGCCAGCGGATCCAACTTCGATTGCGCTGGCCAGGTCACCGTGGTCTGCCGATTGCAGACGGGCCTGCAGGCCGGCAACACCGCGACCGTGACCTTGCGGGTGCGGGCATTGAACCCCGGCACCATCACCAATGCGGCGAGCGTCACCGCCGTCGAGGTCGACGCCTTGATGTCGAACAACACGGAATCCGAAACCACCGTGGTGCAGCCGTTCGTGCCGCCGGCTTCGGCCGATCTGCGCATCGGCGTGACCGGGCCGCAGATGGTGCGTGCCGGTGCCCCGGTCGAAGTCGTTGCCCGCGTCGAGAACGCTGGCCCGTCACCCGCTGCCTCGGTCATCGTGCGGGCCACGCCGACGGGGCCGTGGACGCTCCAGGGTGGCAGCGGTGGCGGCTTCGTGTGCATGGCGATCGCCGGCGGCGTCGAGTGTCGCGTCGACAGCTTCGCACCGAATAGCGCGACCGATATCGTCTTCACCGGCACCGCCAATGCGAACGCCGCCAGCCCGCTGCTGAGCGAGTACGCGATCGCCTCGCTCACGCCCGACCCGGTGCTCAACGACAACACCCGGATGCTCTCGATCGCGATCGATACGTCCGCGCCGCCGCCGCCCCCGGGATCGGCCGATTTGTCCATCACCAAGACCGACAGCGCCGACCCGGTAGCCTTCACCGAGCGATTCACCTACACGCTGACGGCGCGCAACGCCGGCCCGGCCGTCGCCAACCAGGTGGTCGTGCGCGACACGCTGCCGACCGGCGTCACCTTTGTATCGGCTGCGGGGGCAGGCTTCACCTGTACCGGCGGTGCCGCCATCGTCTGCACCGCCGCGAACGCCCTGGTCGCTGGCCAGCAGCTCAGCGTGCTGGTCACCGTCGATGCGGGCAACGTGGCGGGCACGGTCACCAATAGCGCCACCGTCAGCAGTTCGACCACCGATCCGGCGGCTGCCAACAACACGGCGTCGCAAACGACGCAGATCGAAGAGCCAGAAGGCGAGGGCGCCGAAGAGTTGCTGAATCCATTAATCGGCGGCGACACCCTCGCTGGCGAGGCCGTGGGGCCGGTCGTCGCGCTCTGCAATGGCGCCACCGGCAACATCTCGGCCTTGTGCACGGCCTTGTTCCGGGATGCTGCAGCCGGCAATGATGGCGCGGTGCGTGACACCCTCCGCGCCCTTTATCCGGAAGAAGTGCTGGCCCAGTTCGCCTCGCTCAACCAGCTCGCGGCCACGCAGTTCTTCAACCTCGATGCGCGCATGGCCGAGATCCGCGGCGGTGGCCGTGGCTTCAGCGTCGCCGGCCTCAACGCGACCATCGGCAGTCAGTCGATCCCGATCGGCCTGCTGAGCGGCCTGTTCCAGGCCGACGAGGAAGAGATCGCAGTCGGTGGCCCCGGCGATCTCGTCTCCCCGTGGGGAGGATTCGTGAATGGAAGTTTCAGCCGCGGCGACCAGAACCTCAACCCTGACGATCGTGAGGTCGTGCTCGATTTCGACTCGATCGGGGTCACGGCCGGCGTCGATTATCGACGCACTGCGCGCTGGATCATGGGCGGTGCCGTCGGCTACAACCGCTTCAGTTCCAACCTGACCGACCTCGGCGACCTGGAAACGACTGGCATCACCCTGACCGGTTTCAACTCCTTCGCGATCAGCGACAAGGTCTACTGGGATTCGCGCCTGAGCTACGGCCGCATCAAGCTCGATCAGAGCCGGCGCCTGCAGATCAGCCTGAGCGGCTTCTCGCTCGATGAAACCCTGGCCAGCGACACCGATGCGAGCCAGCTGACCTTCGCGACGTCGATCGGCTACAACTGGAATCGCGGTGCCTGGTCGATCACGCCTAACGGATTCTTCCGCTATGTGCGCAGCGACGTCGACGGCTTCACCGAAAGCGAAAGCGATTTCGCGATCCGCTACGGTGACCAGATCGCGACCTCGACGGTATTCGGCATCGGCGTCCAGGTCAGTCGCGTATTCAGCTTGAGCAACGGGGTGCTGGTCCCACAATTCGACTTCGTGTGGAACCAGGAAACCGGCAACGACGACACCGTGGTCGAAGCCGGCTTCGTGAACGGCAGCGGCGATTTCTTCCTGCTGCGTCCGGACACGCCGGATACCAGCTATGGCGACATCGGTTTCGGCCTGGTCTACATCATGGCCAACGGACGTCAGGCGTATCTGCAGTGGCGCCAGAGCGTCGGCGTCGACGGGCTGGACCGTTCAACGATCAATCTCGGTGCTCGATTCGAGTTCTGAGCGAAGCAGCAAACGAAGGAGATTCGCAATGCCGCTCTTGATGGATTCCACTCCGGTACGGCGCCTGTCGCGCCTTGCGATCATGCTCGCCAGTGCCGTGGCGATCACGGTGCTTGGGGCCGGGCCCGTGCTGGCCGCCAAGAAGGTTGAGCTGCCCAAGGGCGCGATCACGGTCGAAGACCTCTACATCGTTGATTGCCTGCTGCCCGGACAGGTGCGCCAGCTCGGCGGCAATTTCACCTATCTCTCGGCACGGCGCCCGCTGCGCACGACCGCAAAGGATTGCGCGATCCGCGGCGGTGAGTTCGTCGCCTATGACCGCGCCAGTTATTCTTCCGCGTTGAAGGTCTGGCTGCCGGCTGCCCAGCAGGGCGATGTCGACGCGATGAACTATGTCGGCGAGATCTATGAGCAGGGGCTGGGTGTACAGCCCGACTACGCGCTCGCCGCCGATTGGTTCCGCAAGGCTGCGGACAAGGGCAGCTCCACCGCGATGATCAACCTGGGCGGCCTGTACGAGGGCGGCAAGGGCGTACCCCAGGATATGACCCTGGCCATGAACTGGTATCGCAAGGCCTCGGGTGGCGGCGCCGCCGGGACGCTCGAGATGGTCACCGATACGGAGAAAGCTGAGCGCAAGGCCCAGGCCGAAGAGAACGAGCGCCTGCGCGGCGAAGTGGGGCAGCTGACCGTGCAACTCGACAATGCGCGCATGGTGCTCACCCAGCGCGAGAGCGAGCTCGGCGCGTCGCGCCAGCAGCTGACTGCGGCCCGCAGCGAGCTGGCCGGCGCCGCGGCCGACCGAGCCCGTGCGGAGCGTGCGTCTGCACGCGTTGCCGAACTCGAGCGCGCCGTGGCCGACCAGGAGCAGGCGGTCGCCAGTACCCGTGCCGAGGCAGACCGTGCGTGGACCGCGCTCGGGGTCGACCCCAAGGAACGTGGTCCAGCCCCGAAGGGCACGTCGCCGCGAATCCAGGTGCTCGCACCCAAGCTCGCGACCACGCGCAGTGGCGTGCTGGCCGCGCCCTTGCTCGCTGCAGTGCCGTCCTACCAGGTGGTTGGTCGCGTCTATCCGGCGTCCGGCATCAAGGCGCTCAAGATCAACGACCGCGACTTCAAGGACAAGATCGATGCCGACGGCATGTTCCAGATCGATCTCGACCTGATGGCCGGGGATACGCCGGTGGAGATTCAAGCCATCACCGACGATGGCCTGACCACCGTCGAGAGCTTCCTGATCACCCGCAACATCGGCAGCAGTGCCATAGCCAAGCGCATCACCAGCAAGCTATTCCAGCGGCGCATGCGCGAGGACCTCGGCAGCTTCAATGCGCTGGTGATCGGCAACGACTCCTATGCCGCCTTTCCGGCGCTGAAGACTGCCGTGGCCGATGCCAACGCGGTCGCCGAACAGCTCAAGACGCGCTACGGCTACAAGGTCAGCCTGCTCACCAATGTCGGCCGCGAAGTGATCATCGCCAAGCTTGCCGAGCTCACCATGGGCATGAAGAAGAATGACAACCTGCTCGTCTATTACGCCGGCCATGGCCAGCTCGATGCCAAGGGGCAGGGCTTCTGGGTGCCGGTGGATGGTCGGGCCGATGACCCCTCGAGCTGGATCGCCAATGACCAGGTCAATGACTACATCGGCGCCTCGGCCGCGAAACATGTCCTGGTCGTAGCCGACTCTTGCTACTCGGGCACGCTCTCCGGCAACGCGATCCGGCCGATCCCGCTCGAGGCCAAGGACGAGGATCTGCTCTTCATCTCGCGCGTCAAGGCGCGCACCGTGATCACGTCCGGCGGCCTGCAGCCCGTGCTCGACGACGGCGGATCCGGCCATTCGATCTTCGCCCAGGCCTTCCTCACGGCGCTGAAGCAGAATGAAGGCCTCTCCGAAGGCTATCGGCTGTACGAGGATGTCTCCGAGCTGGTGAGCCAGCGCTCGGCCGTCGCGCGTCTGCCGCAACGCCCGCAGTACTCGGCGATGAAACACGCCGGGCACGAGGGCAGCGAGTTCTTCTTCCTGCCGCGGGATGCGTGATTGATTGCGGACCGTCCCCGTGGACGGTCCGTTTGCCGCGCCGGTTTCACGCAGGTCATGTTGCGCCCGCGATGGGATTGTCGGGGGCGGAGGCGGTCATCGGGCGCTACGTGACAACGTCACCGGGTCACTTGTCACGTAGCACCCGATCCATATGATCGCCGCGATCGACCCGACGCGGGCGCAACGTGACCTTCGTTCGTTCGCGTCGATGGCCCTTCGGCCGCGCTTGACGAATAATGCCTTCACCCCAAGGTAGTCTGACCGCAGTCAACGAAGCCGATCGAAAGCCGATGATGCCTTTCCGAGCCCTGCCCAACGCCTTCGAATGGCTCTTGGGCCTGTATTCCGACAACTACACGCGCTTGCAGAAGCTGGTCGACGCGCGTGGGCTCGCACCCGGGCGCTACTTCAACGAAGCGCCAGGCCGCAGCACGCTGATCCTCGACGTGCTCGAACAGCAGCCGTACACGAGCCTGTTGCGGCTCAGCCTGCGCTTCACCGAATCGGAGCCCAGCGAAGATCCAGAGTCGTACTGGCGCGTTTACCACGACGCCAAGCAGGCCGAGGTCACGCACTGCCGTTTCGACTCGCATCGCGTGCGCTTGTTCGCTCCCAACACGCCTGCGCGTTTGATAGCTCATTACCGGCGGCGCATGAACAGCTTCGCCAACAAATGGCTGGAGCACCTGATCGAAGATGGTCACGGCACCGAGCAGTGGGTCCTGCAGGGCCCGGTTCCCGAGTGGAATCGCGCCTATGCGACGGCCCCAGGCGGTGATGGCGACTGGGACGAACCCGGCGCCAAGCGTGGCGCGGGCGGCCGCCGCCGCGAGGTGCGCTCGGCGTAGAGGTTTTGTGGCCCTTTTTTCAACCACGCGGCGTTAGTGTGGTGTGTCATAGATAACTTGAAATTATTTCCGATGGATTTCGTTGCCAGGCAAGGCGCGAGAAGGAGGAATAGCCCTTCTATTCCGACGCCGAGCAACGCAGCATGACGACGAAAGACGCGGAAATAATTCAAGGTATTTATGACAACCACACTCGGTGTGGAGTTTGGCAACCAACGTGACGCCGGTCGGCGCCACAGTCTCGAGGAGTTTTTCATGCGTGCAGTTTGGGTACTTGGTCTGGCGGTTGCAGCAGCGCTCGCAGCAGCGCCGGGAAGCGCGATCGCCGCCCGTGGCGAGAAACCGGTGATTGCAGTCACCGAGTTCGACAATCAATCGGGTGCGGGCTGGTGGCGCGGTGGCGTCGGCGAAGAGCTGGCTGGCATGCTCAGCAATGAGTTGTCGGCATCGGGTGCTTTCAAGGTCGTCGAGCGCGAACAGTTGCGCGCCGTGCTGGAGGAGCAGAATCTGGCTGCGTCCGGTCGCGTCAAGCCAGGAGCGGGTGCCAAGATCGGCAAGCTCACCGGCGCACAGTACCTGGTGACCGGCACGGTCACGGCTTATGAAGAAGAGACGCAGAGCACCGGCGGCGGCGTCAGCTTCGGTGGTGTCTCGCTCGGTGGCAAGAGCGAGAAGGCTTATCTCGCGGTCGACCTGCGCGTGATCAACGCCGAAACCGGCGAGATCGATTTCTCGCGCACGATCGAAGGGACCGCCAAGGGCGGCGGCGTCAGTCTGGGCCTCTACCGCGGTGGCTTCGGCGGCTCGCTCGCCCAGGAGAACAAGACCCCCGCAGGCAAGGCAATCCGCGCTGCGCTGGTCGAGATTTCCGACTACCTCGAATGCGCCATGGTCACCCAGAGCGATCGCTGCATGTCCGAGTACGAGAACAAGGAAAACCGCCGCCGCGACAAAACCCGCGGCGCGCTCGACCTCGATGATTGATCGTCCAGGTCATCGCTGAACCGTGAAAAGGCCCGCGCAAGCGGGCCTTTTCT
>JANPJV010000026.1:0-16534 GCA_031425695.1 Rhodanobacteraceae bacterium | reverse complement strand
GACTCGGGACTCGGGACTCGGGACTCGGGACTCGGGACTCGGGACTCGGGACTCGGGACTCGGGACTCGGGACTCGGGACTCGGGACTCGGGACTCGGGACTCGGGACTCGGGACTCGGGACTTAGGACTCGGGACTTAGGACTCGGGACTTGGGACTCGGGACTTGCGAGCAAAGATCAACGGAATGGACAAACGGTCTCGCGAAGTCCAGATGTTGCTTCTCGGCTTCAGCGAGCCCCGAGTCCCGAGTCCCGAGTCCCGATTGGACATTGAACTCGACGGAGCGCTCAAAGCACGTGGGGCAACGCCTCGACGATGCCGACGAGCATGGAGATGGCGCTGTGGGTCTGGGACCAGTCGAGGGTTTGGGGGAGTTCTTCCTTGACGTCGCGGATGAGCGCGGTGGCGCGGGTGCTGGCTTCGTTGGCCTCGGATTCCGAGAGCAGGTGCAGGGTGGCAGCGACGGAGTCGGCAAGCAGCAGCAAGGCAAGGCTGCGCATCGAGTTGCTGGTGCCGATTGCCGCTTCGCGCAGGTGCTCGATGGCCTCGTTGCGGGCACGCGTGGAGCGTACCGGGTAGGTGCGCGGGCCGGCGATGAAATAGCGGCGGCGGCCGCCCTCGTGGAGCAGTCCACGGTCGACCAGACTGGTGAGATGACGATCCCTGAGGTCGCGGATCTCCTTGCTGACGGCACGGATGCCGGCAGCCGGATTGGCGATCGAGCCATGGCGGACGACCCCGAGCGCCTCGCCAATCAGCGCATGGAAGGAAGGCAGGTCGTCGAAAATGCTGACCCCGTCCGGCGTCCAGCCAATCTGCTTCTGTACCGCGAGCTCGGCCAGCAGGCACGCGCTCAGGAAGCGCGGTCGCTGGATCGCGCCCAGGCGGCCGATCGGCCGTCCAGTGGTCACATCCAGCGACATCAGCAATAAATCTTCGCCGATCAACACGCGCGCAATGTTTCCTCAAAATCCAGGTCAAGAGCCTACCAGCCGCACTGCTCCCCTGCGTTCTGTTTTTCCAGCCAAAGCTGCAGCGGCTTGAAGTATTCAAGCACGGCATCGGCTTCCATCCGGTCGCTGCCCGAGAATTCCTCGAGTGTCTGCTGCCACGGCTGCGCTGCACCTTTGCCGAGCATCGCCCAGAGTTTCGCCCCGGCTTCCGGGTTGTCGAAGATGCTGCAGGTCGACAGCGGGCCCTGGTGGCCGATATCCCGGCACATGCTGCGCTGGAACTGGAACTGCAGGATGTGGGCGAGGAAGTAGCGGGTATACGGCGTGTTGGCCGGCACGTGGTACTTCGCGCCCGGGTCGAAATCGTCTTCGGTGCGCGCCACCGGCGGCTTGACCCCCTGGTAGCGTTCCTTGAGCTCCCACCAGCTCGCGTTGTAGCGCGAGGGCGGGATCGAGCCGTCGAAAACGCCCCAGCGCCACTGGTCGATCAGCTTGCCGAAGGGCAGGAACGCGATCTTTTCGAGCGCCATCTTCATCTGTGCATTGATGGCCGCTTCCTCGCTCGCCTTCTGCATGCCGACCAACCCGATCTTCGCGAGGTACTCCGGCGTCAGCGAGAGCACCACCGCGTCGCCGATGGCCTCGTGGAAGCCATCGTGGGCGCCAGTCTGGAACAGCGGTGACTGGTGGTGGTAGGCGAGGTAGTAATAGACGTGGCCGAGCTCGTGGTAGATCGTGCGCAGGTTCTCCTCGTCGGCCTCGATGCACATCTTGATGCGCACGTCGCCGCGCATGTCGATGTCCCAGGCGCTGGCGTGGCACTGCACGTCGCGGCCGGCCGGTTTGACCAGCAGCGAGCGCTGCCAGAAGCTCTCGGGGAGCGCCGGCATGCCGAGTGATCGGTAGAAACCCTCGGCTTGGCGGGTCAGCTTGACCGCGTCATATTTCGCCTTTTTGAGGCCACCGGTGACATTCAGGCTGGCAACGCCGGGATAGGGTTCGACCAGCGGGTACACATGGCTCCAATCCTGCTGCCACATGTTGCCGAGCACATGCGCCGGGATCGGTCCGGTGCGCGGCACTTCGGATTCGCCGTAATGCTGGCTCAGGCGTTTGCGCACGTAGCACTGCAGCGAACTGTAGAGCGGCTGCACTTCGCTCCACAGGCGCTCGGTCTCCAGCGAAAAATCCTGCGCGCTCATGTCGTACCCGGAGCGCCACAGGTCGCCGGTGTCCTTGAACCCATATTCCCGCGCGCCGGCATTCATCAACTCGGCCAGGCGCTGGAAATCGGTGCGCATCACGCGCGCGGTGTTGTGCCAGTCGATCCAGGCCTGCCGCAAAACCGCCGGATCGCGGCTCTCGCCCAGCACTCGCGAAAGATCGATCAGGTCGCGACAGGTATCGGGCCGGGCCGGATCTGCACAAGCCTTGGCTGCGCCGAAAGCGGCTTCCAGCCGCGCCGCGAGCGTGGTCAACTCGGCCTGGGCCGCGGCGCCGCTCGGCGGCAGCACGGTGCGCCCGGACAACAGCAGGCCGAGCGCGCGCCGCGTCGCAGTATCCACGTCGACCCTCGCGAAGCGCTTGACCTCATCCAGGATCTGGGCCTGATAGGCGAGATCGCGCTCGCCGGCCTTCGCGGCAAGCAACTGCGTGTCTTCGTTGATATACGTCGCCGCGGTCCACTGCGCCGCGCTCTGCTCACGCTGCCGCTCGTAGGATTCGTCGTTGACCCGCTGGACCAGTGCGACTGCTGCTGACGCCGTGCCTGTCGCAGTCGCGTTCTCGGATGCCGGTGCCGGCGGTGGTTGCGTGCATGCGCCAAGCAGAGCGGAGGCGATCAGTAGCGGCAGCAGACGCAACGAGAAGGGCATGGAGGTGCTCGAAGGCAGGATGTAGCCGCAGGGGCAGGGACACGGGGCCGTGCAATCTACCGTTTTTCGGTTGGCCGGAATGTTCGCAACTGCTTTGCGTGGGTCCGGACCTTGTCCGGACGCTCTTTATTAGCTTTGCATGACAAAAAGCGTCCGGACACGGTCCGGACCCACACCAGCGAATGCCCTACTCCAGCCCATCCTCGAACAACCCACCCACCGCACCGGTCGGGCCGATCACGCTTGCGGCAAATTGGGCGGGAGAGCCCGCGTCGAGCACGTTGAGGGTGGCATTGGCGGGCCCAGGAGCGGTGTCCGACTCAATCGAGAATGCATACAGCGAGCCCCAGTTGAGCGCGCTGCTTTCGGCGCCGGCCCAGCGGACATTGCCGGCATTGACGCTTCCTACCCATTGGTTTTGGCTCTCGTTGTCGCCGTCCGAGAAGCGCACCGCGGTCGCGCTCGAACCCGCAACGCGCGCGACTTCGAAGGCCGAGAAGCCGAAATTGCGGGTCACCCGATAGACCTCGGCGCTCGGGTTCCCGGCCACCGGCTGCAACTGCATCTGCGGGCGTGAGTAGTCGAGGTTCATGACCGCGTAGTCGTAGCGCCACACGCCATTGCCCCGGTAGCTCGCGCGGACGGCCACGCGCGCCTTGCCTTCGCTGCTGGTGATTTCGGCATTTGCCCGGTTTGCGACCGGCAAGGCGGGGTCGACCCAGCTGTTGATGAAGGGACCCTGGGTAAAGGCCCCGACGTTCGCCATCTGCCAGGTGCCGCCAAAGCCTGGCTGCACCTCGCGGTAGCCCATGGTGTTGTAGATGTTGATGTCATCGCGGACCACGTACCAGGATTCCATGAAATAACGCGCACCCGGATTGGCGCTCGCGCGGATCTGGCTCTCGGTGACGACCATGCGGTCGCGCATCTGTAGTGGATCGCTGGGATTTGTTGGCGAGTGATCGCAATTGGCATCGTAGATCGAACCGCAGCGGCCCCAGATCCCGCGCGCTGGCACGACCTCGCTGCGCGGTCCGAGCGCATTGCCCTCGTCGTTGTTGCCCGAGCTGTACACGTCGCCACAGCCGCGACCAAGGATCGACCCGTCGATCGAGCCGCAGGTGGGATCGGCGCAACCGAAATTGATGGTCAGGAACGCATGCTTGATGCCGGAGCGCCCGATCTGGTCGACGGTGCCATCGCTGTTCTGGCGGTAGAGGTTCCAGATCAGGAACGGATGCTGGTCGTTGTTGTACGGCGGGCGATAGCCGGAAAACTTGAAGTACCACGGGACTTCTGCGGCATTGAAGGGCGTGTTCGGGTCATTCAACGCCGAGGAATTGACCAGCGTGGCGT
The DNA here is from genome assembly GCA_031425695.1 of Rhodanobacteraceae bacterium. GTDB lineage: Bacteria > Pseudomonadota > Gammaproteobacteria > Xanthomonadales > SZUA-5 > JANPJV01. The sequence goes on along the minus strand of JANPJV010000026.1, from coordinate 12,350 downwards.
TCGGTGCGAACACTACTTGCCCGCCAGTGCCGGCGCCTTCGCCGACACAATTCACGCAGTTCATGAGGTCGATCGAGGACATGTCGTTCAGCATCACGTCTGCGCGCCACGGGCCGCCCGGGTTGGCCGAGTTGGGCCAATTGGGCGCCGTGCAAGACTTGAGCGATTTGCTGACGTCGCCATCGACGCGGACCGCACTGGAGACGGCCATGCCGCCGAGGCGATGCCCCTCGACATTGCTGTCGCCCAGCCATTTCGCCAGCGCCGGCGTGGCGCGCAGATCCATGTTGAACAGCTCGATCTGCGTGCGGTCCGGCGAGATCTGGTAGTGGACATGATCGTTGACGAACCACACCGTGCCGTCGGCATCGACCACGTCGAGATCCCAACTGTTCGATGCGCGTGGGACCAGTTTCAGATCCTGGAGGATGAGCTCGCGCTTGCCGGCGCGGATCTTGAGCGCGCCGCGAAGTTGCCAATGACCTTCGACGAAACCCTGGAACTGGGTGCCGCCAATCTTGAACTCCAGGCCACCCTGCTCACGGATCGGCAGATGCAGATCCCCCGACGTGGATTGGGCTGCGCCGGCGACGCTTATTTCCGCACCATAAGGCGCCAACAGATGGGCGTCGAAACGCAAGGTGGCCCGGCCACCCCACGCCGTCCACTGGGGAGCGAGCAAGGAGGTGGGATCGAGCGGCGCCGCGGTACCCGGCTCCGGCCAGGTAAAGGGCGCGTCGGCGGCCAGCGCAAGACCCGCGCCCAGCAGCAAGGCGAGTGACCATGGCAAGCGAAGGGAAGGGGGCATGCGCGGACTCCAATCGTCTATCCGGTCAAGTGTACGGGCAGTAACGTCGACGTCGCTGCATGACTGATGAGACGGTTCACGCAAAACGGCGTGATGTGACCGACGGTACGCGGCGGTGGCTGATGCTCCGTGGGTCCGGACCTTGTCCGGACGCTTTCACTGAATTTCAGCGGAGAGCGTTCGGACAAGGTCCGAACCCACAAAAGTCCGAACCTACTCCGGCGCCCCGGTCGGCCCGATCAGCATCGCAGACAGCGACGGTGTCTTGCCGGGGTCGAGGATCTGGAGGACACCGAGGGCGGGGCCGGGGGCGCGGCGGGACTGCAGGCTGAACGAGTAGAGCGTGCCCCAGTCGAGCGTCCGGTTCTCGCCTCCTTGCCAACGCACGCGCTGCTTGTCGACGTCAACCGTCCAGTCGTTGCCCGCGCTGAGGTCGCCGTCCGAAAACTCCACGGTGGCGGCTTGCGGATCACGGCTGGCAATCTCGAACGCCGAGAAACCGAAGTTGCGGCCGACGCGGAACACTTCGGCCGCCGGTTGATTCGCGACGCCAACGCGTTCGACCTGCGCGCGCGAAAAATCGATGTTCATCAACGCGTAGTCGTAGCGCCAGAGCCCGTTGGCGAGCAGGCTCGCCTTCGCCGCCACGCGCACGCGACCCTCGGGCGTCGCGATTTCGACGTTCGTCGCGTTTGCACCTGGCGCGGTCGGGTTCACCCAGGCGTTGATCGCCGGGCCCGTTGTGAATGGCCCGCTGATTCCGAGCTGCCAGGTGTTGGTGAAGACCGGTTGCACACGCACGTATCCCATCGTGTTGTAGATATCGCGGTCATCGCGAACGATGTACCACGCATCCATGAAATAGGTGGCGCCCGGGTTCGTCAGGCTGCGCAGCTGGCTTTCATTGACGACCAGGCGGTCGCGATAGGAATCGACTGCCAGATTGTTGGCGACGTGATCGCAGTTGACGTCGAAGATCGAGCCGCATCGGCCCCAGATGCCGCGTGCGGGGACCACTTCGCGGCGAGGACCCAAGTTAATCGAGCCATCGTTGTTGCCGCTGCTGTAGGTGTCCATGCAGCCTTTCCCGAGCACGTTGCCCGATTGGCAGCTCGGATCCGTGCAGGTGATATTGGTGGTCAGGAAAGCATGCTTGACTCCGGAGCGAGCAATCTGCTCGAAACTGCCGTCGGCGTTCAGGCGATACAGGTTCCAGATCAAGTAGGGATGCTGATCGTTGTTGTGGGGCGCGTTGTAGCCAGAGAACTTTTCATGCCAGGGAACATCGGCTGCATTGTCCGCGGTCGAATTGCGCAGGGTCGCACTGGGCGCGAAGACCACCCGTCCATCGGCGGGACCGACGTTGCCGGCGCAGCCGTCGCAGCGTTTCCAGTCGATATCGTCGATGTCGATGAGGGTCACGTCCGCCTGCCAGAGCTCGCCGGTCGAGCGCGGCTGGTTGGGCCAGTTGGGCGCGGAGCAGCTCTTGTCCAGGAGCCCGATGCCGTCCGGCATGCGCACGCGAGTGAGCGCCTCCATCTCGCCGATGGCCTGTCCCTGGAGCAGCGGCTCGCCCAGCCACTCCGCGAAGCGCGCTCCCGCGCGCAGGTCCATGTTGAAGAGCGCCAACTGGTCCCAGCCGGGAGACAACTGATAGTGCATGTGCTCGCTCACGAACCAGACATGACCGCGCACATCCGTGAGCTGCAGTTGCCAGGCTTTTCCGTGTACCGGGACCAACCGCAGCGCGTCGAGCAGCAGTCGCTTGCCCGCCTGGCGAAGCTCGAAACCGCCGCCCAGGGCCAGGCCGCCGGCGACGAATTCCTGGAACTGGGTGCCGGCCACGCTGAAGCGGACGGTCTCGCTATCGGCGATCGGCAACAGCCATCGGCCTTGCCCGTTGCGCGCCCCGCCGAGGCCGCGCACGGCGACTCCGTGCGCCTTGAGCATGTCCTCATTGAAGCGGATCGCGAGCTCGCCACCCGAAGCCGTCCAGCGCGTCGCACTCGCGGCGTTGCCGTCGAAGCTCAGTTGCGACTGCGGATTGGCCCAGGGGAATTTGAGCGCGCGCTCAGCGGCAGGCCCGGCTTGTGCGTTCGACGCGGCCTGGGCGAATGACGCGATCAAGAGGCCGATAGGCAACAGCAGACGCAGTCTTGCCAAGTCGCAGAGAGGCATGCTTGCAGGGGCTTCCGAGATTCGTGGCGCAGTGTATCGGCAGCCGCAGCACGAGTTGTTAGGACAACAGCCGCTCGATCACGCCGAGATAGGTCTGCGCCAACGGTTCCAGGTCGTCCACCTGAACCCATTCGTCCACCTTGTGGATGCTGTCGTTCAAGGGCCCGAGCTCGACCACTTCCGCACCCGTTGGCGAGATGAAGCGGCCATCGGAGGTGCCGCCACCCGTATCGAGCGACGGGTTGATGTCGAGGTGCTCACGGCACGCGCCTACCACCGCATCGATCAAGGTGCGGCGCTCGGTCAGGAAAGGCGCGCTGGCGACGCGTGTACGCAGCTCGAAGTGGACGCCGTGGCGATGCAGGATCGCTTCGACCTGCGCGCGCAGGGTGGCTTCCGTAGATGCACTGCTGTAGCGGAAATTGAAGTTGACCGTCAACTCGCCGGGGATGACGTTGTTCGCGCCGGTGCCGGCCTTCACCTCGTAGATCTGGAAGGAAGTCGGCGGGAAGTGCGCGTTGCCCTCGTCGAATCGCGTCTGTACCAGTTCGCCAAGCGCGGGTGCGAATTCGTGGATCGGATTGCGCGCCAGTTCCGGATACGCGACATGGCCCTGGATGCCCTTGACCGTGAGGTACCCATGCATCGAACCGCGCCGACCGATGCGGATGCGATCACCCTGGCGCTCACCCGATGACGGCTCGCCGATCAGCGCGTAATCGAGCCGCGTGCCCTGCTGCGCGAGCCACGGCATGACCGCCTGGATCCCGTCCTTGGCCGGACCTTCTTCGTCGCTCGTGTAGAGAATCGCCAGCGTGCCGCGATGCTCCGGATGCGCCGCAACGAAGCGCTCGGCTGCAATGCTCATCGCCGCGATCGCCGATTTCATGTCCGCCGCGCCACGGCCGTAAAGACGCCCCTCACGCAAGGTCGGTTCGAACGGCGGCGAGCTCCACTGCTCGAGCGGCCCGGTCGGCACTACATCCGTATGCCCCACCAACGCCAGCACCGGCGCCCCCCAACCATGCGTCGCCCAGAGATTATCCGTCTCGCCAAAGCGCAGCGGCGTAATCGCAAACCCGGCCGCGGCGAGCCGCGCCGCAATCAGCTGCTGGCAGCCGGCGTCATCCGGCGTGACGGAGGGGAGAGCGATGAGGCGCGATGTGAGTTGCAGAACTTCGTTGGTCATCGGTGCTGTCGGCAGAATTTGGGGCTCAGGCTGGAGTGACGCGCACTTTGCAGATTTCGCGTGCGCTATCTCGCACTAACAGCTTGTTGGTCAGGCTCAACCAAAGAGCGGACGCAGAGAACATCTAAGGAAAAGCAGAAAGAAAATCCAAGGAACGCCAAAGCAAAGTCCTCAAGCAACGCCTACAAGGCGACGACGCAAGGTTTTCCACTGCACGTGAAGCACCGAACCTTCGGATCGCTGTTCGCTCTTCTGCGCTTTCCTTCGATGTTCTTTCTGCTTTTCCTTAGATTTTCTTCGTGTCCGCTCTGTATCGCAACTCGCGGCACAGTCGTGTCCGAGCGGCGGTGAGGCCGAGGGTGGCTTGCTCAGTCCCCGCGCAACAACTCATTCAAGCTGGTCTTGCTGCGGGTTTTCTCGTCGACCTGCTTGACGATGATCGCGGCGTAGAGGCTGTGGCTGCCGTCTGCCGCGGGGAGGCTGCCGGCGACGACGACGGAGCCGGCGGGGACGCGGCCGTAGGTGGTGGTGCCGGTGCCGCGGTCGTAGATGCGGGTGCTCTGGCCGAGGAAGACGCCCATGCCGATCACGCTGCCGCGTTCGACGATGACGCCTTCGACGACCTCGGAGCGGGCGCCGATGAAGCAGTCATCTTCGATGATCGTGGGTGCGGCCTGTAATGGCTCGAGCACGCCGCCGATGCCGGCGCCGCCGGAGAGGTGCACGTTGCGGCCGATCTGCGCGCAGGAGCCGACCGTGGCCCAGGTGTCGACCATGCTGCCCTCGCCGACGTAGGCGCCGATGTTCACGAAGCTTGGCATGAGCACGACATTGCGACCGATGTGGGCTCCACGGCGGACGATGGCGCCGGGCACGATGCGCGCGCCGACCTTGCGAAAGTCGGCGTCGTCGGTGCCGGAGAAGCGCAGCGGCACTTTGTCGAAATAATTGGCCGGCGCAGCGCTCATCGGCACACTGGCGTGCGTACGGAAGTACAGCAGCACCGCCTTCTTGATCCACTCGTGGACAACCCAGCCGGAGTCGCCGGGCTCAGCCACTCGCAGCGCGCCGCTTTCCAGGCCCTTGAGCACGCTGCCAAGTGCGGAGTTCAGCTCACCGGGAACGGCCTCGGGCGACAGCATGTCGCGCACGTCCCAGTGGCGTTCGATCACGTCGGAGGCATTCTTCGTGATGCTATCCATGGACTTCCTGGCCTTCTTTGATGCGCGCGATGAGGGCCGTGCGCAGGCGCGCGGCAGTGGCGTCGTCGAGACGGTGGCCATCATCCGTGGTCACCGTGAAAAAGTCTTCCGCACGTTCGCCAAAAGTGGCGATGCGCGCTGATTGCACGCGCACGTCGGCATCGCGAAAGGCATGGGCGACGCTCGCGAGTAGCCCGGGGCGATCCGGACACACCAGCGACACTTGCGTGCCGGCATCGTCCTGGCGGCTCTCGAACTCGATCTGCGCCGGGAACCGGAACAGGCGTTGCTCACGGGTGGCGCGGCGGCGCGCCAGGCGCGGTTTCAGCGGCTTCTCGTTGAGTGCCATCTCGAGCGCCATCTGCACCTCGAGATTGCGCGTCATGGTGTCGTGTTCTTCCTTGCGCAGGTCGAGCACCTGGAAGGTGTCGAGCGTACGGCCCGAGCGCGTGGTCATGACGCGTGCTGCGATGACCGAGAGGTCCATCCGGTCGAACATCGAGGTGATGGTCGCGAAGATGTCTTTCTGGTCGTGCATGCGCACGAAGATCTCGCGCGTACCGCCGCCGCCGACCGAGCGCACCGCGACCAGTGGGTTGTTCGGGCGGCCCTGGGCAACGATCGCGTGCGTGAGCCAGCGCAACTGGTCCGGCGTGTAGCGCCAGAAGCTCTGCTCTGGAAAGTCGGACCAGATCGCTTCGACGGCACTGAACATGCAGCCTTCGCCGGTGAGCAGTTCCAGCGCGCGCAGGCGGGTAGCGCGGACTCGGTCCTGGCGATGGACCGGCTGGTCGGTGCCGCGGCGCAACTGGAAACGGGCCGCCTGGTACAGGTCACCCAGCAAGCGCGCCTTCCAGCCGTTCCAGAGCTTGGGATTGGTTGCGCGGATATCGGCCACGGTCAGCAGGTACAGGCACTCCAGACGTTCCCAGTCGTCTACTGCCAGCGCGAACTGGCGCACGACTTCCGGATCCTGGATGTCCTGTTTCTGCGCGGTGACCGACATCATCAGGTGGTTTTCGACCAACCACGCCACCAGCTCGATATCTGCGCGCGCATAGTCGAGGCGCTTGAGGTAGCGGCGCACATCGTCGGCCCCGAGCGTCGAGTGATCGCCGCCGCGGCCCTTGGCAATGTCATGGAAGATCGCCGCGAAGAACAGCAGCTCCGGTTGCCGGACGCGCTGCATGAGCTCGTGCGCGAGCGGGAATTCCTCGGCGGAAGCGGCGTCGAAAAAGCGCTCGAGATTGCGCACCAGGAACAGCGTGTGCTGGTCCACCGTGAACACGTGGAAGAGGTCGTACTGCATGCGCCCGGTCACGCGCGCAAAGGGCGCGATCAATGCGCCGAGCAGGCCATGGCGATGCAGCTCGGTGAGCGCGCGATACGGCCGGCGCGTTCGCAGGATGTCGCCGAAGGTCTCGTGGGCGAGGCGGTCGCTGGCGAGACTGCGACGAAACTGCGGCAAGCCGCGCGCAATGCCCTGCGCCAGGTCCGGCCCGAGCGTGCGTGCCCCCGGCGTTCGCGCAAGCAGAAGAAAGGGCTCGATCAGGTCAACCGGCGCATTGAAACCGTGATGTGCTTCGAGTGCTTCCAGCAGGCTGCCGCGCAGGCCGTAATCGGAGCTGCCGGCGATCGCCGACAAGGCGTCGGACATGCCGCTGAGGCGTCGCGCCATGCGCTCGATCAGTGCCTGCGTGAGCCGGTCGACATCACAGGCAGCGCGGAAGTAGCGCTGCATCAGCGTTTCGATCGCATGGTGACGATTGGGCTGGATGCCGATGCCGAACAGGTCCGCCAGCGCCGGCTGGTGGTCAAACAGCACGCGCTCCTCGCGGCGGCCGCTGACGATATGCAGGGCGAAGCGCAGGTCGGCCAGCCAGCTTTCTGCCGAACGCAGGCGCGCGGCCTCGTTCGCTTCGAGCAAGCCCTGCTCGGTCAGTGCGCGCCAGGTCTGGGCGCCGAAGCAACGCTGCGCGATCCAGCGTGCGGTCTGCAGGTCGCGTAGCGCGCCGCGGCCGTTCTTGAGATTCGGTTCAAGGTTGTGCGCGGTATCGGCATGGCGCGCGTGGCGCTCGCTGCGCTCGGCCAGCTTGGCAACCAAGAAATCGCTGGCCGGCCAACTGCTATCACCGTGAACCTGGGCGCGCAGTTGGTCGAACATCGCCAAGTCGCCATGCAGGCGGCGACCATCCAGCAGGCTGGTGTAGCCGGACAGGTCGCGCGCGGCGAACCCAGCCACGTCTTCGAGCGTGCGCACGCTTTGCGCGAGCTCGAGGCCGGTGTCCCAGGCGGCAGCAAGGAAGGCGCGCACGCGCCGGTCGAGCTCGGCATCGCGCCCTTCCGGCACCAGGACCAGGACGTCCACATCCGATCCCGGGAACAACTGGCTGCGGCCGTAGCCACCCGTCGCCACCAGGCAGGCCCGGCTGTCGTTGCCGAGCGACAGTTCCCATAACTTCACCAGCAACTGGTCGACCTGGCGCGAGAGCGCCCGGATCCACAGCGTGCTGCGGCGGGTCTCGCGGAAGCCATCCGCGACTGACTGCCGGAAAGCAGCCATCGCCTGGCGCAACGCGACGATGTGGGGTGCGGCGCTGTCGTCCTTCAGGACCGGCGCCGCGCTGGCCCTCACAACCGGGCACCCGGGCTCATCGTCATGACTTCGAAGCCAGTCTCGGTCACTGCAATCGTGTGCTCCCACTGCGCCGACAGCGAGCGATCCTTGGTAACCACGGTCCAGCCGTCCGGCATCAGGCGCACCTGGCGCGCGCCGGCATTGACCATAGGCTCGATGGTGAAAGCCATGCCCGGCACCAGTTCCTCGCCCCGGCCGCGGCCGGGATCGAAGTAGTGCAGCACCTGCGGATCTTCGTGGAATCGCTCGCCGATGCCATGTCCGCAATATTCGCGGACGACGCTGTAGCGCTCACCTTCGACGAACTTCTGGATCGCCTTGCCGATATCGCCGAGAAACACGCCCGGCTTGACCATCTCGATGCCGAGCTTCATCGCCTGGTAGGTCACGTCGACCAGTCGATGCGCGAGCACGCCGGTCTCCCCGACATGGAACATGCGGCTGGTATCACCGTGGAAGCCATCCTTGATCACCGTGATGTCGACATTGATGATGTCGCCGTCCTTGAGCACCTTCGGCCCCGGAATGCCGTGGCAGACGACGTTGTTGACCGAGGTACAGATCGAGCGCGGAAAGCCCTTGTAGTTGAGCGGGGCAGGGATCGCCTGCTGCTCCTCGGTGATGAAACGATGGCAGATGCGATCGAGCTCGTCAGTGCTGACGCCGGGCTTGATGTGCGGCCCGATCATGTCCAGCACCTGCGAGGCGAGACGCCCGGCGACGCGCATCTTTTCCATCTGGTCCGGATTCTTCAGCGTAATACTCATTTGATTCCTGTTGCTGATGGCGGCATGGCGATGTGCTCCATGCTCCTGTAGGTCATGTTGGCCGGTGCGCGCGCAGCGCGTAACGGGCTACTTGACGTTGTTCCCGTGGCAGAGCGTCAAGTAGCCCACCGCGCGCGTGGTCAACATGACCTACCGAAGCGCGGCGAGCCCATTATTGCCCGCTGGTCCAAAGAAACGTTATTATCCCGAAGATTTTTCGGCTCGGCGAGTGCTTCGGCACCGTCTCCTAAGAATCCGTCGTTTCAGTCCGATGGGCGGGCTGGCGATGACTCCACACACGCATCGCTGCACGTGATCCGGTTGGTGCCCAGGATGGGCTCCGGACACGAATGCGTGGAGGATCAACCAATTGGCCGATGGTACCTCACGAAGAGGTGCCTCAAGCCCCAAAGCACCAAGGAGTTGTACATGACTGTAGTCACCATGCGCCAGATGCTCGAGGCGGGCGTCCACTTTGGCCATCAAACGCGCTATTGGAACCCGAAAATGGGTCCCTACATCTTCGGCGCGCGCGGCAAGATCCACATCGTCAACCTGGAAAAGACCCTGCCGCTGTTCAACGATGCGATGAATTTCGTGTCCGGCCTGGCCCAGCGTCGCAGCAACATCCTGTTCGTCGGCACCAAGCGCTCCGCGCGCGACGTCGTGCGTGACGAGGCCGGCCGTTGCGGCATGCCCTATGTCAGCCAGCGCTGGCTCGGCGGCATGCTCACCAACTTCCGCACCGTCAAGCAGTCGATCCAGCGCCTCAAGGAACTGGAAGCGCAGAGCACCGACGGCACCTGGGAAAAGCTCGTCAAGCACGAAGTCCTGCGCCTGAAGCGCGAGATGGAGAAGCTCGACCAGAGCCTTGGCGGCATCAAGAACATGAACAGCCTGCCGGACGCGCTGTTCGTGATCGACACCGGTCACGAAGAGATTGCGATCAAGGAAGCCAAGAAGCTCGGCATCCCGGTGATCGGCATCGTCGACACCAACCACAACCCGGACCACGTCGACTACGTGATCCCGGGTAATGACGACGCGATCAGCGCGATCCAGCTGTACGCACGCGCCGCGGCCGACGCCGTGCTCGAAGGCAAGGCGGCAGCGCCGGCCATCGCCATGGGCTCGGGCGACGACTTCGTCGAGCTCGATGCCGAAGGCAATCCGCTGGCCACTGAAGGCAAGCCGGAAAACCGCCGTCCGAACAAGCCGAACAATGACCGCAAGGGTCCGCCGCGAGGTCGCGGCCGTCCTGGTGGTGGTCCCGGTGGTCCCGGTGGCGATCGTGGCCCGGGTGGCGGTCGTGGTCGCGGTGGCGATCGCGGCGGCGAATAAGCCTAAGCGTCCGGACCAAGTCCGGACGCTGTGACACTTGTGTTTCGGACCGGTCGGCTCTGACCGGCCGGTCCGACAAATTCAGGGAGAGCGCCCGCATGGGCGCCCCCACAGATCCCAAGCACCTTTGAAGGAAACACCCATGGAAATCACCGCAAGCCTGGTGAAGGAACTGCGCGAGCGCTCGGGCGCCGGCATGATGGAATGCAAGAAGGCGCTGACCGAAAACCAGGGCAATATCGAGAACGCCGCCGACTGGCTGCGCACCCAGGGCCTGGCCAAGGCCGACAAGAAGGCCACCCGCGTGGCCGCGGAAGGCCGCGTCGCGCTGGCGCAGTCCAACGGCAATGCGCTGCTGGTCGAGCTCAACTGCGAAACCGATTTCGTGGCCAAGGATGAGAACTTCATCAAGTTCTGCGGCGACGTGGCCAAGGCCGCCGCGGATGCCGGTACGGCTGACGTCGAGGCCATCAAGGCGCTGAGCCTCACCGACGGCAACACCGTCGACGGCACCCGCCAGGCGCTGGTCGCCAAGATCGGCGAGAACATGCAGGTCCGCCGCGCCTCGATGGTTTCGGGCAAAAACGTCGGTGCCTATGTGCACAGCAACAACAAGCTCGGCGTACTGGTCGCGCTCGAAGGCGGCTCGCCGGAGCTGGCCAAGGGCATCGCGATGCACATTGCCGCGATGAACCCGCAGTACCTCAACATGGATGCCGTGCCGGCCGACGTCGTCACCCGCGAGCGCAACATCGCCATGGAACAGTCCAAGGACTCGGGCAAGCCGCCTGAAATCCTGGAGAAGATGATCCAGGGCAAGATTCGCAAGACGCTCGCCGAACAGACCCTGATCGGCCAGGCCTACGCCGCACCCGATGCCAATGGCGTCAGCGTCGAGGAAGCCCTGAAGAAGGCCGGCGCGACGGTCACGAGCTTCGTCCGCATCAACGTCGGCGAGGGCATCGAGAAGGCCACCGAAAACTTCGCCGAAGAGGTGATGAAGCAGGTCAAGGCCAGCGAAGCGAAGCCCGACGACAACAAGGCGAACTGATCCAGTCGAAGGCCCCGTTTTCGGGGCCTTCGTTTATGGGCGGCCGTCAACCAACGGTCACTCGCGATGCGCTGACGCTCACCTGAGCAATGGCAACCTGGGAGTTTGGTTTTTTTGACGCAAAGGACGCTAAGGGCGCAAAGGACGCTGAAAAAGCGAAATTCTCTCGTTCCGTCCTTTGCCCTCTTTGCGTCCCTTTGCGTCAAAAAATAACAGCTCACTCTAAGCCGACTCGCCCAGTTGGGGATTCACCGCAGTCTAGAAAATGAAGTCTTAGCTGGAGGTCACATGTCTAACACCGCACGCCCCGTCTACCGTCGGATCATGCTCAAGCTCAGCGGCGAGGCGCTGATGGGCAAGGAGGACTACGGCATTGATCCGGACGTTCTGAAGCGCCTGGGGGCGGAGATCATCGAGGTTTCCAAGACTGGCGTGCAGGTCGGCCTGGTCGTCGGTGGTGGCAATATCTTCCGCGGCGCGGGTCTCGCCGCCAGTGGGATCGACCGGGCGACGGCTGATCACATGGGCATGCTGGCCACGGTCATGAATTCGCTAGCGCTGCAGGACGCGATCGAGAAACAGGGCGCAGTGTGCCGGGTGATGAGCGCGATCAAGATCAACGAGATCTGCGAGGACTACATCCGTCGGCGCGCCATCCGCCACCTCGAAAAGAACCGCATCGTGGTGTTTGCCGCGGGCACCGGCAATCCGTTCTTCACCACCGATTCTGCTGCCGCCCTGCGCGCCATCGAGATCGGTGCCGAGATCATGCTCAAGGCCACCAAGGTCGACGGCCTGTACACCGCCGACCCCAACAAGGATCCGACTGCCGTGCGCTTCGAGCGCATCAGCTACGACAGCGCGATCGAGCGCAAGCTCGCGGTCATGGACACCACCGCCTTTGCGCTCTGCCGCGACTACCGCATGCCGATCCGCGTGTATGACCTCTCCCGCCGCGGAGATCTGATGCGGATCATGTTGGGCGAGACCATCGGCACGCTGGTGGATCAGACGGGGTAAGGTCAGGTTTCGGTGTCGGTTGTCGGTGTCGGAAAAGCTGCGCTGTTCCCCTCTCCCATGCTTTTGCCGAGAGGGGCAGGGGAGAGGGCCGCTCTTGGTCGCCCGAAAGCGCCCTCTCCCTCAGCCCCACACCCCAGAAGCATGGGGTAGGGGAGC
>JANPJV010000025.1:0-24582 GCA_031425695.1 Rhodanobacteraceae bacterium | reverse complement strand
GGGTTTTGTTCGTTATTTGGCCCCGCCCCGCGTAATATTTCAACCAACTACCGTCTTACAACGCTACACTTCGCCCCGGGCCCGCACAACATGACCTACGCAACAAGCCAAACCCGGTCGTGCAACCCCAGCGCCGTGTCTCAGAACGGCATCACCATTGTCGGTTCGAGTGCCAGCAACTGGGAGCGGAACACGCCCTGGATGCGCGCTAGCGCGTCGCCATCGTCGGCGTCGAAGCGCAGCACCAGGCACGGGGTGGTGTTCGAGCAGCGCACCAGGCCCCAGCCGTCGGACCAGTCCGCGCGCACGCCGTCGATGGTCGTGAGGCGTGCCCCTTCGAACTTGGAGCGCTCACGGAATTTCTCCATGAAACGATAGTGCTCACCCTCTTCCATCTGGATCTTGAGCTCGTGGGTGCTCACGCCCTGCGGCAGCTCATTGAAGACCTCGTCGGCGTCGCGGCCTTCGGCGGCGAGGATCTCGAGCAGCCGGCAACCCGCATAGAGGCCGTCGTCGAAGCCGTACCAGCGCTCCTTGAAGAAGAAATGTCCGCTCATCTCGCCGGCGAGCTCGGACTGGGTTTCCTTCATCTTCTTCTTGATCAGCGAGTGGCCAGTCTTCCACATCACCGGCGAACCGCCGTGTCCGAGGATCACCCCGGACAGATGGTTGGTGCACTTGACGTCGTAGATGATCGAGGCGCCCGGATTGCGCATCAGGACGTCGCGCGCAAACAGCATCAGCACCCGATCCGGATTGATGATCTTGCCCTCGCGGGTGACCACGCCGAGACGGTCGCCGTCGCCGTCGAAGGCCAGGCCGATGTCGGCCTTCATGCGCTTGACCGAAACCTTGAGGTCCTCGAGGTTGTGCGGGTCGCTCGGGTCCGGATGATGATTGGGGAAAGTGCCGTCGACCTCGCAATAGAGCGGGATGACCTCGCAGCCGATTGCCTCGAACAACCGCGGCGCGATGGCACCGGCAATGCCGTTGCCGGCGTCGAGCACCACCTTGATCGGCGCTTCCAGCTGGATGTCCCCGGAGATGCGCTCGATGTAGCTCTCGGAGAGGTCCATCTGCGTCAGCGCACCGCGCCCGCGCTCGAAATTCTCCTCGACGATGCGCCCGTACAGCGCCTGGATTTCCTGCTCGGCCAGGGTGTCGCCGTCGACCATGATCTTGAAGCCGTTGTACTCCGGCGGATTGTGGCTGCCGGTCACCATCACGCCGGAACCCGCGTTGAGCTCGTAGGTCGCGAAATAGAGCACCGGCGTGGGCACGGCACCTATGTCGATGACATCGCAGCCGGCAGCGAGCAGGCCCTTGATCAGGCCTTCGCTGAGCTCGGGGCCGCTGAGCCGGCCATCGCGCGCGACCACGACCGTCTGCAGCCGTTTCGCCCGAACTTCGGAACCGACTGCCTGGCCAATCAGCGCAGCGACGCCGGCCGACAGCGTCTTGCCGACCACGCCGCGAATGTCGTAGGCGCGGAAGATGCTGCGATCGACAGCGACGGCGCGCGGGGTTTGCAGCATGGGCGGCACCTTTTCTGCTACCGGGGTCGGACGCACCTCGCGTGACACGCTCGCGGTGGGCCGATTGCGCTCGCGCTGGGCGCCCACCGGTGCGGGGTCGCTGCTCTCGACCAGCGCGCGCTCGGCCACCGTAGGCTCGTCCTTGCCGACCACTGGACGCCGATGGGTGATGCGCTCGATGAGATCTGGCCGACGCCGCCAGAGCGTGACCAGCACGCAGCCGAGCAGGCAGGCAATCGCCGTGATCAGGTTGCCGAGCATGCCGCGCGGACCGATCACGATGAACGGTTCCGGCGAAAGATAGGCGACCCGCAACATCGTGCCGGGCACGGCAGTCGATTGCCGCGCATGGTCGATGCTGCCCTCGAGGACACCATTCGGATGGTTGCCCTCGCCCTGCATCAGGGCGATGCCGAGACCACCCTTGGGAATGCCGTGGAAGGTCTGCTGCAGCGGCTCGTAGTCGAGCTTGGCGAGCACGAAGCCGACCACCACCGAATCCACCGTGACCGGATTGACCAGCACCAGTTCGCGCTTGCCAAGGCTGCCGTGGACCTGCGCCGGCGCCGGGGCACCGAGGCGAGCAGCGCTCAGCAGCATCTCGGCGTTGGCATAGCCGAAGCCGGCCATGTCCTCGCCGATGGCGTCGAGCACATTGGCCTCGACGAAGCGGGCGTCCTGCACTTCCGGCATGCGGGCGCGGATGGCGGCCAGCGCGGCGGCCCCATCGTCCGTCCGGCCACCTCTGAAATACGCCTCGACTTCGGGGTTCACCAGAGCGGCAGCGAGCTTGGTCTGGCGTTCGGAGACAAAGCCGCCAATGGTCTGGCGCGCCTGCGTGGTGATGCGTTCGGCATTCGCACCGACTGACTCGTGGACGTAGGCCTCGTAAGTCTGGAACATGAACAGCGCCGTCAACGACAGCAACAGCGCAAACCCCACGGGCGCGAGGATGCGTCGAATGCCGATCCTGGCGCCGCCGAAATTGCGCAGCGTCGGCGCGCCAGCCGGCTTTTCCTGGTTGACGCTCATGTCGGGATCGATGTCCTGCCGCGAGGAAGGTCCGACAGGCTGCTAGGTGCGACCGGTGTGTCCAAAGCCACCCTCCCCGCGCTCACTGCGCACGAATGAATCAACCACGCGCAGACGCGCATGCAGGATCGGAATCAACAACAATTGTGCCACGCGCTCGCCAGGCGCAATGGTAAAGCTCACCTGCGATCGGTTCCAGCAGGAAACCATCAGCGGGCCTTGATAATCCGCATCGATCAGCCCGACCAGGTTGCCGAGCACGATGCCGTGCTTGCTGCCGAGGCCCGAGCGCGGCAGGACCAACGCCGCAACATCGGACGCCGCGATGTGGATCGCAAGCCCGCTCGAGACCATGACGCTGGCACCCGGCGCGAGCTCGAGCGGCGCGTCGAGACAGGCCCGCAGGTCGAGACCGGCCGAGCCCGCCGTCGCGTATTCCGGCAGCGGCCAGAGCGTGCCGATGCGTGCATCCAGCACGCGCACGTCGAGCTCGAGCGGAGCGCTCACGTCGCGCCTGCCTGGCGCCCCAGGCGCACCGCGATCAGCTCGATCAGGCGCGTCGCCAATGTGCGCTTGCTGCCCTGGCCAAGATCGGTGTCGCCGCTCTGGTCGAGCACGGTCAGCGCGTTGTCCTCGCAGTCGAAGGCAATGCCCGGACCGACCCGATTGGCGACCACCAGGTCGAGCCCCTTGGCAGTGAGCTTGCCACGCGCATAACCGAGAACGTCATCGGTTTCCGCGGCGAAGCCGACGATCAGTGGCCGCGTTTGCAGCCCGGCCACCTCGGTGATGATGTCTGGATTGCGCAGCAACTCGATGTTCCAGCTGTCCGGGCCCTTCTTGAGCTTGCGGGCAGCCGTCGCGGCGGGCCGGTAGTCGGCTACCGCGGCGGTCCCGACGTAGACGTCGGCGCCGACACAGGCCGCCAGCACCGCCTCGCGCATCTGCGCGGCACTGCGCACATCACGGCGCCTGCAGTCGGCGGGCGTGGCCAAGTGCACCGGGCCGGCGATGAGCTCGACCGTGGCACCGGCCGCAGCGGCGGCGGCGGCAATCGCAAAGCCCATCTTGCCGGAGCTGCGATTGCCGAGAAAACGCACCGGATCGAGATCCTCGAAAGTAGGACCGGCGCTCACCACGAACCGCAGCCCCGCCAGGCGCGCGCTCTGTGGAAGCGCCAGCGCGTCGAGGATCTGCAGCGGCTCCCACATGCGCCCCGGGCCGACGTCGCCGCAGGCCTGGTCGCCACTGCCCGGACCGAGCACGCGTACGCCACGCACGCGCAAAACCCCGAGATTGTCCTGGGTGGCTACATGTGCCCACATCTGCTGGTTCATGGCCGGTGCCAGCGCCAATGGCGCCGCGCTCGCCAGGCAAACGGTAGTCAGCAGGTCGTCGCCGCTGCCGGCGCGCAGCCGCGCGATGAGGTCGGCGGTTGCTGGCGCGATCAGGATCTGGGTCGCCCAGCGCGCCAGCTCGATATGGCCCATCGCCGCTTCCGCGGCGGCGTCCCAGAGACTGTCCCGCACCGGCCGTCCGCTCAGTGCCTGGAAGGTCGCGGCACCGATGAAATGCGCGGCCGCGGCAGTCATCACGACCTGCACCTCGGCACCCCGCTCACGCGCACGGCGTACCAGCTCAGCGGCCTTGTAGGCGGAAACGCCGCCACCGACTCCGAGCAGCAGCCGCATCGAGGAGAGCTCAGTCAAAACGGAACGCCTGTCGAACGTTGGGGGGGGCGGAAATTTCCGACAGCAGTCGGCGGGGAAAGACTACCGGAAATCAGGAAACGCGCCGCCGACGGCGTCCGCACCGGCCTGCAGACTTTCGACGCCCCGCAAACAACGAGAAACTCAAGCCATGTCCGTGCACAACCCGATCCGCTGCTGGCCGGTCGAAGACCGCCCACGCGAGCGCCTGCAGCAGTACGGGGCCGAGCGCCTGAGCGACGCTGAATTGCTGGCCTTGCTGCTGCGCTCCGGCACCCGCGGGCGCAGCGCGCTCGATGTCGCGCGCACCTTGCTGGCCGAGCTCGGAGACCTGCGCGGCGTGCTCGCCACGGGTGCCGAACACCTGCCCGGCAAGCTCGGGGTCGGCGTGGCCAAATGGGCGAGCCTGCAGGCTGCAGCCGAAGTTGGGCGGCGCGCGCAAGGCATGGCGTTGCGTCGCGGCCAGTCCATTGGCGCCCCCAGCGACGTCCAGGATGCGTTCCGGGCGCGCCTGCGCGACCGCGAGAACGAAGTGTTCTCGGCCCTGTTCCTGGATGCCCGTCACCAGGTGATTGCCGTTGAAGACATGTTCAACGGCAGCCTCACCGGCGCCGCCGTGTACGTCGGCGAAGTCGTCAAGCGCGCCTTGCGCCTCGGCGCTGCCGCCCTGGTCGTTGCCCACAACCATCCGTCCGGCGTCTGCGAGCCGAGTGCCGCCGACCGGAGATCACTGAACGCCTGCGCCAAGCCCTGAACCTGGTCGAGGTCCGCCTGCTCGACCATGTTGTCGTCGGCGATGGCGCCAGCGTGTCCTTTGCCGAGCGCGGGTGGCTGTAAGCCGCGTGCACATGGAGTGCGGCGCTCCCGCGCCGGCGCTTTCCGGCCAAGACGGAAACCATGCGGCGGCGCAGGAGCGCCGCCCGCCATGCATCCAGTGCACCCACTCTAAACCCCACACCCGCCTACCGCAGCCACCCCGCTCGACTCGGCCGGACAATTAGGCGACGGTCTGGGAAGCGCTTGTGAGGAATGGCGGCAACGCATGGAGCTGGCTGCGCCCCTGGTGCCTGGCGCTGTGCCTGGTATTCGGAACAGCGCAAGCGGCGGTCGCGGCGGTGGCGGGCGGTTCCGAGCCTGCCGAAATCCGCGCGTTGCGGGGCAGTCAGGCGCGCTCGGCGGCAGAGCTGCGCCAGCAGGCAATCGACCTTCGTGACGCTGCGACCGATCGCATCTATCGCGCGTGGGCGACGCTCGCGTTCGCCGAGTTCGCCAACGATCTCGAAGCCTCCGACGAGGCCCTGGCTGCGCTGGAAACGGTTATCTCCGAAGCCAGCGCGCTCGGGCTCGACGATCTCAAGTTCCAGGCGCTCGACCGCCAGTCCACGGTCCTGGTCAATCGCGGCCGCACTGCCGACACCGAAATCGCGCTGGCCGCCGCCAAGCAACTGGCCGATGCCAGCGGCAATCCCCTCTGGCAGGCCCAGTGGCTGCTCGGGCGGGGCGTCCTCGAGCGCAAACTCGGACGCTTCGACAGTGCCCTCGATAATTTCCAACAGGCACTCGAAATCCTGAGGCAAGCCGACGACGAGCTGGGAGTCGCCAATGCGCTCAATTCGATCGGCATGCTGCACGGGCGCACCGGCAGGTTTTCGGATGCGATGCTGGTACACAAGGAGGCGCTGGAGCTCGCACGGAAAAGTTCAAATCGAGCGGAGATTGCGCGCAGCCTGCGGCTGCTCGGAGTCCTGCACCGCAGTATCGACGACGAGGAGCTCGGCAGCCGCTACCTCAAGGAGGCGCTCGAGTTCGTCGAGCAACGCAACAAGCGCGAAGCGATCACCCTGCATGGCGAGCTGACCCGCTCACTCATGCTGCTGGGGCGCCTCGACGAGGCCGAAACGAGCGCCGAGCTGGCCGTGGCCATGGCCGAAGAATCGGGCAGCCCGCCGAACCGCGTCAGCGCCTACACGCGCATGGCGGAACTGCGCCTGCAGCAAGGCAAGCTCGACGATGGGATGCGCTGGACCACCAAGGCCTTCGAGTCCTTCGATGTGGTCGCGATCCGCGACCAGATCCTGTTGCGCCTCACCCGCGCCCAGGTGCTTGCGGCGCGCGGCCTCACGGCAGAGGCGCTGGCGGAGAGCAAGACGGTGCTCGAGGCTACCCGCAAGGTCGGCGATCGCATCCTGGAGCGCGCCGCGCTCGACCTGCTCTCGCAGCAACAGCTGCTTTCGGGTGATGCCGCCAACGCCTTCGTGACGCTCAAGGCCTACCAGGCACTCGACAAGGAGCTTGCGATCGACCTGGCTGCGCGCCGGATCGCAATGCTCGAGGGCAGCCTCGCAAACGAACGCACGGAGGGCGAGCGCGCACTGCTGGAGCGCGACAATGCCATCCAGTCGCTCACGCTCAATCGCCAGCGGCTGCTCGGCATCGGGCTGATCGCTGGTCTCGCCATCCTGCTGGCCCTGGCCGGGCTGCTTTACAGCCGCTTCCGCGCCGCCGAGCGCAGCAAGCGGCTGATCACGACCAGTCGCGACGAGCTCGCGCGCCTGCACCAGGCGCTGCTCGACGGTTCGGCGGAACTGGCTGCGGCCAACGCGCGCCAACGCGAGGCCAATGACGCACTGTCCGCCGCGAACGCCGCGCTCA
Source organism: Rhodanobacteraceae bacterium (assembly GCA_031425695.1). Taxonomy (GTDB): domain Bacteria; phylum Pseudomonadota; class Gammaproteobacteria; order Xanthomonadales; family SZUA-5; genus JANPJV01. The sequence continues at coordinate 17,654 of JANPJV010000025.1, read as the reverse complement.
CCGTGGAAGTCAGCGAACGCGCGGCCGCCGAATCTTCGCTGCACCAGCGCAACACCGAGCTACTCGCGCTGGCGCGGGTGCTGGAAGGTGCGCAGAGCCAGCTGCTGCAGTCCGAGCGCATGGCCTCGGTTGGACAGCTCGCCGCCGGCGTGGCGCACGAGATCAACAACCCGATCGGCTATGTGTACTCGAACATGCACACGCTGAGCCGCTATCTCGACGACATTCTTGAACTGATCAAGGACTACGAGGCGCTCGACCCGGTGATCGCCAGGAATGACCCGGCGGCAGCAGCGGCGCTGGCGCGCTCCAAGACGCGTATGGAGCTCGAGTTCGTCCGCAAGGACGTGCTGGGACTGCTCGCCGAATCACTGCAGGGCATCGTTCGCGTCGAAAAAATAGTCAAGGATCTCAAGGAGTTTTCCCACGTCGGTGAATCCGAATGGCAATGCGTCGACATCCACGCCGGCCTCGAAAGCACCCTCAACGTGGTTGCCCACGATCTCAAGTACAAGGCCGAGCTGGTCCGCGATTACGCGCCGACGCCGCCAATCGAATGTTTGCCATTCCAGCTCAACCAGGTATTCCTGAACCTGTTGATCAACGCCGTGCAGTCGATCCCCAAGCAAGGCCAGATTACCCTCACCACCCGCAGCGACGAGCACGAGCTCACCGTCAGCGTCAGTGACACCGGCAAAGGCATTGCCCCGGCCGACTTGGGCCGGATCTTCGATCCGTTCTTCACCACCAAGCCGGTTGGCCAGGGGACCGGGCTCGGGCTCTCGGTTTCCTACGGAATCGTGCAGCGCCACGGCGGCCGCATCGAAGTCGCCAGCGCGCCCGGCGTCGGCACCACCTTTACGGTCCATCTTCCGCTCAAGCGGGCGGTCAGCGAGAGCACTGTCGTAGGTCGTGTTGCCGGCGCCAGCGGGCAACATGACGCACTCTTGCGAGAGTGAAACGCCGTCAAGTAGCGCCCTGCGGGCGCAACATGACCTACGACAGCAAACCCGGCGCTGGCGCACGGAGCGAGAAGCCGCGGCGCTGGCGCGATTCAAGTAATCCCATGCGATCAGCTCTACGCGCGCTCAGTGCCACGCTACAGCTCACCCACCAACCCTGCATTCGCCTCGTATACTCACGGGCGCCGCCTTTAGAAAAAAGGCCAGGGAGCCCGCATGCCAGCCGACCTAGTCGCCGCGCTGCTCGACTTGGATCGCCAGTTTCCGGCTGATGCCACCGAGCACCGCGTGCGCGATCTGCGCTACGCCAGCGTTGCCCTGCGCGAGCACCGGCCGGACCTCACGGCGATCATGGCCGAGGTGGGCGCGTCGTGCCTGGCGCATTTCGGCGAGCAGCACGCGAGTTTGTTACGGCGCTCGCAGGACGCGCTGGCCTTGAGCTTCGTGCGCATGTCGATGCGGCATGGCTCGTGGGCGCGCGACCTGCACGAATATCACAACGAGATGCACGCGCTGGAGTTGCTCAATGGCCGGCTGTCGCGCCTGCGCCTGGCGCTCGGCTGGCAGGCAATGGAGCTGACCGACTGGCTGCTGCTGTCGCTGTTCGCCACCTGCCACGACCTGCGCCAGCGCGAATCGGTGAGCTACTGGCACGAGATCGGCGCCAACGAGCGTGCCTCGATTGCCGAGACCTTCCGCATTCTCGACACCGTCGGCTTTTCGCGCGAGCACGATCGCGAGTTCTACGTCTGCCTCGGGCTGATGATCGCCGGCTCCACTTTCGATGCGCGGCCAACCATGCCGAGCCCTTACAACACCGCCGAGCTGGCTTCCTCCGGCGGTTCGCTCGCACCCAAGCTGATTGCCGAGATGGCCGCCGGCCGGCCGCCGGAACAGTGGGATGCAGAACTGACCCGGCGCGCGCGCTTGATGATGGTCGCCGCGGATCTCGACACCGCCAACGTCGGCGAGCCCTTCGTGTCGCTCGCGAGCAGCGCTGTGCGCCTGGTGCAGGAGCGCGAGAAGCGTGCCGGGCGGGCTTTGGTCGCGACCGAATCGGCGCAACCCGTTTTCGAGTTCCTGACCGACGGCCAGGAGCGCTATTTCTTCGAGCTGCACCGCTTCGTTTCGGCGATTGGCGAAGAAGTCTTCGGCAGCGGCAAGAAGATCAATGCTGACAAGGTGCGCACGCAAAGTACGCGCATGCGCGGGCGCTTCCCCGGCGGCCCGGCGCCTGGCCAGACTGGGCAGGACGTGATCGACGCCTTCCTGCTGTTTGCCGATGATATTGGCTAGTGTGTTGGACGGCGCGCCAGCTTCGACTGCAGTGAGTGAGCCGACGACCGCGGCGACACGCGGCTTCCTGTTCGTCCCGGTGTCCGGCAGCAGCGGCAGCGGTGAGTTGCAGCGGGCGCGACTGCTCGCGCGTGCCGCCAAGGCACGCTGGCCGCAGCGCGAAGTAGCGATTGCAGCGGAGCGGAATGCGCTCGATGCCGCACCCGATCCCGGTGTCACCGCGATTGCACTGCCAGGCTCGCCGACGCGCAGTACCGCCGACGTCTGTGCGGCCATTGCGCGCATGCGCCCCGCCGTCGTGGTGTTCGACAGCACTGCCCGCGCGCGCCAGTTGCGAGCCGCGCGCAAGGCCGGTGCGCGCGTGGTGTTCTTGAGCTCGCGGCCGTCGGCGCGCGGGCGTGGCTTCAAGCTCGGCGCGCTGCTCAATCTCAACGAACATTGGTCGGTGGAGCTCGGGCGTGCGGGCACCATCCCCAACCGCTGGCAGCAATGGTTGCTGCGCATGTTCCCGCGCGTGCTCTGGCGTCCGCTGGGCGTGCTCTTCGAAGAGCCCAAGCTCGAGGTGCTGGCGAAGGACCTGGCCAACTGGATGGGCGCCGGCCCGTTCGCGCTGTTCTGTCCTGGCGGCGGTGGCGGCACGGTCGACGGCCTGAGCGCGACTGAGGGCTTTGCGCAGGCGGCGCGTAGTTTCGTCAAGGTGACCGGTGCGCGGGCGCTGGTCGTGCACGGTGACTGGCCGAGCGACCGCCGTGTGGCCACGCCGGGGATGCTCGAGGTCGGCCTGCAGGGCAATGGCGAGCTGATGACCCTGATGATCAATGCCCGCTTCGTGGTGATCGGCGCCGGCAGCCTGTTGCTGCAGGCCCTCGCGCTCGGCGTGCCGAGCATTGCCACCGCGCTTGCACGCGATCAGCCAGGGCGGCTGCAGGCGCTCGCCGAGAGCCACGCCGTGATGGCCCCAGACCCGACCCGCGAAGACCTCTGCGAGTACGCCTGCGCGCTGTGGACCGATCCTGCCGTACAGCTCGAACTGGTCTCCCACGCGCGGCTGCTCGGTTTGCGCAATGGGCTGAGCCATGCGCTGGATGTGCTGGGATCGATGGCGGGCGAGCGGGCCTGAACAGCGGTGTCGGTCGTCGGTGTCGGTGTCGGTGTCGGTATAGCTGAAGGGCTCGGCTCTTCCGAAAACCGAAAACCGAAAACCGAAAACTATTGCTTCGCCTGCTTCAGCCACTCGCTGACCTTCAGCGTGCGCTCGTGATCGGCACCGAGCGCTGCTGAGCAGCGGGCGAGCGCATCCTCGAGCACCGCCACCGCGTCTGCGTCTCCCGCCTGGCGCAGGGCGTCGCCGTAGTTGCCGAGAAAGATCGCTGTGTAGAAGTGTTCCTTCCCGAGCTTGCCTTCGGCGTCGGTGACGATCGCACGGTAGGCGGCTACCGCCTCCGGGTGTTTCTTCGAGTTGAGATAAAGCTTGGCAAGGTTGTTGCGCGCGACCAGCGCCTCGGGGTGGTCGAGGCCGACCGTGCGCTCGTAGCTGTCGATGATGGCCTGGTACTCGTCCACGGCGCGCTCGGGCGCACCACGTTCCTCGAACAGGACCGCGCGCATGTTGCGCGCCAGGCGGACGCGTTCGTGGTCTTCGCCGAACAGCTTGACCTGGATGGCGATGGCATGGTCGAGCATGGGCTCGGCTTCATCGAGGGCGCCGCGGTCGATCAGTTGCTTGACCAGGTTGATCGAGGTCGCAACCGGTTCGACGTTGTCCACCCCGTAGATGCGCGACTCGTCAGCCAGCACCTCGCGCAAAAGCGCCTCGGCCTGTGCCGCTTTGCCTTGGCCGTCGTAGACCACCGCGAGTTCTCCGCGCAACTTCAGGACCTCGGGATGCTCAGCCCCGAGCATGGCCGTCTTGTCATCGATCAGCGCCAGCGTTTCGCGCTCGGCGTCATCGAAGCGACCGAGATCCGTCAGGGTGATGAGGCGATTGGCGCGCGCCGCCAGCCGTACGGGGTGGGTCGGTGCAAGGCTGCTTCGGGCCAGGGCCTCGTCGGTGGCCGTCAATGCAGCTTCGAAGTTGCCGCGCACCATTTCGATTCGCGCCTGCAGCGTCGCCATTCCCAGATCGAGCTCCGGGGTGAGCGCGGCGCCGCTGGCGCGCTCGCGCAGCGTTCGCAGCCGTTGCTCCGCCAGCTCGACCTTTTCCAGGTCGACGAGCACCGCCGCCTCGTTGCGGTCAAGGTCGAGCACCTCTGGCGAAAGCTCGCCATACCCACGCCGGGCGGCCTGCTGCGCAGCGGCAATCTGCGCCTGCGCCGACGGATAGTCCCCGAGGTTGCGGAAGATCTCGACCAGGACAGCGCGAACTTCAGCCTCCACCTGCGGCTCTCGTGGTGGCGACACCGACAGCGCCCGCGCCGCGCCGGCCAGCACCTCGCTGAGCTTGAGGTCGCGCCCGCGCGCCTTGGCGGGATCGGCATTGGCGAGCATGTCATGCAGGAAGCCCGTGACGGCTTCGGCCTTGGCTGTACGCAGTTCGGCCTCGCGGCGTGCAGCCGCCTCGGACAGCGCATAGCGCACGCTGACCACGGCGCCGGCCACGATCGCGCCGAGCACCAGCGCACTGGCGATCAGAGGCAGGCGGTTCCGGCGTACAAACCGCGACCACAGGTAGGCGCGGGTCGGGGCGCGGGCGCGGATCGGCTGCGCTGCCAGGAATCGACGCAGGTCGTCGGCCAGCTCGAGCGCGCTCTGGTAGCGCTGGTCCGGTTCGTCGGCCAGCGCCTTCATGACGATCAGCTCGATATCGCCGCGCAGGAGCGGATCGGCGCGACCGAGCGGGTCGGGACGCTGACGGGCGCGTTCGCGCAACGCTTCCAGCACCGAGCTGTCGCCGATCCGGAATGCCGCCCGCCCGCTGAGCACCTCATAGGCAATCACACCGAGCGCATAGACATCGGAGCGGGCGTCGACGCGCAGCGGATCGCCATCGAGCTGCTCGGGGCTCATGTAGGCCAGCGTGCCGACCAGTTGCCCGTGCTCGGTCATGCGGGTCGCGCCGGGCGTGGCGTCCTCGAGCGCGCGCGCCACGCCGAAGTCGAGCACCTTGGGCGCCCCTTCCGGCGTGATCATGATGTTCTGCGGCTTCAGGTCGCGATGGACTACGCCGCGCACATGCGCGTGGTGCACCGCGTCGGCAATCACCGCGAGCAACTGCAGACGCGCGCGCAAGGCCGGGCGCTGCTCGTTGATGTACTCGCGCAAGCCGCTGCCGACGACGTATTCCATCGCCAGGTAGGGCACCGTGCCCTGCTCGGAGGTGACGTTGCCGGCTTCGTAGATGCGCGCGATGGCCGGGTGCTCCGCGCGCCCGGCGAGTGTCGCCTCGCGCTGGAAACGCCGGCTGGCGTCATCCGAGCCGAGGCCGCCACGGATCAGCTTGAGCGCAACCTGGCGCCGCGGGTGGTCCTGTTCGGCGAGCCACACCTCGCCCATGCCCCCGACGCCCAGCTGGCGGATGAGCTTGAAATTGCCGAAACGGCGCGGCGGCGCCGCGACATCGGTGCGCGCGCGTTCGCTGAATGCCTCGGCCGCGCCAACCCGATCACTGGTTTCTTCGCTCAAGCCTTGCAAGCGCAGGCGCAGCGAGGCGGCAATTCCGGGATCGGCGGCTTCCAGCGTGCTCAGCCAGCGGCCACGCTCTTGTTCCGGCATGGCCAGCAGCTGCCGCCAGCTCTCGTCGAGGCGCGCCGGATCGAAGGTGTTGTCGGCGTCGCCACGGTTGTCCCGGAGCATGGGCGGACTCGATTGCTGGAAGCGGCAAGGCTCTCACACGCGTTCGCGCGCGCGTGCCTCAAGTGACATTCGTTCGCGGTTGCGTGAGAGCTCGGGTGGGTCCGGACCTTGTCCGGACGCTTTTCATCCGATCCATAGTCGTGGTCGTCGCGTGGAGTAGGGAAGAGCGTCCGGACAAGGTCCGGACCCGCGGGGGAGCGCGGCCCTCGATCAGCGCCAGAGCAAGTTCTTGATGACGCCGAGTCCGAAGCGGCCAACCGCGCCGGCGCGGATGAGGATGCGCAGCGGCCAGGCGATGCGCGGGGCGTCGAACTTGTCGAAATAGCGCAACAGGCCGCGGTGCTTGGCGAGCAGCACGCGAAACGGGTGGTGACGGCTGGACACGCCCTTGAGGTGCACGACCTTCACCGCCGGGTTGCACCAGACCTCGAAGCCGAGCTCACGCATGCGCCGGCAGAGATCGAGATCCTCGCCATGCATGAAATAGCCCTCGTCGAAGCCTCGCGTCGCAGTAAAGGCCTCGCGGCGGACCAGCATCAGCGCACCAGAGATCGCATCGCCCTGGACCGGCTCCTGGCTGCCGTGCGCAATCGCGATCGGGACGCCTTCGATCGCCGCAAACCGGTCGAGCCCGAATGCGCTGGCGATGGCGCGGGCGGGCATCGGGTCGCGCCGCAGGCTGGCGGGTTCCGGTCGCCCCTGCGCATCCACCAGCAGTGCGCCGAGCGCGCCCAGGCGCTCATGCTGCCCCGCAACGGCAGCGAGGCGGGTCAGGGAATCGGGCTCGAGCAGGCAGTCCGGGTTGAGGAACAGCAGCCACGGCGAATGCGCGAGGCGGGCGCCGCGATTGCACGCCACCGCAAAGCCCGGGTTGCTCGGCAGGTCGATCCTGAGCAGCCGCCGATCGCTGATCTCCGCGATCAGCGCATCGATCTCGCCCGGTGGCGAACCGTTATCGACCAGCACCAGCTCTGCCACTTCCGGACACCTGAGCGCGCGCCGGAGGCAGTCGCCCAGCACCGGCCCGGTGTGGTAGTTGACGACGACGACGGCGACGCGCATGCGGCAAGTAGATCCGGATCAAGCGAATGGACGGGAAGGACTTGTGTAGCCCGGGCAAGCGGAGCGCACCCGGGGATCACTCGCGAGATTCTCCCGGGTGCGCCTTCGGCTTACCCGGGCTACACAGGCGCGTGGCGCCATGACCCCTACGCCAACAATGGCTCAGCCAGTCGCGGTGCGAGCTCGAAGGCGCTCGGCCAGGCGCGCAGGGCGGCGCCAAGGGCGCGCGCTTCGCTGCGCAGGCGCTCGGCGCTGCCGGCGGCATCCAGGCTGCCCTCCCAGTCGGCGAGCCGCGGAACGCTCGAGCGCACCAGCTCCTTGCCGGTGCCTTGGATGATCTCGCGCAGATCCGCCTCCCAGTAAATCGGCGGGGTCTTGCCGGCGCTTTCGAGGCGGCGTTGCAGATCGGCCACCAGCTCGGCGCGCTTGAAGCTCAGGTAATTGCTGAGCTCGGCCTGCAGCGCGTCGCTGCTGGAAGCACCGAGGTCGTCCATCAGCGCGGCCAGTCCCTGGGCGCGGTCGCGGGCGTCGCTGGCGCGAATTTCACCGCCACGGGCCTGCATGTGATCGCTGAAGAAAGCCGCAGCATTCGGCGTCAACGGGGTACGTGCAGCCTCGGAGCGCTTGGTCGTCGGCTGCCATTGGTTGCCGATGGCGGTGGTGCTCTGCAGGACCACCGATTCCGGATCGAAAAAGCGCGTGAGCACGCCGAAGCTCGGGCCGACGCGGGCACCCGACGCCGGCATCGCGAAGCCACTCAGCACACTGAGATCGACCGCCGATGGCTGGTAGACCGAATTGAGCGAAAAGCGCGCGCGCCCGACCCCGTGGCACACGTGATCGCCTTCGAACATGCGCAGGTAGAACTCGCGGCTCGCCCACAGGCGGTCGCGCGAGGCGCGATCGAGCTGGTACAGCCAGATGTTGTGCGGCGATTCAATCGACCCCACGGTGCCCTGCACGAGTGCGGCGATGCGGCCGCGCGGCTCGTATGCGCGGACGTGCGGGAGCATCACGCCGCGCAGTGATTCGGCGGCCAGTTGCAGGCGACCCGGTTCGGTGATGCTGCGCCCGAGCGCAGCGCCGACGTAGCGCTCGGCCTGGGCGCTGAACGCCAGGTCGTCGCTGCCCGGTTCCTGGGCCGGGATCGGCTGATCGCTGCCGTAGAACCACGCCTCGCGGTTGTGTGAGTGCAAGAGGTCGACGCCGCCTTCGGCTTCCGGCATTTCGCGCACTGGCAGGAACTGGCGGTCGTCGAGAATCAACGGCCGGTGCCCGGCGCCGAGCAGCAGCATCCAGTTGAACAATTGCGCGCGCGTCGCGCCTTCGTCGTCGCCGAGCAGCCAGGCGAATGCCGGCGCGTGTGCCTTGCCCTGCCCTTGCATGCGCGCGACGAACGCGGCGCGCTCGCTGTTGCCGAGATAGCGCAGGCCGGCTTCGCGGCGGCGTTCGCCGATGACGCGGCGGTTGGCCTCGCGCGAGGCTTGGCTGCGGGAGCCGTCGAGGACCACGATGGGCAGGCGGTCGAAGCCCGGCTCGCCGTTCTTGATCAGGCTGTCGAGCACCCGTGCCAAGCCTTCCGGACGGTCCTCGGCCAGGATGAACACCGGGCCGAGCGGTACCTGCTTGCGCGTCGGTGCCGACTCGAAACTGCCAAGCACCTGCTCGGCGCTCTGCAGCAGGCCACGGTCGACGAAGCCACCGAGCACGCGACGCGCGGCATCGCTCTGGCCACGCAGGTCCGGCATGGCTTCGAGGACCTTCTTCAAGTGCTCGTCGATGGTCGCAAACTGCTTGCACTGGTCAAGCGCCTGGAAGACCTCGAAGGTCATCACATGGCGTTCGTGCGTGCGCGGGTTCTGGACCATGCATTCCGAGTTGGAGAGCGGCGCGACCATTCCATCGTCGGCGGCGAACAGCGTGTCGCCACGCATGCGGGAAGCTTCAACACTCATAGATTCCGTCCTTGGGATTGCAACTCGTCAATCAGGTTTTGCGCCGCGGCCAGGCGCGCACGCAGGCTCTCGATCTCAGCCTCCTGCGCGACCAGGCGGTGACCGGCGGCGATGTGGCGACGGATTTCGTCGTTGTAATGGCTGTAGACCGACTCGGCATGATCGCCGAAAAGGTGCACTTCGCTGGTGGCCACCGGCAGCTGCGCTTCGTTGCGGGCACAGATGGCCAAGTAGTAGAGCCCCTCGTAGTCGAGCGACTGCTCGATTCGGCCATCGCGCAAGGTGCTCGCCGAGGCGACCGCAGGCGCCCGATCCGGATCCCACAGAACCGACTGGAACAGCAGCTTCTGCGTGTAGAGGCGCAGCGCTGGAAAGTGGGCGCGCAGCAGTCTTTCGAGCTCGTCGCGATAGAGCTCGCGTACGTGGTGCTCGTTGCGATACCCGGGCAGGTCACTGTAGGTACGCTTGTCGGGCGAGGAAATGAGCAGCAGCCCGTCGGGCGCGAGCAGGCGCGCGAAGCCGTCGAGCATCGCTTCCTGCGCGTGTACGTGTTCGAGCGTCTCGAAGGAGACGATCACATCGAAGCTTGCATCGGGGAGCGCACCGAGCGCAGTTACGTCCTGGCAATCGAAGCGCAGCCCCGGCTCACCGCCGTAGCGCGAGCGCGCGTGGGCGATCGCCTCCGTGGAAATGTCGAGCCCGAGCACCTGGCCCCCTGCCTGCGCCAGCAACTGGCTCCCGTAACCTTCGCCGCACGCCGCGTCGAGCACGCGCCGGCCCTGCACGAAACGCTGCGCGAACGCATAGCGATGCATGTGCTCGTACCAGATCTCGCGCACGCACTCCGGGGTGAAGCGCTCGCCAGTGAAAGGGAGGGTCATTTGGGTGTTGGTTGTTCGGTTTGGTTGTAGGTTGGGGACGGTTGTAGGTTGGTCAAGGCGTCGGCGACGTAGACGCTCCCCTCTCCCATGCTTCTGGGGAGAGGGGTTGGGGGAGAGGGCGCTTTGGCTGGCGATTCAGAGCGCAGAGCGCCCTCTCCCCCAGCCCCTCTCCCCAAAGGCATGGGAGAGGGGAGCAAAGCGCTCACATCCACCCTGCTCCGCGCCGCCGCCAGCGGATCCGCGGCAATGAATTCCGTCACCAGGCGCCCGTAGCCAGGATAGCGTGCGAGCAGGCGTTGCATGTTCTCGCCGCCGGGGGCGAGACCCAAGGGGGCGAAGGAGCCGCCACCGGCGTGGACCACGTAGGCGTCATCGGCGAGCACGTGGCGCCAGCCGTGGGCGCTGGCGCGCATGCAGAAGTCGTTCTCTTCGCCGTAGCCACGGCCGAAGGTGGCGTGGTCGAAGTCGCCGAGAAGGTCGAGCACGGCGCGGCGGATCAACATGCAGAAGCCGACTGCAGTGGGGAGTGCCGGGTAGCTCGGGGTGCCCGCGCTGGCGAATGCCGTGGCGAGCGCGTCCTTGTCCGCCGGTGGCGGATTGTTGCGACAGAACTGCGGCCAGGAGCAGATCTCGGCGTTGTTCGAAAAGGGCGTTACCGTGGCCACGTCGGGCGCGCTGTCCATTGCGGCGCGCAGGCGCGCCAGCCAGCCGGGCGTGACCTCGGTATCGGCGTTTAGCAACAGCACGTCGCCCCGGGTCTCGCCGAAGGCGCGGTTGACGGTGCCGACGAAACCGAGGTTCTGCGGATTGGTGAGCACCCGGGCTGGCAGTGGTGAGCCTGCTGCCCACTCGCGAAGCAACGGCGCGATCGCAGGATCGGGCGAGGCGTCGTCGATGATGAGTACCCGCGCTGCGTCGGCGGATGTACAGGCATCGAGTGCCTTCAGGCAGGCCCCAAGCAAGCGCGCGGCGTTGTAGACCGGGATGACGATATCGACGCCGCTTTGCACCGTCACAGCCATCGGTGCGCCATCCGCACCAGGCCGAACTCCCGTGATTCGCCGCGCACGACCAACTCCCGCACCTCGCTGTCGAACACCCGCAGTCCCTCGGGATCGAGCGCGTGGACCTTGAGCGAGTACTGGCCGGGCAACAGCGTCACCGCATCGAAACACAGGGTGAGGCCGAACAAGCCGCCCGCCCTGGCCTCGGCGCGCACGCCTTCAATCTCGCTCGACGTGCCGTACACCGCGGTGCCGTCGGCGCGAACCACGCCAATCGCGACATGCGGGGTGCGCCCATCCGGGGAATACAGTTCCACGTCGATCGTGAGGTCGCGACCGCCACCGACGTGCAGCGGGCTCAGGCCGGCCTGCCCGTTGACGCTCAAGGATTCGACCCGGTAGCCCTCCTGGCTCGAAATCGCGCGGCTTTGCTCGGCCTCAGTCGCAGTCTTGCGCTCGTGGTAGGCGAGGTAGGCCTGGGTAACCTCGAACACGTCACCGCTCGCCTGCACGCGCCCGTGCTGCAGCCAGATCGCCTTCTGACACAGTTTCTGGACGTGGTACATGCTGTGCGAGACCAGCAGCAAGGTACCGCCGCCGGCGATGAACTCTTCGATCCAGCGCACGCACTTCTTCTGGAACGATTCGTCGCCGACCGCCAGTACCTCGTCGGTGATCAGCAGGTCCGGACGGCGTGCGGCCACGATCGCAAACCCGAGCCGCACCACCATGCCGGTGCTGTAGTGCTTGATCGGCTCGTCGATGTAACGGCCAATGTCGGCGAACTCGATGATCCCAGGAGTCATTTCGCGGATCTGCTCGCGGCTCATGCCCATCAGCGCGGCAGCCGTCGCGATGTTCTCGCGGCCGGTGTATTCGGGGTGGAAGCCGGCACCGAGCTCGAGCAGGGCGCCGATGCTGCCATTGACGGCGACCGTGCCTTCGCTCGCATTCAGTACGCCCGTCAAGACCTTCAGCAGGGTCGACTTGCCGGCACCGTTCTCGCCGATGATGCCGAGCGATTCGCCGCGATTCACGGTGAGGTTGATGTCCTGTAGGACCGCAACGTCGGCCACGCCGGTGCGTCCGAGCAGCAGGCGCAACAGCGCCTTGACGCGATCCGAGTTGCGATGCACCAGCGGATAGCGCTTGGCGACGCCCGTGAGGCGGATCAGCTCGGCGCTCACAGGAAATCCTCGAAGTGCCGGCGCAGGCGGCGGAACACCACGAAGCCGAGCACGAACATGCTGAAGGCAATCAGCAGTGCATAGGCATCGCCGGAGCCGATGTTGTAATCACCTTCAAGGATCAGGCTGCGCAGCCGCTCGGGATAGTAGGTGAGCGGATTCCAGGCCATCAGCGCCTGCGCGAAATCCGGGAGCATCGCCCGCGAGTACAGCACCGGCGTCAGGAAAAACCAGAACGCCAGCAACTGGGCGAGCACTTGCGCGAGGTCGCGCACAAAGACCTGCAGGCTTGCCACCAGCAGGGCGAATCCGATGGTCCACAGCAGTAGCAGGGCGATGACCGGGATCGCGAGAATCACGCCAAATAGGTGGATCGAGGACCCGGTCGCAGCAAGAATGGCCAGGGCCGCGACGTAGCCGACCAGTTGCAGCCCGGCGGTGGCGGACACTGCCGACAGCACCAGCAGCAGGGGCGAGACCGCCACTTTGCCAATGAGCGCCGCATTGTCGACGACGCCGGTGACGGCACGGCTGGTGGCTTCGGCAAAGATGGTCCATGCCCAGAAACCGACGCCGACGTAGGCAACGAACCCGTGCGCTTCTGCACCCGGTATACGCGCCTTGAAGATGCTCTCGAAGACGGTCGCGTACATCACCAACTGCAGCGCCGGATGCAGCACTGCCCACAGCAGCCCGCTCATGCTGCCGAGATAGCGCGACTTGAAATCGCGCCGGAAGAAATGCCAGAAGAGTTCCATCAGGGAGGGCGATGTCTGGCAGTTTCGGTTTCATTGGAGTGCGGCGGGAGCGCCGAACTCCAATCTCGGCTTGATCAGCGCCCCTGCTTCAGCGCTGTTTCCGGCTCAAGGATCATCTCGCGCGCGTTTTCAGGGAACAGCTTGAGCTCGCTGGCGGCGGTCAAGTCGCTGCGGTATTCGCTCACGACTCGACGGCGCGCATCCTGGCGGACACGCTCAATGATCATCGGCTTGGCATCCTCGAAGCTCATCGTCTCCGCCGGATTGCTGCTGAGCAGCTGGATCAGGTGGTAGCCGTACGCAGACTTGATCGGCGGGGAAACCTCGCCCGGCGTCTTCAGGTTCATCGCCCCAATCACAAATGCCGGGTCGAACTTGGGATCGCCCTCAGCCACGGTGAACATGCCGCCGTTCTGGCGCTTGCTCGGATCGTCCGAGACCTCAACGGTCTTCGCCGAGAATTCGTCCTTGCTCGCCTTGGCCAGCGTGGCGTGCAGGCGCGTCGCTTCCGCGAACGCCTCAGCTTCGGTGCGCGCGGTGGTGTCGATCAGGATGTGGCGAACCACTTGCTCGCGCGGCTTGGTAAACGCAACCTTGTTGGTGATGTAGTGCTCGCGGGCGAGCTTCTCGTAGTCGCCGCCGATACGTTCGGCCCGGATCTCGTCCAGCCGCATCACGGCATAAACTTCGTCAGCGACCTGGGCAAGCCGTGCCTGCGCGAATGGATCCTTGTCGATGCGGGCGCGATTGGCCTCGAGGGCAATCTGCCGCGTGATCAGCAGGTTCTCGATCACGCCGTTCAATGCGCGGGGATCGGCAAGCAAAACATTGCGCTGCTTCTCCTCCAGCGTCGCGAGTTTGGCTCCCAGATCGGCGACGGTGACGGTAGCGGCACCGCGGATTGCGATTGGGCACTGCGGCTCCGAACAGACCGGCGCGTTCGGATCTGAGGTCGCCAGGCTCGCCGGCTGGTCGGTGGTCGGCGGTTGCTGTGCCGACACCGAAGTGGCGAGCACCAGGCCAATGCCGAACGTCCGGGCCAGCAGGGACAGCTTGATTCGCAGCATGCGTAACTCCTTGTTCGCGGCGCCCGTTCCGTCTGGGCTGGAGGCGATACGATCTTGGCGCGCGAAGAAAGTTCCGTTCACGGCGAAATCGAACCCGTTAAAGAAAATGCCCCCGGCTGGCGGCCGGGGGCATCGTTGGTTCTGGAGCGCCGGGCTTCCGCGCGGCCGCCAAAGGCCACTGGAGGGCCGCGCTCCCGCGCGGCCGCCTCAGTCGAAGTGCGGCGGCGCGGGAGCGCCGCCCTCCGATGCAGGCTCGAAGCCTAGTCCATGAACAACAGTTGCTGGATGTTGCCGAAGTCACGACCACAGTTGCCGGATGGGCAATCCGGGAAGTAGAAGTTGACGTAGTAGGTCTGGCCAGGATTGAGCTTGCAGACAAAGGACGACTGTCCATTGGTCCAGCTGACACCAGGGTAAGTGGAAGCGGCACCCACGCAACGTTCGCCGATGATATTGGCGTCAAAACAACCCGGCGTTGTCGAAATCGAGACGCGGCCGTTGCCGTCGCCATCACCCGGGAAACCGGTGGTGTTGATGCTGCCGAACTGCGTGGCGCTCGCGGTGGCCGTGAAACGCAGCGAGAAGTATTGGTTGTTGGTGACGAACTGGCGGATCTTGTCGTTGTACGCTGGCCACGCCTGGCCAAAGGTGCCGGTAAATTCACCGATCGCGCCTTGTGGGTAGACCGCCGTGCAGGTACCACCGCCGCCCTGCTGCTGCACGGTGACCGAGGTCGTCTGCGTAGCGTTCTGGGCGCCGTTGGTGCAGGTCAGCTGGAAGGTGATCGTGCCCTGGCTCTGCGGGGCGGAGAAGGTCTGATTGCCCGACGTTCCCAAAGTGCCGAAATTAGGCCAGTTGGTGCCGGAGCCCTGCGAAGGCGTGCATGAAGTGGTGTTCGAGGATGACCAGCTCAAGGTGATCGAGCCACCGGGCTGAACCGTACCCGACGAGGCAAAAAAGGAGTTGATCGTTGGATTCTGTACGGTTGGACTGGTGCACTGGTTCAGTGAGCCGTTCGACGAGCGGACGATGACGTTACCAGTGCTCGGGTCGATGCTGACGGCGCTGACCGACGCCGAACCGGTGAGTGCGATGGGTGGAACGTTGTCCAACGAGAGTGTCTGGGCGGCGAGGCTGGGACCAAACGCTATCGCAGACAGCGTGAGTGAGCACATAGCTAGCACTCGGAACATGGAATTCGCGCGCGGGTTCCGCACGACAGACAGGCTTCGGGGCATAAGAATTCTCTTGGGACCGGCACGACCCGGGATTTTGGGGATTTCCCTAGGGATGCGCAAAGGTTGTCGCGTACGCGGCCGAAGTCGAGACAGCAGCAGTTAACACAAGTGAAAACAACTTGCGACTGAAGGATGTTAAACAGGGAGCATCCCACTGTGGGGAAAGATGCCCGCGCAAAGCGGGCCAAGCATGGCTGCTCCGATAACAGGAGCGTCTGCGCACAGCGCAGAGCCAACATAAGCACCTAAAACAATGCGGACCCATCAGCTCCGCGTCGCGCAAAAGAAAAGGGGGACTTGCGTCCCCCTTTTTTCAACTATGCAGCAACACGATATCAGTCACACGGAACCGTGCCGAACGCGCCCTTGAAGCAAGCGCGCGACGAGCGGTGGTTGTACGCACCGCCGTAGAAGCCCTGCACGCCCGGACGGGCATTGGTGTTCTCGACGCGGAGCGCCCAGTAACCAGTGGCCGGCAGACCGTAGAAGCGATCAGCAACGGTGCCCGTGAGCGGCGCCGACTCGATGAGCGCCGGACGCAGCAGCGGCGACGGCAGACCCGAGGTGGCGATCGCGTTCTGGTCGAAGAAGCCGAGCCAGTACCAACCATTGTTGAACGTCTGCTGGATGATTCCGAACAGCGTCAGGAAGGTCGGCACGCCAGTCCACAACGGCGGAACCGCACCGACTTGACCCGGAGCGCCATGGATCGGCGACGCGGTCGCACCGGCAGTCGGGGTACGCTGGAACCACAGGACGTTGGCTTCCCAACAAACCTGGGTCTGGCCAGTCGACGGCGAGAAGTCGAACGTGACGAACGAATCTTCTTCACGGTTGTACATACGACCGGAGACGCGCTCGCAGACACCCGACAGGGCCGAGCCAAAGCCGACCGTGAACGGAGCAATTGCGGACGCAGCAGCGACGTACGAACGACGCGTCGGGAAGGTCACGACCCACTCGGAAGCTGCACGCAGATCCGGGTCAACCGCGTATTCGTTGAACACGGCTTCGCGATCAAGCACTGCGGAGACCGCGTCGACGCCACGGCCAGCAGCCGTCAGCCAGTTCGACGTGATCAGGCGGCCGCGATCGAACACATAGCTGGTCACCACGCCCGGGGTTGGGCCGTTGGCGAAGCTGAGGTCCGGACGCGCGTCACCCGGCGCCGTATGCAGCACGGCGGCGGAGAAGCCGTCGATCGCATCAGCGTTGTAGTTGATGAACGTACCGTCGCCGACGTTGACCAGCGCCGCTGCGCCGAACAGGCCGCCACTCGGAGCTTCGAGGTCAACCGCACCAGCGGTCTGGGTCCACACGCCATTCGACAGCCACGCGCTCTCAAGCGTCGCGCAGCTGGCCGGACGGCCACCGATGTGGGTCAGAGCCGAACCGAAGAAGCTGTCGGTCGGGATCGTGCCCATTTCGATCATTTCGATGTAGCCGTCACGGGTACGGGTCGGCGACGCGGTGTTGAGGCCGGTCGTCGTGAAATCCGTGAAGAAGCCCGTACGGAACGGGACATAACGCTGGCCGTTGGCAAGCGTCGGGAGCAGGAAGATACCGCTCTCGATGCCCGGCACGGTGCAGCTGGTGTCGGTGGTGGTGATGTTGCCCGGGCCGTCGGCGGCGAGCGAGATCACGGCCGCAGTCCACACGTCGAACTCGGACAGGTACAGGTTGAAGTCGAGCACTTCGCGGGAGTTACGGGCGTCCAGGAAACGGACCTTGACGGCCTTGCCAGCACTCGTGGTGTTGACCACGGAGAGGATCGTCGAGTTGTTGCCGTTGACGGTGTAGTACGGGTACAGGAGGACCTGACCCACGCCATCCGGGTTCACGTTCACCGCGGTGGAAATGTTCGCGATACCAGCGACGCCGGCGAGACCGGCAACGATGGCAGTCGCCATGGTGTTCTTTTTCATTACAGCACTCCTAGTCAACTACAGGGCTTCGCCTACGGCTAACCTCACTCCGAGTTGGGGGTTACTCCCCTTCTTGACGTGCAAGGCTAGACAAAAGCACGTTGGATGCTAAGACAAGTTGAACCCTCGCGCAACTACCGACCTAACGGTCCGCAGCTGGCACCAGGTACCACTCTCCCTCACTAAGGATCCAATTCTCGTTCAGAACCGCAAGGGTGTCTACCGTGCCCACGCGCATCACCGGCATTTCCAGCTGCGCATGAACTTCGATGTCGACGATACAGGACTCTGGCTGGCACTTCGAGCCTTTGTGATGAACGCGTGTCCATTGCACCGGACGTCCGCGCATGACCTTGACATAGGCCTCGACATCGCGGATCTCGCGATAGCCCGGGGACAGGAAGGCATAGGCGTCCTCGTAGCGCTTGTCGATGAGCATCTCCCAGCGCTTGATCGCGCGCAGGCGCACGGCTTCTTCAGGCGCCAGGCGCGGTGCGGCCGGCGTGTCGGTGCGGCCCGGGCGCCCG
>JANPJV010000024.1:0-49654 GCA_031425695.1 Rhodanobacteraceae bacterium | reverse complement strand
TTTTTTTTTTTTGGGGGTGGTGGGGTTGGGGGGGGCGGTTTTGGTTTCTTTTTTTATTTGTCTCTACCGGCGCCCCCCCCCCCCCCCCCCCACCACCGGCAAAGGCAAGAGCGTCCGCGCGCAGCGCAGACCCACCATTGGCGAAAACTGCCCTGCGCCATGGCACTGTTTACCGACAATCGTCGCTTGGGTCAGTCGAGGAGACGCAACACGCGCCCTCCCCGACTGAATCCAGGAAGGCAAAGCCAATGCGACTCGCGACGATCGTTCTTGTTTCCCTGCTCTCCAGCACCGCCTCGGCCCAATCCTGGCAGAACATCCCGGTCAGCCGGATCCAGCCCGGGGATGCGGCGAACGCGAGCAGCGCATCGCCGCACATCGCCCCGGACGGACGCTACGTCGCGTTCAACAGCGCTGCCAACAACCTGGTCACCGGGCAGATCGACTCGATCGAAACCGACGTGTTCCTGCTGGATCGGCAGACCAACACGGTGACGCTCGTCTCCCACGCGGCCGACAATCCCCTGCGCTCGAGCGCGCCAGGCTTTTCGCAGGTCAAGGCTATCGGCGGGCCGGGCTATGTGCTGTTCGACTCCACCGCGCCGTTCCTGATCCCGGGCGAAACCGCCGGCTTTTTCTCGAATGTCTATTTCCACTTCCCATCGACTGGCAGTAATCGGCTGATCTCGCATGCCGCTGGATCGAACGCGCGATCGAACGGCGAGTGCCGCGGGAAAGCCGTCGATGCGAATGCGCAGTCCGCAGTGATCGCATGCATATCGACCGACCTCATGGCTGGCGTGACCGACACCAACGCGGCGTACGATCTCTACTTCCACAACTCGGGTGCGAACACCAACACACTGGTGACGCATACGGCCGGCAGTCCCACGACCGCTTCCGACGCCGGTGTCGACGCTTTCAACGGCGCCGTCGCGATCTCCGAAGATCGGTTGCATGTCGCGTTCACCAGCCGCTCGACCAATCTCGTCGCGGGCAGCGTCGACACCAACAATGCCGAGGACGTATTCGTCTACGACGTGCAGACCGGAACGATCAAGCTGGTATCGCATATCGCCGGCAACAACGCGGCCACGGGCGCATCCGGCGCAAGCCTTGTATCCGTGCAGGCCGGCATCGTGGTCTTCAACAGCAGCAACCCAAACCACGTGACCGGCGCCACCGACACCAATGGCGCCAGCGACGTCTTTTCCTTCGATATTTCGAGTTCCGCGATCACGCTGGTCACCCATGCCGCCGGCGCGAATCTCGTCGCCGCGAACGGCGCATCGACCGCAGTGCCAAGCCCATTGATCGAGCGGATCGCTGTCGAAACGACTGCGACGAATCTCATCAACGGCCTGTCCGGCGCAATAACGAAGGACGTCGTGTTGTGCTTTCGCTCGTCCAACGTCTGCCAGCTCGTCTCGCACGCATCATCGAGCGTCACCACGCGCGCGAACGCTGCGGCGCGCGCGGTGGCGCTGAGCATGTTCGGTAACCGGGTCGTATTCGAGAGCGCGGCGACCAATATCGTTGCCGGCTTTTCGGCCCCGACTACGAATGCGAGCAACCTCTATGCGTATGACACCAGCACGACCGCCAACAAGCTGGTGACCCACAGGAACGCGCAGACGGCGATCGGCAGCGCGCGCGCCGCTGAGGTCAGCGTGCGCATGGACTGGTCGGGCGACGCCATCGCTTTCTGGAGCCTCGCCGGCGATCTGTCGGCCAGCCCCGACGGCAACGCGACCACGGACGTTTATGTGCATGGCTACCCGTCGAACGCGTCCACGCTGGTGAGTCGCGCGGCATTCGCGCTGCCCGCATCCGCCGATCGCTTCAGCGCACCCGTGAGCATCTCGGCCGACGGTCGCTACGTGCTCCAGAACAGCAACGCCGGCAACCTGTCCTTCGACCAGATCGAGACCGACAACGACAGCGACGTCTTCCTCTTCGACGCCGACACCGGAACAGAGACGCTCGTGAGTGTGGCGATCGAGGGCTTCGAGGTGCTTGCGAACGTTCCCGCGAACGCCGCTTCGGCCGCGACCGCGATCAGCGGCGACGGCAACTGGATCCTGTTCTCGTCTGCGGCGACCAACCTCATCGCGCTTGGTGTCGACACGAACAGTACGACCGACGTGTTCCTTGCAAATCGCACCGGCGGCATGAGCCTGGTCTCGCACGCGAGCAATTCCATGGCGATTGCCGGCAACGCCGCTGCCACGCCAGTTGCGATCTCGGCCAACGGCCAGTACGTGCTGTACCAGAGCAACGCGAGCAACGGCATCGCGGGCATATCCGACACGAACGCGACGACCGACGTATTTCTCTATGACCGCCTGACCCTGCAGTCGGTGCTGGTCTCGCACGCAACCGGTGCTACCGGCTCAGCAAACGACCGCTCGGTCGCGATCGCCTTGAGCCCGGATGGCCGCTACGTCCTCTACCAGAGCCGCGCGACCAACCTCGTCGCGGGCTTCGTGAACCAGAACGCTGCAGGCGACGATGTCTACCGCTGGGACCGCACCACCGGGCTGAACCGCCTGGTCACGCACACGTCCGGGTTTCCGGCGAGCGGCGCCAACGCCCCCGCGAATGCCGTGGGTATGAGCGACGATGGTGATCAGTTGGTGTTCGTCTCCGCAGCCGGGAATCTCATCGGGACCGGTGTCAGTAGCGGCCAGACCCAAGCCTTCGTGTATCGCGTGTCGACCTCGACCGCGCGACTGGTGTCGCACTCCGCGTCATCGGAGACCGACATCCCGAATGGCTTCGCCATGCCGCTGGCGATCAGCGGCGACGGCACGGTCGTGTTGTTCTCTAGCACCGCGAACGCGATCGTCGATGGCTTCGTCGACGGCAACGGCGCCGCGAGCGACGTCTACTGGTACAACACCGCGACGCGCGTAAACACGCTGTTCTCGCGCAGCAACGGCAGCGCGACGAGCTCGTCGAATCGCGAATGGTTCCAGGTGCAGATCAATCGTGATGCTTCGCGCGTGGTGTTCTCCACCCTCGCTTCCGATGTCATGAGTGGGATCAATGCCGGATCGTTCTTCCGGCAGGTTTATCAGTACCACCGCGCGAGCGCGTCGATGAGTCTCGTCTCGCGCCGCGATGGCGCAGTGACGGAAGCCCAGGGTAGCAGCGGCAGCGCACTGATGAGCGACAACGGCGATCGGGTCGCGTACGACAGCGACGCGACCAACGTTTTCCCGTGGACCGACCTCAACGCCGCGCGCGACACCTTCCTGGCACGCCGGATCACCGCCGTCACCGTCACGCCAGCCGTTACCGGCAACGGCAGCATCAACCCGAGCGGCCCACAAACCATCGCCCCAGGGGCCACCGTCACATTCACCCTGACACCTGGCGTGGGCCAGCGCATCACGTCAGCGAGCGGTTGCGGTGGTGCGCTCGTGGGCAGCGTATTCACGACCGCGCCGGCAACCGTCGATTGCACGGTGTCGATCGCGTTCGCACCGCAGCAGTTCACACTGCGCTATTTCGCTGATGCGAACGGCTCGATCGGCGGAAACGCAGTCCAGACAGTCAACTACAACGGCAGCGGCACGCAGGTGGAAGCGCTGCCCGCGTTCGGCTATGAGTTCGATCGCTGGGGCGACAACTTCCCGAGTCCGACACGCGTCGACCACGCCATCCAGGCCGACTACACGGTCACGGCGTTCTTCAGGATCAAGCGCTACAACCTGCTGTACAGCGCCGGCCCCGGCGGCACGATCAACGGTCAACCGCAGCAACTCTTCACCGTCGACCATGGCACCAACGGCCCGCCCGTTACCGCTATTCCCGATCCGGGCAAGGTGTTCGTACGCTGGACCGACAATCTCACGACCGCGCAACGCACCGACCTCAATGTCATGTCACACGTGACCGTGCAGGCCGAGTTCGCCGCAGCCCCCGGTTTCACGGTCACACCGATCGTCGGCGCGAACGGCAGCGCAGCGCCGAACGCTCCGCAATTGGTCGCGCCCGGCGCTACGACATTCTTCGACCTGACTCCCGCTGCCGGCTACCGGATCGGCAGTGCCGCAGGCTGCGGTGGCTCGCTCGCGGGCGCACGGTTCACGACCGGCCCCGTCAACGCGAACTGCAATGTGACCGTCGCGTTCAACCGCATTCCGGTCGCGCAGAACAGCACCCTCGACGGCGTGGTCGAGGACGGTGGCAGTTACGGCGGCACCTTGAGCGCCAATGACGATGATGCGTTCACCGTCGTGCTGGTCACTCCGCCCACGAAGGGATCGCTGATCCTGCAGCCGAACCAGCAGTATTTCTACGCGCCGAACGCAGAAGCGAACGGCGCCGACAGCTTCAGCTTCAAGATCAACGACGGCGTCCAGGACTCCAACGTCGCCACGGTGACCATCCAGATCGCCGCGGTGAACGACCCGCCCAGCTTCGCCCTGAATCCCGCCATCCTCCCCGAACACGCGCAAGGCACCAGTGGCGTGCAGACGCGTGCGGCGATCCTGGCGGCGGTCGACTTCGGGCCGCCCGACGAAGACGCGAGCCAATCGATCGCGAGCGCGCAGGCGTTCGAGATCTTCGATCCGTCGAACATCCTGTCGAGCGTGAGCGTCAGCCCCGCCGGCCTGCTCACTTACACGCTGACGGGCAACGCGGGCCTGGCACGGGTCAACGTCACCATCATTGACTCAGGTGGCACCGCGAACGGTGGCAACGCCGGTTCGGAGCCGAAGGTGCTGACGATCAGCGTGCGCAACGCAACGGACCTGCGCATGTCCAATACGAACGGACAGGCGAGCGTGTCGCCCGGACAGGCCGTCGTGTACGAGGTCCTCGCCGCGAACGCGGGCCCCTACGGCACGACCGGCGCCCTGCTCGACATCCCGGTGCCCGCGGGCCTCACCAACGTGCTCTGGACCTGCAACAGCCTGCAGATCGCCACCTGTCCACAAGCCAGCGGCAACGGCGCCATCAACGGCCTCCCGCTCGACCTGCCCAACGGTGCGGTGCTGCGCTTCTTCGTCACCGGCACCGTTTCCGCCGCGAACGGCTCCACCCTCCAGCACACCGCGACCATCGCACCATCCGGCGCGATGCTCGAAGTCGCAGCGGTCGACAACACCGCGACCGACACCGATCTCGTCGCGGTGGCAACCGACGTGATGTTCCGGAACGGCTTCGAGACGAGCGGTGGGACAGTGGCGGTCAAGTCGGGGGAACTGCTGTATCCGGAACCGTGAGACAAGCGCAGGTCTTGAACTCGCGCACCGAGCTGAGACGAGGGTAGGTCATGTTGCTCGCGCAGCGAGCGTGTGACGGCTTCCAGGCTCCAAAGCCGTCAAGTAGTCCGCTGCGCGGACAACATGACCTACGTTGCTGGCGTAGGTCATGTTGCTCGCGCAGCGAGCGTGTGACGGCTTCCAGGCTCCCAAAGCCGTCAAGTAGTCCGCTGCGCGGACAATATGACCTACGTTGCACGGTCAGGCGTTACTCGGCGAAAGGCTCACGGAGTGCAAACCTTGCGCGCGGTCAGCAATTGCGTTGCCGTGTTCTCGGCACTCCAGGCGCCGGCGAGCGGTGCCACGAAGTTGGCGGCAATGCTCCAGCGCCCGCTGAGTTCGGCGCCACCGACCGGGGTGGCGTCGAAGCTGCGGGTGAACGTCCCCACCGCCTGCCGCGTAACAGCGGTAGCGGCACAGCTCGGGCAATAACCTGCGTACTGGTAGAGCGTCAGTGGCGCGCTGCCGAAGACCGGATTTTGACCGAGCACCCAGCGCGCTCGGCCGTCGTCGCCGTAAAGGTACAGCACGACGAAATCGACCTCCGGACGGCTGAACACATTCGCGCCGTATCCGGAGCGCGCCGGCTCGTACCACAAGCCGCTCGGATCGAAGGCGGCACCGGGCGCGCCACTCACGCAGGCGCTGTTGGCGAGCAAGGACATGGGCTCGCTGCCACTCTGACCGTCGACTTCCCAGGAATAGAGCAGCCGTCCGGACTGGCGCGTCAGCGTCGCGCGGCCGACCCGCGTCCCGTGCGCCGCACCAGCCGCCCATACGTATCGGAAAAGGTCAGTGGTGACCGCGCCATTGTTACCCGTGAGGCCGTCCGGAAAGGCCAGATACCAGGTCGGTTGACCGGCGTCGTCGTAGGTGTACCAGACCATCTGCGCGGCGTTGCCGGCGCGGCTGAAAAACAGGCCGCTGCCATCGCGGGCAGGGTTGTACCAGATCTCATACGCGAACCCGGTGCTCTCGCTGCCAGTGAGTCTCGCCGTGAGCTCGACCGAAATCGCATCGGCCCCCGGATTGCGCGCGACCACGTACCAGCGTCCCGGTGTCAGTTGCGGTGCCGCGAGCGTCAGCGTTTCATTAGAACCGGCAACATCCACGCTCGCCGCAGCCGCCGAGGGCGCAGGGGCCGCCGGCAGCGTCAGTCCGACGTCGTTGGTCGGCGCCTTGGCCAGGTACAGGCTGGCATCGCCCTCAGTCCCGCGCAGCTCGACGGTCAGCGAAGTCGCACCAGCGGGCACGTCGACAACCAGGTGATCAAGATTGCTGCCGGCCGGCACCAGGAAACGGCGGCTTTCATCGGTCGGCAGGTAGAACGCCGCCGGCGGAGTCGCCGTAGTGCGCCGCAAGGTCAGCGGCAGTTCGGCGAATACCCCAGCGTCGTGACCACGCACCAGTTGCACCGCGCCATAAGCGCGCTCGCCGCTCTTGAGCCCGCCGAGCTCATAGCCCAAGCGCATGTTGAAGGCCTGGTCGAGCTTCAGGCGCGACGGGCCAGTCGCATGTCCGCGCTTCTCGACGGTGCTGAGATTGGGCATGGCGGCAAAATGGACGGTGCCGGTGTCGCTGGCATTGGGGCTGCCAAAGGCAAGGACCAGCACGAAGTAGTCGCCAGCCGGCTGGTTGGTCAAGCGGCATTCCTCGGTGTTGGCCAAGCCGAGCGAGGCGCACTGGGTCTCGCCGGTGTCGATTTGCCGATCACCATCGAGGTCGCGCCCGACGTAGAGGTCCCAATCGCGAGCCGTGGAATCCGTGATCTGTGCACGTACCTCGCCCGGTGATGTCAGTTGCGTCCAATAGGCGATCCGCGCTCCTGGCGCCAACGCCGGCGTCACTCGCGTCGCTGCAACCGGCCCTTGGACGCGGTAGCGGATCTCGCCACCAGCCGCGCGACCCGTCATCGGCACGTCGATCCTGCCGCGGTCGGCAGCGATCTCGAAGTCGAGCGATGCCGGATAACTTGCGAGTGGCTTGCGAGCACTCACCGTCATGCGGCTCACCGGTATCGACGGATCGCTGGCGACGAGGTTGACGGCGCCGAACGCGAAACGCTCGTACCAGCGGGCGTCGCTCACATCGACAGTAATGGTCAAGCTCTGTTCTGCCCCTGCGGCCAGCGTGAAGGCCGTTGGCGAGACCGCTATCGATGCGCCAGCATCGATGCTGGCCGTGACCGCGTAGCTGCCCGCTCGCCACGCCCGCACGGTGCGCGTGAAAGTGCAGGTGTCGATGCAGCTCTCGTCGAACAGGGCAGCGGTATTGAGGCGCGCAGGGTCGCCCCCGTTGCGCGGATTCTCGCGATCGAAATCGGCCATGGTCAGCGGCAAGACCAGTCCAGCCTGGAGGGCACGATCGACGCGCGCACTGCCCGCACCCTGCTCGATCGGCGTTGCCGCCCGACCGCTCGGATTGATCCGCACGCTGCTCTCGGCGGTCAGCTCCAGCGCGGAGATCAGCACGTGTGGATTCTCCGTGCGGCGTGCCTGCCGTAGCAGCGCCAGCATGCCGGCAACGTGCGGCGCGGCCATCGAGGTTCCGGACTTCGTGACTTCGTTGTTGCCCTCGTGGCTCGCCGACCAGATGGCCTGGCCCGGCGCGGTCAGGCTCGGGCGCAGCATGAAAATGCGCCCGAGATCGGGACCGTGGCTGCTGAAGCTGGACAACACCGGTCCGAAGCTCGGCGATTGCTGCACGGCGTAGGCACTGATGCTGCCGTTTGCACTGGCGCCGCTGGCAGTCACCCAGGCGCTGAGTTGCTGCCCGGCCGCATGGCCGATCTGTACGGTCGGCAGCTGATACGCGGCCGCGACGAGGCTGTCGCCGACCGCGGCCGAGTTGACCAGGATCACCCCGCCCGCGCCTGCCAGTTTTGCGTTCACCACCTTGGACGCGTGGCTATGGAACCCACCTGCGCAGACCACGATCTCGCCATTGAAGACGCGCCCGACGAACGGATTGCTGATGCCGGAGGCGTCGGGGTCGGGATCGCTACCGGTGGCGCACTCCGCCGAGCCGAACTGCGCACCGAGCACGATCCGGGCCGGCCCATAGCCAGCGCTGATCCCGGCGCCTGGGAACTGCGGCTGCGGCGCCGGGAGATTGCCCGTGAGCCCGGTCAGGCTGGTACCGAGCAGGCGGTCCGTGTTGGAGCTGCCAACCGACGCCACCCAGGGCAGCGCCGCAGAACCGCCCAAGCGTGCGCCAGGGCCGTTGTTTCCCGCCGACGCCGCAAACGCGATACCCGCACGCACCACGTTGGTCACGGCCTTGGCGCTGGCCGTATCGTCGACGCCAGCGAGCGCCGCCCATGGGTCAGTCGGGGCATAGCCGAGCGACCAGGAAATCACGTCGACCTGGTCGAGCACCGCCTGCTCGAGCGCCATGATCACCGCGCTGTCCCCAGCCGTGCCGCCACCGACCACCTTGTAGGAAATCAGGTTGGCGCGTGGGGCCACCCCGGTCATGCGCGTGACGATGTTGGTGGGGCCGGAGAATGTGAACGGGCGCGGGCTGCCCACTGCGATCGCGCTGACGTGGCTGCCGTGCCCATCGGTGTCGGCACCATTGCCGGTCGCGGAGGTGAAATCGTAGACACCAATACGCTTGTCATTGCAGGCGGCAATATTGGTCGGCGGCGCGCAGATGCCGTAGTAGCGGCCGCGCGGGTTAACGTGTCGGTAGCCATCACCATCGGTCCCCGAGAACGCGCGATGCGCGTAGTTGGCCCCGCTGTCGATGACTCCGACGACAACACCCTCGCCACGGCTGCCAGAGGCGCCGCCGGGAGCGTTCCAGGCGGCGCTTGCGCCCACAAAATCTGCGCTCCCGAATGTGAGCAAGGTATGTCGACCTTCCACCTGCACCGCACGCACGCCAGGCGTGCGCTCCAGCGCCTGTGCCTGGTCGGCGTCGAGCTCGATCGCGAAACCATTGAGCGCATAGCGATAGACGAAGCGCGGCGTGGCAGCCTGCTTGCCCACCCCTGCGAGCGATTGCAGCACCACCGCGCGCTCTCGATCCAGCCCGGCCACGTATTGGCGCAACGCCGGGTCCGCCGCATCGAGCTGCGGCGCCGCGTTGTGCGACTTCGCCGCCTGTCGAGAAAACTCGACCGCGGCGGCCGGTTGTTCCAGTTCAACGATATAGGTCTGGCGCGGGGCATCGGTGGCCCCGGCGGCCAGCGCCAGAGCAAGCAGGACAGGGGTCACGATGGATCCTTGGGTTGTGCAAACGGGAGTGACGGCCGCAATCCGTGGAAACGGGCGGATATGGGCATACGCGGATCAGCGTGCGGCGATCGATCACGCGGAGATGCATGTCCGCTGCGACGGGCTCGGCTGCGCAGTCCACCATGCGATTGCAGTCACCCGTCCTTACGCGCAAAGCGAAAAGCATCCGCGCGCAGCGCAGACCCACCAACAGCGACGAAGCTTCCGCGCATAGCGCAGAGCACCGACAGCGGCGGTCTCCGGGTCTTATCCGAGTTGCGCAGTCCCGGCGAGTATCTGCCCTGATCGAAAGAATCCCAGGAGTGCTGTGTGGGTCACGGATTCGCCTGCATTGCAGTATCTGTCGGAGCGCAAACCGTGCAGTGCGCGGATGGATCACGGACGGGAAGAATGGGACAGACGTCGCGCCGTCCCGCGAGGCGGTAGCGCACGCGACCCACGCCGTCGTAAACGAGGTCAGCGAGGGGGCGAGGAATCATTCGCAAGCCTCGACCGAGCAGGAACCAGAGACCGCCAAGGCGCTCCAGGATCGCAGCCACGGCGCGCGACTTGTAGGCAGGCGGTCCGCCATCGGTGATTACGACGATGCTGTCGCCTTGCTGGGGAAGAACCTGGCCGGCCAGAGCGACTACGGCAGTTGGGCCCTGCAGCGGCGCGAAGCGCAGGCTCGCTCGCTGGTCCTCGATGGCTGCGAGCCGCACGGAGGCGTGGCAAAAACCGCAGCGTCCATCGTAGAGCACCAGTGCCGGCGCGCTGGGGATTCGACCTGCGACCCAGCGCGGGTCGAAGGTGATCAGGTGTGCGAGCAGCATCGGCAGGGTCAGGTCGGCGAAGCTCAGCAGGCACAGGAACCCCAATTGCGCGCAGAGCATGGCCAGCCACAACCAGGGCCGCAGTCCGCGCAGCAAGGCCAGTGGCGCGAACAGCAACTCGACTGCGAGCAGTCCCCAGGTCAGCATCTGCAGGCAGATCGGCGGCAGCGACAACAGTAGCGTCCGCATCCCGTGATCGCGCGCGAGCGGGTTCTCCAGCACCAGGCGGATAGTGTCGCCCGCGACCCAGGAGGGACTTGCCAGCTTGGTCCAGCCCGAGTGGCTATAAGCGAGCGCGAGCACCACCCACGCTGCGAGATGAAGATGCCGAGGCAGGCGCCAGTCCGCCTCGGCGCCGTGGATGCGCGCAGTCAGTGATCCGAAGGGCCGCGGCGGCACGAAGAGATGCATCAATAACAGCCAGCCGAGCAGCGGCAGGCTTGGATTCGCAATCAACGGGTTGCGCTGGAACAACCACGCCAGAACCAGGGCCGCAGTCAGGGCGCCGACGCGATCAAAGCGGCCGACAGCCAGCGCCACGCCCGCCAGAGCGCCGATCGCCAGCAGCGAGCTGATCATCAGCGGTGAATCCCAGTGCGCGAGTGGATTCGGCAGCACGCCGACAAAGGGGCTGAGGTTCGCCGCGGCAAGCACGCCGCCTGCTGCAAAAATCTCCGCACCATATGGCAGCAACTGCAGAAAGTGCAGGCAGACAAAGGCGCCGAGTGCCGCGCGGTAGAGGCTGTATTGCCCCCCGCTCCAACTAGTTGCCTGCACAATCGATCTCCCATTGCAGCGGCAAGTGGATCGGCGTCGCGACCGTCCGCACGGGCTCGACGCGCACCCGCAATCGGGTTGCATCGCCTGGGATGCCCAACGGCGCGCGCATGCTCCCCGGCGCGCAGAACGCGTAGTGCATCACGCTCGACTGCATCGGCAGCATCTTGGGATCGCGGCGCAGGAGCGGCCCATAGGCAAGCGCGGCGCCGTAGACATTCCGGCGGTTATAGGGTCCGCTGATGCGCGCATACAGCGCGGGTGTCAGTTGCTGCTCATGGTCGCGGCCAGCCAGGCGCCAAGTGATGAAAAACCGCGCCGCATGCGTCTCGTAGCCCTGATGTGCGGTGAACACCTTCATTGCGGGCGCGAGTTGCGTGGCTGCGGCAAAAGCCTTGACTCGCGGCAGGCCCAAGACCTCGCCCGCCATCTGCAGACAGCCGGTGCTGACCAGGAATACGAACACAGCGACTTCGCGGCGGTTCATCGCGGCGCCCGCCCTGTCAGCAGGCGCGCGAGTTGGCGTTCCTGGTGCAACGGGAATCCGCAATCAACCGGCGCCTCGCGCGGATTGTCGAAGGTCCCGAAGAGCAAGTCCCAGACCGGCAGATCGGAATAATTGCAGCGGTGAAAATTACGCTCATGGTGGCGGCGGTGGCTCTCGGGGCGCTGAAACCAATAGCCGAGCCAATGCGGGGTCGCGATATTCCAGTGATAGACAAGCTCCGCGATTCCCGTAACCGCGGTCACGATCGCCGCAGTCGCCGGGGAGAGCCCGATTACGACGAAGAGCAGCGTGCTCATCAGCACGCCATTGATCGCGATCTCCAGCGGGTGCTTGTAGAAACTGGTCAGTACCTCGATCCGCGCGGGGCTGTGATGCAGCTGATGCAGGCGCCAGAGCCATGGGATTTCGTGGCGCGCGCGGTGCCACCAATAGAACACGAAGGTAATCACCAGGTAGCCGACGGCGGCGCCGCCAATCGGGCCGAGCGCACTCGCGTCGACGAGTTGGAACTGCGGCAGCATTTGGTCCCAGGTCGCGGCGCCGAGATAGACCACGCCGACCTGGACCGCATTGAGCAGGCACAGTCGCGCGATCCAACCCGGCACTGTCGGTTGACGCATGCCCGGACGCAGTTGCTCCACCACCATCATTACGACTGCTGCCGCCACCACCACCGTCACCGAGTCCATGGCCATCCGCTCCGCTCCGCTTGCGATGGCTCACCTTAGAAGCAAGGCAGCGTCCATCGCAACAAATACGAGGAACATGGCATGCTGTGCGCTGTTTGGTATCACGCGGCGATACTTCATGCGACAGACCCAGGCCATCCACATTGCGCTGAAACGCCTGCTGCGTGCGCGCGGACGCAACTACGCGCAAGCGGCCGCTGTGCTGGCGCTGAGCGAGGCCAGCATCAAGCGCCTGTTTTCGCGCGCCGAGCTTTCGCTCGAGCGGCTGGAATCACTGTGCGACTGGATCGGGGTCGACATCGGTGATCTGGTCGTCATGAGCCGCGAAGTCGAACCGCCGGTGACCGCCCTGGCGCCGGAACAGGAGCTCGAGTTGCTCGCCGATCCCGCGCTGCTGTTGACCGCCTACCTGACCATCAACCGCTGGTCGGAAGCGGAGATCCTGGCGACCTTCCGCTTCACCAAGCCCGAGCTCACGCGCCGCCTGATCCGACTCGAACGCCTTGGTTTGATCGAGCTCCTGCCGCAGGGCCGCATCAAGCTGCGCGTCGCCCGCAACTTCACCTGGCGCCGCGACGGGCCGATACAACGTTATTTCGCGACCCAGGTCCTGCCCGAGTTCCTCTCGACACGTTTCGACGCGCCTGGCGAGAAGATGCATTTCGTCGGCGGCATGCTCTCGCGCGCCTCGGCCGCACGCCTAACCGACGCCATGGAAGCACTGACTCGCCTGCTCGACGAACTGGTCGCCGGCGACCTGGACTTGCCCACCGCCGAACGCCACGGCGTCAGCCTGTTCATGGGCCTGCGTCCCTGGGAGCATTCGTCATTTACCAAGCTCCGGCGCGCGCCGCGCGAGAAGTTTTTCTGAGGAAATTGTTGCTACGTCACGCCGGGCATGAGCTCTCGTAGGTCATGTTGCCCGCGTTGTCTCGGCGTTGGGGACAGCGGTGATCGGGCGCTACTTGACATAGCGGGGTCGGAAACCAAAGCGTCAAGTAGCGACCGATCTCAAACCCGCAAACCCAAACCCCGCGCGGGCGCAAATTGACCTGCGAAAGCAGGCAATGGCAGCGCTTCGACGAAGGCGTTGGCCCTATATCGCGTCCTATCGCGTAGCTACTGGTCATAAGCCGATCGGGAGCCCGTCATGTGTCGAGGAATGTTGTTTCTCTTAGCTGCCAGCCTGCTCCCGGCTGCGGCGCGAGCGAATACGGAGAGCTGTATCGAGTCGACGGCCGCGTTGTACCAGGCGTTTGCCGACATCGATGCGGACGACACCGGCACCGTGCTGTTCAAGCTGCGCAACGGCACCTACACGATCGGGAGCGACCTGGTACTCGGCTACCGCGACGGCGACGGTGATCCCAACCGCAGCCACGGCAAGCTGACCATTCGCGGCGGCTACAACGCCGGGTGCACGGCACAGAGCTCGACCTTGGGCGGGACCACGCTGGTTGCAGCGTCGGGCAGCCCCAAGGTCAACATCGAGCTCAACAACAATTCCCTCGAGATCAGCACCATCAGTTCGCAGAACGTGTTGTTCTCGATCAGCAACTGGATCTGCTATGTCCACCATTACGACGAGGGCAACTCAATCACGATTCGCCAGTCGCGGCTGGAAAACACCCGGGTCGTACTGAGCAGCCAGTGCCATAGCGCGGCAATCCGGAATTCGATGCTCACCTCGCGCAGTGACAACCCGAACGACAATCTCCTTTCGTACGGATTCTTCTGGGGGGAGGAAGTCACGCCGCAGACGTTCACGATGGTAGGCAGCACGTTGCGCAACGGCAGTATGAGCATCAACGTCCAGCCCTTCAGCGCGGGCGACAACCCGCCGCAGGCGCTGGTGAGACTGCAGAACAGCGTGTTCGACAACGACGGTGGCGAGGTCATCATCAACGGTGGCGATCTCTTTGCGATTCGCAATCGCTACGACAGCATCACGATCACCAGCGGCGCGGTTCAACAGAACAGCAACAACCTGACCGCGTCGCCACTGTTGCTGGCCAGCGGAGTGCCGAGCAACACCTCGCCGCTGGTCAACGCCGGTTCGCGCTTCGTCGATGGCGGCCTGCCTGCGCTCGACCTGGCGGCCAATCCGCGCGAGGTTGGCACCAATCCCGACATCGGCGCCTTCGAGACGGCGGTGAACAACATCGCGATCCTGACGGTCACCAACACGCAGTCGAGCGGCACCGGTTCGCTGGCCCAGGCTGTCGCCAGTGCCAATGCCTTCAATGGCGCGCAGTCGATCGAGTTCGACATCAGCGGCAGCTGCCCGCGCGTGATCACGTTGAGCTCGACGCTGCAGGTCACCGACGAGCTGCGCATCAAGGGCGCGACGCAGCCAGGCACGGTGCTCAATTCCCTGGATTTCGGCGCCTACAACGGCGCGCCATGCATCGTCCTGCGCGCAGGTACGGGCGTCGACGATGCGATCAACTTCGATTCCAATGAGTCGACCGACGACCTCGAGGTGTTCAACGTCGGATTCTCGGGGTTCTCGGGCGGCGGTGTCACCATCAGCTCGGGAGCCGGCCATCGCCTGGCCGGGCTCCAGTTTGGTGCCGGCGTGGGTGCTGTGCCTCTAGACGACGTCAACTTCGCGATTCGCGTGCTGGATCAGGCATCGGCGGTGGAGATCGGTGGCACCGACCCGCAATACGTCAACCTGATCGGCAATTCGAACATCGCCATCCAGCTCGCCGGGCTGGGTTCCAACCTGGTGCAGGGCAACGCCATCGGTTCGCGCGGGCTCGACGACCTCGGCAATGTGCTCGGGATCATCGTGACCTCGCCGTCCAATGTCATCGACAACAATCGGATCATCCTCAGCAATTCCCCGAACCTGCTGATCACCGGGTCGACGGCGCGCTTGAATGTCGTCACCGGCAATACGCTTTCCATTTCCAACAGCAATGGAGTCGCGATCAGCAACGGCGCTCACCAGAACCGCATCGGCCCCGACAACAGCATTACCAGCAATGCCGGCGATGGCATCTTCATCAGCAGTGGTGCCCGCAACCAGGTGCGCGAGAACCGCTTCGCCAGCAACGGGGGCCTTGGAATCGATCTCGATGCCGATGGGGTGGCTCCAAACGACGATGATCCGATCACCACGTTCGTCACTGGCCTGGCCAACCGCCTGCAGAATTATCCACTGCTCGACACCGTGCAACGCACGCTGTTCTTCAACCAGGTTTATGTTTCGCTCGAAGGCAGTTTGCGCACGACTCCAGGCAGCTACGCCGTCGACATCTATCGCGTGCCCACCTGCGATGCCTCCGGCTTTGGGGAGGGCAATGCGCCGATTGGCAGCGTCACCGTCGACGTGAGCTGCTCCGTGCTGCAGAACGGCCAGTGCACCGAGCCCTTCAGCGTCCTGCTGCCGGAGGGTGATTTCAGCGAGACTGATTCCATCGCCTTGACGGCCACGGGCGCGGGCGGAAGCACCTCGGAGTTCTCCCCGTGCTACGCGCAGAATCCGGATTTTTCCATCAGCGTCAGCAATGGCAGCAATGGCGTGACGGCTGGCACCACGGCCACCTATACAATCATCGCCCGTAACTCCGGGTTCACCCCGACCGGCGGCGAACGCGTTCGCGACACCTTCCCGGCCGCCTGCACCAGCGTCAACTGGACCTGCACCGGCAGCAGCGGCGGCACCTGCACGCCATCGGGCAGCGGCAACATCAATGACGGCGCGATCAGCCTGCCGGTCGGCGCGCGCGTGACCTACACCGCCGCCTGTGCGATCAGTCCCGGCGCCACCGGCACCCTGGTCAACACCGCTACGATCACCTCCGCGCGCACCGACCTCACCCCGGCAAACAACACCGACACCGATTCCGATCCGATCATCGCGACCACGCTTTCGATTGGTCCCGTCAGCGAAGTCGAAGGTACCGGTGGCAACAACGACCTGGTGTTCACGGTCACGGCGTCTCCCACGCCGCAGACGCTGGTCGAAGTGGACTACGCCAGCAGCAGCGGGAGTGCGACTGCCGGCAGTGACTACACCAGTGTCACCGGAACTCTGACGTTCGCCAGTGGCCAGGCCAGCCGGGTGATCCGTGTCCCCGTCGTGACCGACAACGTGGTCGAAGGCAGTGAGACCTTGACCATGACCCTGAGCGGCGCCACCAACGCAGCCATCAACGTCGCCAGCGCCACCGGCACCCTCAGCAACGACGACACCGCCACGCTCAGCCTCAACAACGTTGCGATTACCGAGGGCGACTTCGGCACCAAGAACCTGAGCTTCAGCGCGACCCTTTCCAATCCGGTTCAAGGCGTCATCAGCGCGCGCCTCGACACCGCGGACGGCAACGGCGCCGATCCCGCCACTCTCGCCAACAACGACTACGTTGCAGTGGTCGACGGTAACTTGAGCTTCACCAGCGGCTCGACCCTGCGCACGACGATCGTGCAGATCGTCGGCGACGGCGTCATCGAGGCCAACGAAAGCTTCCGCCTGCGTCTTTCCAGCCTCATCGTTCCCATCAACATTCCCGCCGGCGCGGTTACGCTGGGAGCCAATGGCAACGGCACGATTACGAATGACGATGGCCAGCCCGCAGACTCGATTTTCGAGGACGGATTCGAGTAAGTCGAAGCTTGCATTGCCACCCTCAGGTAGAACGGTTCCGAGCGCGCGCGGGATTGGTGCTTCGCGAACAGCCGGATCGCGCCGGCGGCCGCGTCTCGCTACGTAGCGGGAGCCAGCCGCCTTGCACGGTGGCGCCTTCGCGATATTCGATTTGGCGGGCGCATCCGCCCTACCCCGCCTTGACGAGAGCCCGCGCCCGTAGCTGCCCGCAGCCGCCGTCGACGTCCTGACCCGCCGATTGCCGCAGCTTCGTCAGGATGCCGTGCCGGTGGAGGTGCAAGCTCATCGCCTTGGCACGCTCGCCGCTCGGCCGTCTGAATGCGAGCCCGTCGCCAGCGTTGAACGGGATGAAATTCATCACGGCGTACTTGCCCGATAGCAGCGATACGATTCCGGCGAGCTCCTCGTCGGAGTCGTTGATGCCTTCGAGCAGCGTCCACTGGTACTGGATCGGGTATCCAGTCGCGCGGGCGTAGCACTCGCCCGCCTCGACCAGCTCCCTGGGATCGATGCGCGGCGCGCGCGGCAGCAGCCTCGTGCGCAGGTCCGCGCGTGTCGTATGCAGCGACAGCGCCAGCGCCGGTTTCACCGGGCCACGCGGCAGGCGCTCGAATACACGTGGATCGCCGACGGTCGAAAACACCAGGTTCTTGTGGCCGATGTCACCGACCGTGCCGAGCACCTCGATGGCATCCATGACGTTGTCGAGATTGTGGGCCGGCTCGCCCATCCCCATGAACACCACGCGGCGCACCGTCCGTTGCTGCCGCGCGAGGACGACCTGCGCGACGATCTCCGCACTGCCGACGTGGCGACGCAGGCCGCCGCGGCCAGTCATGCAGAACACGCAGCCGACGGCGCACCCCACCTGCGACGAGACGCACACGCCGTCGCGCGGAAGCAGCACGCTCTCGACCGCCTGCCCGTCGCGCAAGCCCACCAGCAGCCGCAGCGAGCCGTCGGCGCTGGGGTGCTCCGATCGCTTGCGCGCGAGACCCGCAAGGTCGTCAGCCATGGCCGGTAGCGCTGACCGTACACCCGCAGGAAAGAACCGCTCAGGGCTGCCCCGGCAGGTGTCGAGCGGCCAGGCACGTGTCCAGTTCCTGAGCACCGTCTGTTCGTGCAGGGCCCGCGCCCCAAGGCCGCGTAGGCGCTGGCGGAGTTCGTCGATTTGCATGGCGCGGGATGGTGCCTGAAAGATCGCGAGATGTCCGGGCTCGATTGCGCATTGCGCATTGCGCGGCACCATTCTTGCGCGTTCGAGCCCTGGGACTCTGATTTTGACGCGAACGTGCGAGGCGGCTTATCCACTCACTGCATTCGATGTCGGCTGATGCATCAATTGCTGCCGGGCGCCACCTGCGGCACTGGTTGCAAAGCAGACGCGTCCACGCCGCGCTCGACCAGTTTTGCGACCAATGCCTGATAGCGCGCAGGATCCATAGTCGGATTGCGGCCGAATACCCACGCGAGCTTGCGGTTGGGCGTTGCCAGCGCCGCACCCTGGTAGTCGTCGTCGATATGCAGCACCTCCAGCACGGTAGAGAAAGGCCATACGAACTGCACTTTCCAGCGCGCCCCGCCACTGCCCGGCACTACGCTCGAGATACCGCGCCAACGACGATCCTCTTCGCCGAAGCGCTTCTTGAACACAAAGTCGTTATCGATGCGGCCGTCGGGACGCAAGCGATACTCGTCGCGGGTTGCGACCTTGTCGTTCTCGAAAAAGTACGGCACGTTCGCGATCACATACCAGGTGCCCATGAAGCGCGGCAGGTCTACCGTCGGTGTCGCTTCGAGCTGCGGCGAGACGCGCGCGCCGGGACTCGCACAGGCGGCGATGATGAGTACAGCCACCACGATCAATATGCGCTCGCGCATTTGCTTCTCCTTCAATCGAATGGCGACAAGACCGGTACGGCGGACGATCCATGACATTCGCCGGCATCGTTACCGGAGCTAGAGGCAAAAGGGTTAACCTCTGCTGCGCCGTTGCTCGCCCTGCTTGGCTGCTGACACAGCGTTGTGCAGGCGCGCACGGCGAGCTGCCCGCACCGTCGCGCCACCCCCGCCGCAACTGCGCTAGCGTGCCGCTTCAACCACCGAACCCACGCGCCGCAAGGAGAGCATCGTGCCCGCAAGGCTGGGTAGTACCGCGCATCGCGGCAACAAGTCGACCCTGCCCAGCAAACTGTGCGAGGTGTGTGGGCTGCCGATGACTTGGCGCCGCCGGTGGGCTAAAAACTGGGCCGAGGTGAAGTACTGCTCGGAAGCCTGCCGGCGCCGGAAAGCCGCACGTGGCTGAGCTGCGCAACTTGATCATCGTCCTCGGAGATCAGCTCGATCTCGACGCAGCAGCGTTCGATGGCTTTGATTGCGGGCAAGATGCCGTTTGGATGGCCGAAGTCGCGGACGAAGCGACTCACGTCTGGTCGAGCAAGCCGCGCATCGTGCTGTTCCTCGCGGCGATGCGCCACTTCGCGCAGGCGTTGCGATCCGCAGGCCGGCCACTGCACTACACGCAGCTCGACGCGCCCGGCAATCACGGCAACCTGGCGGCGCAATTGCGGGCGGATATCGAACGTCTGCGCCCAACTTCCCTGACGCTCACGGCCCCTGGCGATTGGCGCGTCCTGCAGGCTCTCAAGGCGGTGGCCGAGGAAATGTCGTTGCCACTGCGCATTTGCGACGACCGCCACTTCTTCGTCACCGTACGTGAGTTCGCGGCGCATGCGCGCGGTCGCAAGACGCTGCGCATGGAGTATTTCTATCGCGAACAGCGCCGGCGACACCGCGTGCTGATGCAAGCGGATGAGCCGGTCGGCGGCCAGTGGAACTTCGATACCGACAACCGCGAGGCATTTGGTGCTGCCGGCCCCGCGAAGGTTCCGCCGCGCGCTCACTTCGAGCCCGACGGCGTGACCCAGGAAGTGATCGCCCTGGTCAATGCCCGCTTCGCAGCGCATCCCGGCCGACTGGAGAGTTTCGCCTGGCCGCTTACGCGCGCACAGGCTCTGCACTCACTGCACGCCTTCATCGAGCAGCGCCTGCCGCTGTTCGGCCGCTACCAGGATGCGATCTGGCCGGGAGACCCATGGCTTTATCATTCGCATCTGTCGGCAGCGATCAATCTCAAGCTCATCAATCCGCGTGAAGTGGTCGCGGCGGCAGAAGCGGCGTATCGCGATGGGCACGCGCCACTGGCCAGCGTTGAAGGCTTCATTCGCCAGATTCTTGGCTGGCGCGAATACGTGCGCGGCATCTACTGGACACAGATGCCAGCCTATCTGGAACGCAACGCACTGGACGCCCAGCAGGACCTGCCGGCGTGGTACTGGACTGGCGCAACCGACATGGCCTGCTTGCGTGATGCACTGGAGCAGACGCTGACCCACGGTTACGCCAACCACATTCAGCGTTTGATGGTCACCGGTCTGTTCGCCCTGATGTTCGGGGTGCAGCCCAAGCAGGTTCACGCCTGGTACCTGGCGGTCTACGTCGACGCCGTGGAATGGGTCGAACTGCCCAACACGCTGGGCATGAGCCAGTACGCCGACGGCGGCGTGATGGGCAGCAAGCCCTATATCGCCACCGGCAAGTACATCCAGCGCATGAGTCCGCATTGCACGGCCTGTCGCTACGACCCTGCACAGCGCACTGGCGATCGTGCCTGCCCGTTCACCACGCTGTATTGGGATTTCCTGGTGCGCCATGAAACGGCGCTCGCGGCCAATCCGCGCATGGCTCTCCAGGTGAAAAATGTCGCGCGCCTGAGCGCGGATGAAAAGCAAGCGGTGGGTGAACGCGCGGCGTCGATTCGCCGGGGCGAAGTCGGAGTCGCTGCCGGCCGTTCGCCGTTGTGAGTGAGCTCTTCTCGCCGACGCTGGCCGCCGCGCATGCGCGGATTGCTGCGGTGCGCCCCGCCGACTACGCACGCACGCGCAATGCGCTCGACGGCGCTGTGAGCACTTTGTCGCCGTACATCACGCACGGACTCGTGACCCTCGGCGAGGTGCTCGCGGGCGTGAACTCGCAGCGTGCGCTCGACGTGCAGCACAAGTTCGTTTACGAGCTCGGATGGCGCGCGTACTTCCGGCATGTCTGGCAGCACCGTGGGGACGGCATTCTCAGTTCACTGCATCCGGGCCCACTGCCCGACGATGCGTACGCCCGCGAGGTGCCGGCAGACATCCGCGCGGGACGCACGGGCGTGCCGGTGGTGGACGAAGCCGTGCGCCAACTGTACGCCACGGGCATGTTGCACAACCACGCGCGCATGTGGCTGGCCAGTTACGTGGTGCATGTGCGCAAGGTGCAGTGGCGGGCAGGCGCCGACTGGCTGTACGCGCATCTGCTTGATGGCGACCTCGCCAGCAACCATCTCAGCTGGCAATGGATCGCTGGAACGGGCAGCAGCAAACCGTACATCTTCAACGCCGAGAACGTGGCGCGCTATGCACCGGCTACCTGGCACAGTCCCGGCAGCGCGATCGACCAGTCCTACGAAGACCTTGACCGCCTGGCCCGCCAGCCAGCGCAGTCATCGACCCAGCATGCAGTCCCGCGGGCGACCGACCACGGAGCGCCCGCAGGCGCGGGCGGCACCGAGCCGCAATTGCGGACGGACCCACCACTCAAACTCGGGGTAACGGCACCTGATGCAGCAGCAGTCGCTGGTCGCGACGTCTGGCTGGTACACCCCTGGGATCTGGGGAATCTCCCGGTTGACTTGCCAG
Organism: Rhodanobacteraceae bacterium; assembly: GCA_031425695.1. Lineage (GTDB taxonomy): Bacteria > Pseudomonadota > Gammaproteobacteria > Xanthomonadales > SZUA-5 > JANPJV01. The sequence continues at coordinate 28,000 of JANPJV010000024.1, read as the reverse complement.
CGGATACGGCGGTGATCGGCATCTTCTTTGCCGACTTTCACCGGCATTGGCCGTGGAGCGAACGGCGCTGGCAATTCGTTGGTGAGCGCATGGCCCAGTTGACGGCAAATCGCTGGTCTGGCGACGCCGGCGCCATCAGCGCCGCATTGCAGGGCGCCCGCAGCGTGCGCAGCGTCGACGAGCCACACCTGGCGCCGTGGTTGGGTCGCATGGCGACGTGCGCGAGCGCCCCCGCGCTGTTCCCTCCAATCGATCGCCGCTGCGACTCGTTTTCACAGTGGTGGAAGCTCGCCACACGTGGCTTGGACACGGCCGCAGACCTGCTACAGCGCGGCGTTCACCAGGGAATGGACTCACCGCGATAATCAAAAAAGCCGCCCGATTCGGCAGGGGTCAATCCGTCCATGGCCTGGAGAATCAACTCGGCTGCTGACTCCGGAGTGCGGACCGAAAGGTCGGCTTTGCGAAATGGTGCGGACAGGCGCGTGTCGACGGTGCCGGGGTGCAGCGCGACACACAAGGCTTGCGGGGACTGTCGTTTGAGCTCGATGGCGGCGGTGCGGACCAACTGATTCAGGGCTGACTTGGATGCGCGGTAGCTGTACCAGCCGCCGAGGCGATTGTCGCCAATGCTCCCGACACGCGCCGACAGGGTCGCGAACACGGATCGCCCCTGGCGAGGGAACAAGGGCAGGAAGTGCTTCATCAACAACGCCGGCCCAATCGCGTTGAGCTGGAAAGACCTTGCCAGGTGTCCGGGATCGAGTTCCCGCCAACTGCGCTCGGGCCGAAAATCGCCATCGTGCAGCATCCCGGTCGCATCGATCACGAGCCGCAGGGACGTCGCCTCGAGCCCGAGTCGATGGGCAGCCGCCTGGATGCTGGACTCGTCGAGCAGGTCGATCGGGGGCTGGCTGCGCCGGCTCAATCCAAAGACCTTGGAAAAGCGACCCTCCGCCGTCAAGCGATCCAGCAGCGCGGCACCGATGCCGCCCGTGGCGCCGATGACCACTGCGCTGCCGTCGGAACTGCAGTCGGAAGAGGAAAACGTGGGGGTGGTCGACATTGGGCAAGTATGGGCTTTCCGAGAAGTGCTCGGTGTTGGTGGGTCGGCGCTGCGCGCAGACGCTTTTACAGTGGTGGATCAAAGCGTCCGCGCATAGCGCAGACCCACCAAAAGCCAACGAGCGCCAGTCCAGGTAGATTGTGTTCGATGAAACGCATCCGTATCCACCACCCGGGCGATTACGACCGCCTGCGCGTCGAACAAGCCGAGGACCCGCAACCGGCAGCGGGCCAGGTGCGCATCGCCGCGGAGGCTTGTGGCGTCAACTACGCAGACGGCATCGTGCGCATGGGCTTGTACGCATCTGCGCGGGAACTGCATGGCTACCCGATCACGCCAGGATTCGAGGTGGCCGGGCGCATCGATGCCATCGGCTCGGGGGTCGAGCGCGCGCGCCTCGGCGAGGCAGTCATCGGCCTCACCCTGTTCAACGGCTACAGCAGCATGGTCTGTGTCGATGCTGACCAGGCATTCCCCTTGCCTGCCGGCCTGTCGATGGCGCAGGGCGCATCGCTACCCACGGTCTTTCTCACGGCCTGGTTCATGGTGCACCAGCAGCTGTATCCGCGCGTCGGCGAGCGCTGGCTGGTGCATTCGGCAGCGGGAGGCGTCGGCTCGGCGCTGGTACAGCTCGGGCGCCTGGCCGGCTGCGAAGTCACCGGTGTGGTCGGTGCGGCGCACAAGGTCGAGTACTGCCGGCGCATGGGCGCGCACCATGTGATCGACAAGTCGAGCACGCCGCTCTGGCCCGCGACCGCCGCCATCGCACCCGCGGGATTCGATGCCATTTTTGATGCGAACGGAGTTGCCACCTTGCGCCGCAGTTTCGATCACCTGGCGCCGACCGGCCGACTGGTGATCTACGGTTTCCACAGCATGCTGCCCAGGAACGGCCGCGTGAATTGGCTGCGGCTCGCGTGGGACTGGCTGCGCACCCCACGCTTCAATCCGCTGCAGATGACGCAGCACAATCGCAGCGTGCTGGCCGCTAACTTGAGCTTCCTGCAGTCACACGCACCGCGCTTGCGCGAAGGCATGCGCTGGCTGCTCAGGCACTTCGAGGCAGGCGAGCTGCAACCGCTGCCGGTTGAGAGCTTCCCCCTCGAGCAGGTGGCGGACGCGCACCGGCGCATCGAATCCGGACACAGCGTGGGAAAACTCGTACTCACGCCTTGAACTGTTCGCGACGGACCGACCTCGGTAAAGTCAGCTGCGCGCACTCTGCGACGTATGTCGGAGAGATCCGGCGACTGCCGGCGCATCATTCGACCTTGGCGAACTCGAGGAAAACCCGATGGCAAAGTTTCTGGCCCGCGCCTGCTGGGTCTTGCTGCTCTGCACAGCATCGGCTCAAGCGCAGCAGACCTTCTATGTCGCCACCAATGGCGTCGACGCTGCGGCGGGCGGCAGCCTCGCCGCGCCCTGGCGCACGATCACCTTCGCGCTTGACCAGGTGCCGGACCAGAGCCTGGTCCTGGTGCGCCCGGGCGTCTACACCGGTCGCATCCGCATCCGGGGGCAGTTCGCGCAGGGTGTCACCGTGCGTTCGGAGATCCCCTACCAGGCGCAGTTGCGCGCAGCAGAGGCAGTCCTGACGATCTTCAACGACAACGCGAACGTCGAAGGCATCAGCATCGAGGATTTCGATATCGCACACACCGGAGCGGGCGCCGCGGCGCTGGTAGTACAGATCCAGGACGGCTTCGCGACCGAGACCCGCCGCATCACCCTGCGCAACAACATCCTGCACGACAGCTTCAGGAACGACATTCTCAAGATCAACAACGGCGCGAGCGGCATCCGCGTCGTCGGTAATCTCTTCTACAACCAGACCGGCTCGGACGAGCACATCGACATCAACAGCGTCGACGACGTGATCGTCGAAGACAATGTGTTCTTCAACAATTTCGCGGCCAGCGGCCGCGTCAATACCAACTCGACCTCGAGCTACATCGTGGTCAAGGACTCGAACGCCGGTGACGACGAGTACCTCGGCGCGCGCAATGTGCAGGTCCGCCGCAATCTCTTTCTCAACTGGGAAGGCGAGGCTGGCGCGGGCTTTGTACTGTTCGGCGAGGACGGCACCGCCAACTTCGAGGCCTTCGACTGCATCGTCGAAAACAACCTGCTGCTCGGCAACAGCGGTAACACGATGCGCTCGCCGCTCGGCGTCAAGGGTGCTCGCGACATCGTCTTTCGCCACAACACCGTGGTCGGCAATCTGCCGGCGAATGCGTTCGCCACGCGCATGAATGTCGAAGCCGCCAACCCACAAGTGGAAGCGATCCGTTTCGTCCACAACGTCTTCAGCGACCCCACCGGTACCATGCTGGATTTCTCCGACACCATTCCGGCGGACCTCTCGACGTTGCGTCCGAGCAGCCTCACGCGCAATGCCTACTGGAACAATGGCGCAGCGTTGCCATTCGACGCTGCTGACGCCATCAATATCGTCAACGACGCCAACCGCATCGAAGCCGATCCCGGGCTTGCCGCGCAAACTGGAGTGCAAACCCCACACTGGCTACCGGCACAGAGCCAGTTCAACGGCGGCTACAGCACGATCCGCGACGCGTTCGTCGCGCTCGTGACTCAATATGGCACGCCGTCAGCGAATGCGCTGATCCTCGACGCCGCGACGCCAGGCAGCGACGTGCCGGCAACCGACATTCTCGGCCGCGCGCGATCTGCAAACGCCGCGGATCTCGGTTGCCTCGAACGGGCGACTGGATTGTTCGCGAACGGCTTCGAGTAACTCGTGTCGCGCGAGCCTTCTTACCCTGACCGAATTTGCCCCCGCCGATAAGGCAGCGGCGCGTGCGGGCAGCAAGATGCTTGCGAGACTCGCCGGCACACCCACGGCCCCGAATGCGATGATGGCGCTGCCTATCGACAACAAGGCCCCAGCTTGCACCAGCTTGATTCCACCCCGTCGCGCGCCGGCGACATCAATGGGTTCTTCGGCCTCGTGGTCGACAACCTCTCGATCCTTGCGTTCATGGCGACGGTCCTGATCGGCGCTTTTGGATTTCCCGCGGACGTCGTGTTCAACCGCATGTTTCCCGGCACGGCGCTCGGCGTCCTGGTCGGGAATCTCCTGTACAGCTGGATGGCAGTGCGCCTGCGCCAACGTCTGGGTCGGAGCGACATCACGGCGATGCCGCTCGGCCTCGATGCCCCGACTTCGATTGGCATGGCACTGCTGGTCCTCGGGCCGGCCTTCCTCGCGTTCAAGCAGGTCGGGCTCGATCCAGAAACTGCGGCGATGCGCACCTGGCAGCTCGGCATGGCCTCGCTGGTCATCATGGGCCTGCTCAAGCTCGTGCTCGCATTTGCGGGTGACTTCGTCACGCGGCACGTTCCGCGCGCCGGACTGCTGGGATCGATTGCCGGAATCGCGCTGGTCCTGATGGGCTTCCTGCCGCTGATCGAGGTGCTGCGCGTTCCGATCGTGGGCTTCGTTGTCCTGGGACTGGTGCTTTTGGTACTGCTGGCGCCAGCATACCGATTCGCGCGGGTCCCGTCGGTGGTGCTCGCGGTCGCGATCGGCGCCCTGCTCTACTACCTCCTCGGTGGCCTGGGTGCGCTCGGCAGCGCCTATCGTGCGCCGGTTCCGCTCGGTCTCGCCATCCACTTCCCCTGGCCAAGTCTCGGATTCCTGGCCGGCATGCCGGACGCGGTGACCTACCTCCCGCTGCTGATTCCTTTTGGCATCTTGATGGTCGTTGGCGGAATCAATGTGACCGAAAGTGCGCGGGCAGCCGGCGACGATTTTCGTACGCGCGACATCCTGCTGGTCGAAGCGGTCTCCACGCTCATTGCTGGCTTCTGCGGTGGCGTCGCGCAGACCACGCCATACATCGGGCAACCGGCATACAAGGCAATGGGCGCAGGCTACGGATATACGCTCGCGACCGGAATCTTCATCGGCGTCGGCGGCATGCTCGGATTGCTCGCGGCGCTCGTCGGCATGCTGCCGCTCGCGGTGCTGGCGCCGATCCTGATCTATGTCTCGATCAACATCACCGTGCAGGCCTTTACGGCAACGCCCGCGATCTACGCGGCAGCGGTGGTCTTCAGCTTCTTCCCGGCGATTGCGCGCATGGTCGCCATCAACTTGACGGACCCCAGCGTGTTGCCACCCGAACGCTTTGCGGTCCTCTGGAACGACACCAGCCACGGGCGTTCAGACCTGTTCACGATCATCGTCCTCGGCAACGGTTTCATCCTGACGTCGATGGTGTGGGCCGGCTTTGCGGTCGCGGTGATCGATGGCCGTGCCCGCGCCGCGGTGCTCGCGCTCGGTATTGGTGCAATGTTCACCGCTTTTGGCTTGATCCATTCGCTGCGTCCGGATGGCGCGCTTTATCTCCCCTGGCAGCTCTCCAGCGCCGACCAGGTGTTGATGCTGCAGTGGAGTGGTGGTTATCTGTTGCTCGCGGTGTTCGCATTGCTGCTGTTGCGGTCGAAGCGAACCGCGCTGGGTTGAGCGGCTGGCAGAGCCAGGCCCGCGCCAATCTGCCAGGCTGGCGCACGCTAAGCCGTCGTCATCGGCTCGCCGAACACCAGACCACGCGCTAAGCTGTACCGCCGGGAGGTCGCACATGCCCACCAAGCGCGCAAAAATCGATGCGCCGTCAACGCCAACACTGGCGGCAAGAACGGCCAGTTCGAAGCCCAAGAAGGTCAAGGCGCGCATGAGCCTGGCCGACGCCATGGGCGCGCTGGAGGCCGCTGGCACCGAGCAGACGCGCAAGACCTGGCGCCGCTTCGGCGGAGCCGAGCCGATGTTCGGCGTCAGTTACGCGATGCTGCAGACACTCAGGAAGGCGATCGGCATCGACCACGAGCTCGCCCGCGCGCTGTGGCAAACCGGCAATCTCGACGCGCGCAACCTCGCCCTCAAGGTTGCCGACCCCGCACAGATGACTACCACGGAGCTCGACCATTGGGCGCAGACCGTGTCCAAGCGCGGCTTCGGCGACTACGTGGCTGCACTGGCCGTAGCGGGCGCACGGGGCCCATCACGTGCAGCTGCCTGGCTCGAATCTGCCGACGTCGGCATGCGCGAGCTTGGCTGGACAACGGTTGGATCGCTGGCGCTCAACGATGAAGACCTGGCGGACGGCTGGTTCCTCGACCATCTCGCGCGGATCGAGTCGGGCATCCATGGGGCCCACAACGACCAGCGTCTGTCGATGCTCCGTGCACTGATCGCGATCGGCTGCCGCACGCCGTCGCTGCGCCTCGCCGCGACCGCGGCGATACAGCGCATCGGCCCGGTGGCGATCGACCATGGGGACAACTCATGCAAGACCCCTGACGCAGTTGCGTCCATCGACAAAGCCTGGGCGCACTCGCTTTCCAAAGGCTTTTCCAGTCCCGCCGCCCACGAGCGCGCACGCGAACCCCTGCGCCTGCGCTGCTGAAAGTTCGTTTGCGCTGATCGGGATGGTGTCGTAGCCGGAAAACACTGGTCAAAAAAAAGGACGGCCGAAGCCGTCCTTTTTCATGCGACATGAAGCGCTACGTTCAGTCCTGACGACGCAGGACTACGAGCCCAAGGCTCGCCAGCAGCATGGCCAGCAGCAGCAGGCCGCGCAGGTCGAGTGCCGGGATCGGCGCTGCCACCTGGCCCACGGTCACCGGCGTGCTGACGGTGTTGTTGGCTGGCGTTGGATCCGCCGTCGGCGAACTCGTCGCGGCAGAGATCGACGACGTGCCGGCCGTGTTGCTGTAAGCCGAAACGCTCAACGTGCGCGTTGCGCCGGGTGCGGTCGGACCGGCCCAGGTGCAGCTGATCACGCCCGAAAGCCCGACCTGCGGCACGGTGCAGACCGCGCCCGCGCTGGCCATGAAGGAACTGAAGCGGAAGTCCGGGCTCAGGGTGATCGAGACCACGACATTCTGCGCATCGCTCGGGCCAAGATTGGTGCTGGTGGCCGTAAAGGTCACGATCTCGTTGAGCGCTACCTGTGCTGCGGAAGCCGTCAAGGTCAGCGCCAGGTTGGCAGACGCCACCACCGCAGTGGTCGCGGTCGCCGTGTTGTTGCCCGGAACCGGATCCGCGGTAGCCGAAGACGCCGTCGCCGTTGCGCTCAAGCCTGCCACCTGCGACGGAGACACCGAGACCACGATGGTCGCCGTGCGCGTCGCACCCGGTGCCGTGGCGCCGGCCCAGGTGCAGACCACCGGGCTCGCCGCATTGCAGGTACCACCCGCGCTCGGCGTTGCCGAGACGAACGTGGTGCCGGCCGGCAGCGGCAGCGAGATCGATGCGCTCTGTGCATCGGAGACGCCGCCGTTGGTAAGCGTCGCAACGTAAGTGAGGTTGCTGCCCGCGGTGACCGGATCGGGACTGTCGGTCAGCGTGATCGACAGATCAGCCTGACCCTGCACGCCGGTGGTTGCGGTTGCGGTGTTGTTGCCCGCAGCCGGATCCGTCGTCGCCGAAGAGGCCGTCGCCGTTGCGCTCAAGCCCGCCACCTGCGCCGGAGACACCGTGACGACGATTGTCACCGTGCGGGTGCCGCCCGAAGCCGTGGCGCCAGCCCAGGTGCAGACCACCGGGCTCGCCGCGTTGCAGGTACCACCCGCGCTCGGCGTTGCCGAGACGAACGTGGTGCCGGCCGGCAGCGGCAGCGAGATCGATGCGTTCTGTGCATCGGAGACGCCGCCGTTCGTCAGCGTCGCGACGTAGGTGAGGTTGCTGCCAGCAGTGACCGGATCAGGACTGTCGGTCAGGGTGATGGACAGATCAGCCTGTCCCTGCACGACAGTGGTCGCGGTCGCGGAATTGTTGCCCGGGACCGGATCAGTCGTTGCCGATGAGGCCGTCACCGTCGCACTCAGGTTGCCGACCTGGGCGGGTGACACCAGGACCACGATGGTCACGGTACGGGTCACCGTGGGCGCCAGTCGACTGAAGTTCGCAGACCGCGAATTCTGGTCGCTCGGACCGGCCCACGTGCAAACCACCGGGCTCGTCGCGTTGCAGACACCACCCGCACTGGGCGTGGCAGATACAAAGGTCGTTCCAGCCGGCAACGGCAGCGAGATGCTGACGCCTTGCGCATCGGATGGACCGTTGTTGACCACCGTGACCGTGTATGTGAGGTTGGTTCCTGCCACGACCGGGTCCGGCGAATCGGTCATCGTCACCGCCAGATCGGCGGAAGCGACCAGCGTATCGGTGTCCGTAGCGCTGTTGTTCCCGGGCGTCGGATCGGTGATGCCGGCACCCGCGGCAATGGTTGCCGTGTTCGAAAGCGAACCGGTAGCTGACGGCGACAAGGCACAAATCGCGGTGAAGGTGACGCTGGCGCCACTCGGCAAGCCGACCGTCTGGCTGAGGTTACCGGTGCCCGCGGCGACACACGTGCCACCAGCGGCACCCGTACAGGTCCAGGTGACCGACGCGCAAGCAGCCGGGAAGGTATCCGTGACCATCGCAGCCGGGGCTGCACCGGGACCGGCGTTGCTGGCAGTGATGACGTAGGTCGTGTTGGTGCCTGGCGTGGAACTGGCAACACCGTTGGTCTTGGTGATCGAAACGTCCGCGTTGACCACCACCGCGCCGAGCGTATCGGTATCGGTCGCGCTGTTGTTGGCCATGTTCGGATCAGTCGTACCAACCGGCGTTGCCACCGTTGCGGTGTTGGTCAAGTTGCCCGAAGCCGCGCCTGAAATCGCGCAAACTGCGGTGAAGGTGACACTGCCACCGACCGGCAAGTTGACGGTCTGGTTGATGTTGCCACTGCCAGCTGCGGTGCAGGTGCCAGCGCCGGCGCCGACGCACGTCCAGTTGACCGTGGTGCAGGCGGCGGGGAAGTTGTCGACCACGGTTGCGCCGGTCGCGGCGCTGGGGCCGGCGTTGCTGGCGGTGATCGTGTAGGTCGTGTTGGTGCCCGGCGTGGAGTTTGCCGTGCCGTTGGTCTTGGTGATCGACAGATCAGCAGTCGCACCGGCCGCGGCCAACCCAAGCGTCAGGTTATCAACCGTCGGCCAGAGGAAACCGGTGGCGGGTGGCACCGACGCCACTACCAGCGACGTAATGCCGGTGTCGGACACAAACCCGCGAAAGCTCGTCGTCGTTGCCCCGACGATGGTCACCGTCGTGGAACCGCCAGCATCGGTTGCCGTCAGGGTGATGTCGCCCGCCTGGAACGCACCTGAGACATTCGAGCCGAAGAAAAGTCCGCCGACGCCACGGATGGTGCCACCGGTGAAGGCATTGAACGTAATGGGGTCGGTCGCAGTATTCGTCGACAACCAGGGGTCAGCAACGGTGCCCGCACCGAAGAAGTTACCCGCTGCCGTGCCCGTGTACCCGTAGGCGCCGGCGGTCCTGGTGATCGGGCTGGGGGTGACACCCGTGATCGAGAAGCCGGTGTAATTGTCGACGCCGGGGGATGAGATCGCCGCCAGGTACGAAGCTTGCGTGGTGTAGACGGTGATGGCGGCTGATGCTTGCGAGGCAAGCGCCAACATGGACAACCCAGCGGCAGCAGTGCAGAAACGGTGCAGTCGATTCACGTTCGAACCCCTTTTGATGCGCACGCAAAGACCGCGCGCCGAGACTGTTTGAAGTGCTCGAAGGCTAGCGCCAAGTCAACGTTAAGTCACCATGAAATATCAGCAAAATCAGGCTTCACGAGCAGTCGCCGGCGTACACATGGCCTTCACGCGCGGCTCACGGCGCCAAGGCAAAGCGGCACATGAAGTTCCAGCCTGCCTCGAGCTCCGTTGCGTTGTATTCGTGGCCGCCGGCGAACTCGGCGTATCTCAGCGTGTCGTTGGCGACCCAGCCGTTGGCGGTGAAGCGTGGCGGATCCCTTCGCGCCGCAGCGAGCATTCCAGGGCTGTCGAATGTACCCACCCGGATGGACACCGGCAGCTTGCGGGTGGCAGTCACTGGCGCGGTCGGCCCCGCGAAGCCTTCGAGCACGCCGGCATTGACCGCATAGGCCGCCAGCGTGGACGCGTGGCTGAGCGCAAAGCCATGGCCATAATGACCGCCCGCCGAGAAGCCCCACAGATATCGCCGCATGCGGTTGACGTTGTAAGAGGACTCGACGTCCGCGAGCACCGCGTCGATCATTGCGCCATCGTCCGGCGGATTCCAACTGCCGCTCACCGGGCCGCTGGCAATCGGTGCCACCACCAGGAATCCACGCGCATCCGCGAGAGCGGTCCAGTGTGAAAGCGTAAGCTGCGCCAAGCCTTCCGAATACCCCGGTCCGGGCGGCTGGCCGTGCAGCACGATCACGATCGGCCACGCGCTTCCCTGTGAGTAGTTCGCTGGCAGGTAGAGGTGATACGCACGCGTGACGCTGAGCGAGGGCACGAACACCTCGCGGCGCTGGTCACCCGGATATACGCCACCGAATCCCTGCGATGACAAGGCCGGCAAGTTGGGAAGAGCGTTTTCGAAGCCATTCTGAAGACGGATTTCCATCCCGAGCGACCAGCACGCGCGTTCAGGCAGGGCAACGGTACTGCCCGCCCTTGCGGACAGGCTCGCGACCATCGCCAGCAGGGTCATGAAAGCCATGGCCGCGACGCGCGATCGCGTGCGTGCAGGACCGATGTGGCGCGCGATACAGTTCGCAGCAGCTTTCAATTCGTGTGCTCCTGGGTCAGCGCGAGGCGGGGCATGGTGCCAGGGTCAGAAGCTCTTGATTCGTAAAGAATCAAGCGTTTGCCGCGTCGCGACAGATGAGTTCAGCTTTTCCCAACCGACGGCCCGATCGTCATCGGCGCAACACCCTGCGATTGCCATTCGATCGCGTCAGACTGTCGGTGTGCGTCGACGGGAGCGAGACCGCGCGCAATGGGCTTGTTAGCCTTGCCAATCACTGCGAGAGGAAAGTAATTGAACGGCGGCACCCTCGCGATCTCGGCGTAGGCAAGCAGAGTCTCTCTGTCGAGTCGCAGCATCTTCGGATCGGGTCGTAGCAATGGGCATACTCCACTCTCGTCGAAGGAGGCGGTGTGGGCATGGTGCGGCGCGTGCGGTCGGATTTCTGGGTGCTAGCGCTGATCCTCGCTGCGTCAGTCGACGCCGCCGTGACCCCGCTTGACGTAGCGGACCAGAGCGCGCCGGCGTTCACTGTCTACAGCACCCAGGACGGGCTCTCCGACGAGATCTGGAACACCGTCGAGATCGATGGGCGGGGTTTCGTGTGGGGCGGATCGGCCTCGGCGTTGGCGCGCTTCGACGGCTATCGCTGGACGCCCTGGCCGGTGAACGGCGCCAAGAGCCTGGTCCGCGATCTGCAGCTGATGTCCGACGGCAGTTTCTGGGCGATGTTCGAGCGTGAGGGACTGGCGCGCCTGGCCGGCGACGATTGGCAACTACAGCCGCCCCAGCCGCTGTTCCTGCAACGCTTTGCCGACAGCGAGCGCAGTGACGGCACGCGCGACTACTGGGTGGCGCACCAGCACGGTTTCTGGAAGTGGACGCCGGGTGGCTGGGCGCCTGAGGCGGACCTCAGCCTGCCGGGCATACCCTACCGCCTCGCCCAGACGCAGACGATGTTCGGAGCACCGCGGCAGTGGGCGGCGACCAACAGCGGGTTATGGTTTCGCGAGCAGGGGTCGGACGGGAGCTGGCAGGCCTGGCAGGTCCATCCTGACCCTCGCTTCGGCACCATGCCTGGCACCGACGCCATCCGCACGACTGACCGCGGTGTCGAAGAGCTCTGGGTCCTGAGCTACGGCGGCGGCATCGGCCGCATCCGCGACGACGGGGCGCGTATCTGGCGCGAGAGCCAGGGCGAACTGCCGACCGAGGCGATGTACGTCGCGCGCGCAACCCATGGCCCGGGCGGCGAGCGCCTGCTGTGGATCGCCAGTCGCGCCGGCCTGCTGCGGGTGCGCGGCGACGAGATCCGCGCGTTTGATCGCCGCCACGGATTGCCGTCCGATGCCGTGCGCTGGGTCGAAGTGCAGCGCGGCGTCGATGGTGTCGACCAGCTCTGGCTGGCCACCGAGGGCGGTATCGCGCGGGCGTCGCTCGGCAGCAGCCAGTGGCAAACGGTATCGCTGCTCGGCGCGCGCTCCAACGGCATTTTCGGGGTGCTCATCGAGCCCGATGGGCGCGGTGGCGAGCGCCTGTGGACGGGCAGTTCGGCTGACGGCCTGGGACTGTTCGAAGGCGGACAGTGGCGCATTTTCCAGAACGTCGACGCGGCTACGCCGATCCGCAACATGCGGATAATCACCAGCGTCACCGGCCCCGATGGTAAACCCTGGCGCTTGCTGAGCATGGTTGGCGCGCTGGCCGAGATCGACGACCAGTATCGCTTCACCCGCATCGCGGCACCCTGGGACGGCGACATCAACGATGCCGCCAGCTTCGTGTTTGCGCGCCAATACGATGGCCAGTGGGAACAATGGTTCGGGACCCTCCGGTCTGGCATCTACCGGCTGCGCGCAGGCGCGTGGACGCGCTTCCTGGCCAGCGATGGCGGCAAGCCGGTCAACGCCCTGCGCATCGTCGAACAGATCGACAACCATGGCCGATCGTGGCTATGGGCCGCCACCAGTGAAGGGTTGGTGCGTTACGACAACCAGCACTGGAAACCACTCGATGCCGACGCGCTCGGGCTACCCGCCGATGCCTACCGCACGCTCACCCTGATCGCCGACAATGATCGAGCGCTGCTGTGGGCAGGTACCAATCGCCACGGCCTGGTGCGGCTGGATGTCAGCGATCCATCACGACCGCTCCTGGTGACCACGCCGCCATTGCCGGATCTTCCTGACCCGACCATCTACAGCATCCTCGCTGACAGCCGGGGGCGCCTGTACATCTGCACCAATAACGGCGTACAGCAACTCAGCCCGCTGCCGACGGGCGGCTACAGCGAGCGCATTTTTCGACGCCGCGACGGCCTGGTCCACGACGAATGCAACACCAACTCGCAGTTCGTCGACGCGCATGACCGCTATTGGGTCGGGACACTTGGCGGCTTGAGTGTCTACGATCCGCGCATCCTCACCACGGCGAGCCCGGCACGCCCCAAGCCTTTGTACCTGACCGACGTCCAGGTGGATGGCGTAACCCGACGCCCGCCTTCAGGAGTCCTGACCCTGGACGCAGGTACGCGCGAGCTTTCATTGCGCTACTCGCTGCTAGCCGGCCAGCGCGAACCGGAAACGCAATACCGCACGCAACTGCTGGGCTTCGACCCGCAGCCAGGACCATGGACCCCCGACCACAGCCGCAGCTTCAGCGCGTTGCCGCCCGGAAACTATTCGCTGCTCGTGGAGGCACGCGACTTCGCCGGCGCGACCAGTTCCGCGGAGCTGATCGCCCTGGAAGTGCTGCCGTCGTGGTGGCAGCGTCCGTGGATCCGCGGACTGTTCGGACTGCTTGCCGCCTTGTTGGTGCTGGCAACGGTCATGCTCTACAACCGCAACCTGCGCGCACGGCAACGCCTGCTGACCCGCGAAGTCGAGGCACGCACGACCGACCTCGACACCGCCAACCGGCGCCTGACCGAACTCTCCTACCAGGACCCACTGACCGGCGTCGCCAATCGCCGGCGGCTGATGGAAGTCCTCGACAACGCCCTTCCACGGGCCATCGAGCGCGGTCTGCCGCTGGGGCTGATCGTGATCGACGTCGACCACTTCAAGGCCTACAACGACCAGCACGGCCATCTGTGCGGCGATGCCGCCCTGCGCCTGGTCGCGCAGACGCTCGAACGCTCGGTACGCTCACAAGACCTGCTCGCACGCTATGGCGGCGAAGAATTTGCCGCGCTGCTGATCGATGCGGATCTTGCCACCACGCTCGACGCTGCCGAGCGCATGCGCGAGTCAGTTGCCGCATTACCGGCGCAGGCACGCGGCGACCTGCTGCACAGCATCACCATCAGCGCCGGTGCGTTGAGCTGCATTCCGGCCCACGGCAGTGTCGCCGCCGATCTTCTTTCGCGCGCCGACCAGGCGCTCTACCAAGCGAAACACGCTGGCCGCAATCGCGTGCAGGCGGTGGAATAGCTGGCGCGACTTGGCTTGTCGATCAACCGCCGCGCGCCCATGCTGGAGCCAGCGGCGGCATGTCAGCCGGCCTGCGTCCAATCCGCCCGAAGGAGTGAACTTGGCAAAGAAGCTCAAGCACGAAGCCGAACTGTTCAAGGCCGCGCTGCTGGCTGGCGTCAAGTACGCCGAAGGCCGCGGGGCGGTGGAGTTCGAGGCCACCGATTCGGCCAGCCAGAAGCTCCTCTATGTCTATCGCCTGCTGGTGCACGACAAAGTCATCCAGCCTTTGCCGGAAGACCAGGTCTCCGAAAAGTCGATGCGCCACCGCCTGGCCATGTGGCATGCGCGCAGCTTGCCGAAGGATCATCCGCTGCTGGGATGAGTAGTGCCTGTCGGAACTATCGTGGACAGCCGGAAGCTCGTGAACGGCGCCGCGCTCATGCAAGCGACTGGCGTTGCCCTCGTCATCCTGGGCAAGTCCATTCAACGTGGAATGACGCCGTCGACGACTTCAAAGCCCGCTCCGAACACTCCGTCCGGATCGAGTTTTCGCAGGACGTAGCCGAAGCCGGTGCCGGTCAGCACATGCATCCCACCGAGGCCCGCTGTGAACGCAACTGGCGACGGACCGGAGGTGCCGTAGAGGTCGGGCGCCGAGCCGATCACGGTGCCGTCGAGCGCGACTAAGCTCACGGAGGCGGCGTGACCTACGACAAGGTGAGGTGACCCGGGCACCGCTGCGATCGCCGTGGTCGGTCCCGCCAGTTGATAGTTGCGCCGCACTACGCGCGTCTCGGCGTCGATGTGGGTCACGGCTCCCAGGCTGGTTTCGATCAGGATCTCAGCGCTACCGGGGGCATCAGCTAGATAGACGGCACGATGGATTTGCGCCGGGTGCGACCATTCCAGTGCCTGGCTCTGCACGCCGAACGCCCGGAGCCCATCGGGGAGCGCGGCGACCAGAACTTCGTGGCCTGCGCTCCGCTGCAGATGGAGGCCTCGCGGAAGCCCGAAAGCTTGGCCGATAGGCGACGAATTCCACAACACGGCTCCCGTCAGAAGCGAAAAAACCTGAATGCGCACTCCCAGTTGGAAGCTCCTGGTGACAATCGCGAGCTCCGTGCGGCTGTCACCGCCGTAATCGACGAGCGCCGCCCCGCCGATCTCAACAGAGTCCAGAGGCTCGCCTGGCAAGTTTCTCCCGATCTGGAGCTGCACCGCCTTGGTGATGCCATCGACGACGAGCACCCGCGCGGAGTGCGACCTCTGTCCTACGACTACGAGTTCCACTGCGGGATCCGCGTCGAGTTGAGTTTGAAAAAGAAAGCGCGTCGACAGCTGGAAGGGGTCGCCCGCGAAGAAGGTGTCCGGCGGGGACAGCCACTCATCGGCACCGGTAGTTGCATTTACCACGCGGATCCGCGCCGGGTCGAACCCGCTGCTCGCGGCCACCAGTTCGACCTGGCCATCCGCATCGATGTCGCCGATCGACGTGGCGCCGATGCCGCCCTGGTCCGATTGCAACTGGTACACGTTTCCACCATCGGAAGAACGCATGACGCTCAGGGTCATTCCGTTCGTCACCGATCCGGCCGCCAGGATCACCTCCTTGCCGGACGCAATGGCGGTCTTCACGGCTCCCAGCGCGGCCACGCCTCGACCCTCGTGCCAAAACGCAAGCCGCAGCGCACGCGTCTGGGAGTCGATGATCCTGATCCCACCCCCTTGTCCGTCACCTTGAATGATTTCGTCCGCACCTACGCCGTCAAGATCGTGGATCGCGATCCCATCGATGTCGGACACACCATAATCCCAGACGGGCGACCATGGGGTGCTTCTGAAAACAGTGAAATAACCCCAGTCCTGGGCGCCGACGAAGCCAATGGCACCATTGCTGCCAATTCGGCCAGCGGCCAGGTAGTCGCCGAAGGGATCCGGATAGGACCATTCCTGCAGTCGCGTGACCCCGTCAAAGACGCGGCCGGGAGTGGTAGCGAATACGATCTCGGCGGCGGGATCGGAGTCGAGGTTGGCAACCAGGATTCGATTGGCGGCAACCGCCAGCGTGCCTTGCAACTGGCCATCGCTCAGACTGAATATCCGGGTCTCGCCGCCGATCGACGCCACCAATTCCGGAGCGCCATCACTTTCAAGATCGCCGATCGCGACGCCCGACAAGTTGGATGGAAGCATGTAGCCGTTGACAAGCGCGAGCGGCCAGCCCCGGTAGAGGCGCACGCTTGATGGTAGCTGGGGCAAGTCCGATGCGGTCACGGAAATCAGTACCGGCCCGTCGGCTGCGTGCCAGACGTGCAGCGTCGTAAGTACGTAGCTGCCGCTCGGAAGCGGGAAAACCTGCGCCGGCCGCAGTGCGAGCAACTCTTGGGTCATGGCGATCAACAGCGGCGTATCGACCGTCGTGGCGATGAAGATCTCGTCGATCCCGTCGCCGGTGAAATCGGCGGTGGCAAGGCCGTTTTGCATTACCGACCCGTAGTCGGTCACGCGCACCGATCGAGTCTGGAAGGGGTATGCCATCGCGGCGGTTCCCAGCTGCAGCAAGGCCAACGCAAACAGCCACGGTGTACTGACGTTGATGCGCAATCTGGGCACGTGATTACTCTCGATGAGGACGCTCATTCACGCTCGAATCCGTCGCGCACCAGCACGTCCGGGTCGAGGTTGTGGACCATGAAGCCGAATGCAGTACCGACCAGCACGTCGAACCCGGCGCCGCGCGCCGCGATCGACACCGGTGCTGTCCCGTTGACGGAGAACACCCCGGGCGCCCGCCCGCGGAGCGCGCCATCCATGGTGTACAACGCGAGCGACCCCGCAATGCTCACCAGCAACAGCGGTGCGCCGGGAACCGGGACAATGAGATTGCCTGGACCCGGCAGCTGGTAGGTCCGCCGCACCGCCCGGGTATCGGGATCGAGGTGCGAGATGGTGCCATCCTCATCCTGGAGCAGAATTTCCGGCCCAAACGGCGTGTGCTCCAGGTAGATGGCTTTTGACACCGGGGCGGCGTGCGTCCATTCGAGCAACTGGCTGTCGACTCCATAGGCGCGCAAGCCTTCAGGCAGGGCAGCCACCAACTGGCGTTGCCCATTACGTTGCTGCAGGAACAAGCCCCGGCTCCATCCAGGGGATGGGCCCATCCGAACCGATTGCCACAACAGCGAGCCGGTCTGCAGCGAAAAGACGTGCAATCGAACGCCGGGATCGCTCGTCGAAAGAGGCGCCGTCGCAATTGCAAGGTCGTTGAAGCCGTCGTTGTCATAATCGACCAGGAGCGCACCGACGATTTCACGAAACGAGATCAGTTGCGGGCTCGTGTTCCCGATCACCAGTTGGATGGCCTTGGTCGCTCCATCGATGACAAGAATGCGCCCAGCGTAACCGGCAGACCCGGCAACGATGAGCTCGGCTGCCGGATCGATGTCGAGCTGGCTCTGAAATAAGAAGCGCGGCCGCATGAAGAGCGGACCGTCCCCGCCCTGCAGCGGCGACACCCAGGTCTCGATTCCCTCGTCGCGACTGAACGTGCGAATGCGCCCGGAGCCGACGCTGTTCGCACTGGCGACAACCAGGTCGAATCCGCCATCGGCGTCGAGATCGCCGATGGAAGTGGCGACCGTCGCACCGAATTCGGTCGGCAACTCGTACAGCGTAGCTCCGCTTGATGCGCGGGCCACGCTCAGCGCCGATCCGTACGCTCCAGGCGAAAAGAGCAGGTCCTTGCCCGGCTGATTGCCTGTCGCAAGTGCCCGGATGGTGGTGGCGCCGAAGTGCGCGATCGACCTGCGAATCGCCAGCGACTGCGTATCCAGGATTTTCAGAGAGTTGAATGTTCCATAGATGATTTCAGCGGAACCGGCGCCGTCGGTGTCGACCACGCCCAGTGCTTCGATGGCGTTCACTGCCAGGTGTTCGAAGACCGGTGACCACGGCGCTGCGTGGAACACCGTCAGCCGGTTCGCGTTCCTGCCGACGAAGCCCGGGCCAGCAGAGCTTCCAACAATATTTCCTGCCACCAGGAGGCCGCCGAATCCCTCAGGATAGGACCACTCCGGCAGGCGCGTGAGGCCATCGTACACAACGCCCGAGGCGCCGGAGAAAACCATTTCCAGGGCTGGGTCAAGATCGAGGTCAGCCAACCTGACCTCGTAGCTCGAGACCGCAAGCGTCCATAAGGGCTGGCCGTCGAGCAATCGCAAGACCTGGGCCTGGGTGCTGGTTCTGAGGACCAACTCCGCGCCGCCATCGGCGTCGAGGTCGCCGACCGCGACGGTCGGAAACTCAGCTGCGAGTGGATACGCGGAGACCTCTCGCAGCGGCCAACCCGCATATACCCGCGCCATTGGCGCACCGCCGGCGGTGGCCGCTACCAGTAAGGGACCAGAAGATCCTTGCCAGACGTGCAGCTCAGTCTGCGCGCCGGCGGTGTTCGATAGCTGGAACAAAGACTCGACTCGCAATTGTGCCGGCTGCTGCGACAAGGCAATGAGCAGCGGCACATCGCTGGTGTTGGCAAAGAAGACTTCGTCGATACCGTCCCCAGTGAAATCGGCGGCTACCAGGGCTTTTCGGGGAATGGAGCCGAAGTCAATGACGCGGGTGAACTGCTTCTCGAAGGGCGACGCAAGAGCAGCGGTGCTCGACTGGGCCAGCGCCGATGCAAGCAATAAGAGTAATACACGCGAGCGCACGACTTACCCCCTGCGAATCTGAGCAACCCGCGAATCGCGCGAGTATCCATTATCAGCGCCGATCGCGTCCCGAGCTGCGGCCCGGAGTGCAAGCGCCGGAATTGCCTACAATCCTGGTTCGAATGACCCAGGCAATCCGAGCCCCCGACCAACTTGCAGATGGCCACGGTGCCTCCGACCTCGATGGGCCGACGTTGGGCTAGCACCGGGCATGCGGGCTAACAGCGACGACGGGGCCCACCGCAAGCAGCTGTGGGCGTCACCGGAAATGCTGTCGACCTACATCTTCGCGCGCAGTTCGCGCGCCTTGAGCAGCGCGGGGGCGATCGGGAGCAAGCGCTCCTCGAGCACGCTGAGCGCCTGGTCGAGCAGGCGGCGTGGCTCGTCAGCCGGTCCCTGTTTCCAGAGCAGTTCGGCGAGCTCGGTGCGCGCCTCCGCGGCGGCCACGGCATCGGCGCCTGCGGTTTTGTCGGCGAATGCGATGGCGGCGCGCAAGCCTTCGATGGCGGCCTCAGTATTGCCGAGGTCGCGCTGGATCAGCGCATCGAGACGCAGGATCGGCAAGCGCACGGGGTGCTGGGCACCGAGTGCGGCCAGGATTGCATCGCTGCAAAGCCGGAGCTCGCCAAGGGCTTTTTCGGTCTCGCCGGCACGGCGCAGGATGCCCGCGTAGCGGAACCGACCGAGCTGGTGTTCGAGGCTGTCTGCGCCCTGTGTCTGCGCCGCATCGTCAAGCGCCGTGCGTGCCAGCTCGAGCGCTTCGGCGTGTTCGCCCGAAATGCTCAGGGCGCGGGCGAGTGTAAAGCGCGACTGCCGGCGCATCGTGACATTGGTGACGTCTTCACGCGCGAAGACGGCGACCGCTTGACGGCCGTACTTGATGGACTCGGGGTAGTCGCCGAGGCTTTCATATACCGAGCTGATGTTGCCATCGAGGAAGGCCACGCCGGCGTCGCTGGCCCCGCCCAACGTGGCGTAGACGGCGCGCGAGCGCAGCAGGGGCACGAGCGCTTCGCGGTAGCGGCCGAGGCCGCTGAGCGCCACGCCCAGATCGTTCTCGACACTGGCGAGGGTGGAATTGTCGACACCGACGACTTCTGCGATGAGCGCGGATGCCTGTTGCAGCGCGGCGAGCGAGGATTCGAAATCGCCCTGCAACTCCGCCAGCCGCGCGCGGGCACGCAGCACGACCACGCGCGTGGGATGGCGCGGGTCGAGCGCCGCGGCAGCGGCTTCGGCGCGCTCGACCTGGCGAATCGCGGCGTCAACGTCGCCGACCGCAACCGAGGACACGGCGAGGCCGGCGAGCAGATAGGCATGAAATTCCTCGGGACGCGGCGCCGGCACGCGCTCGAAGTGTTCGAGCGCCGTCTCGAAGTGGCGCACCGAAGGTGCCGACTCGCCACGCTCCTGGGCCATGTAGCCGAGGGCCGCAAAGGTGTCGGCGAGCAGGGCGTGATCGTCAGGCGCATGTGCAAGGCGAAGATCAGCTGCTTCGCGCATGTGCGCCTCGCCGTCGGCATACCGCGAGAGCTCGTTTTCGTTCGTCGCAAGCACCCTCAGAATGTCGGCACGCAGTAATCTCTGCTGCGGCGCGACCCCGTTGGCGAGCGCGAGCGCCTTGCGCGCAGCTTCCGCTGCGGCGGCGGGATCGCCGAGCGCGGCGTAGGTTTCGCCGAGCGCCAACCAGGTTGCGATGGCGACGTCCGGTTCCTGGTCGAGCTGCTTCTCGACGCGCTCGCGCGCTTTGTCGAGCAATTCGCGCGGCGTTACCGGCTTGCCGAGGGTCTCGCTCGGTGCTGCAGACGCGAACACCGACACCAGGAAATCGCGGGCACGCTCGGCGCTCACGGATTCCTGCCGCGCCATGGTCTCCGCCTGCAGCGCGCGCTCGCGCTCGACCGCGAGGCGCCAGACGAAGATGCTCAGGCCAACCAGCGCAACCGCGGCGATCGCGCTCGCGGCTTGATGCCGACGGATGAACTTGGCAACGCGATATTGGAAGCTGTCGGGCGTCGCCAGCACCATGTGCCCGCGGAGGTACCGCTGTAGATCGTCGGCGAGCGCCGCCGGTGTCGGGTAGCGCCGATCCGGCACGGGATGCATCGCCTTGGCGACGATGCGATCGAGATCGCCGCGCAATTGACGCTTGCGCTCGGGCAAGCGCGTGAGCGCGCTCGGCATTGGCGTGGTGGTGTCGTCAAGCTTCAGCTCCGCCAGGCTGCGCTCGGCCAGCACTTCGAACAGCACCGCGCCAAGGCCGTAGACATCGGTGGCGGTCGTGAGCGCCTTGCCGGCCAACTGTTCTGGCGCGGCATAGGCAGGCGTGAACGCAATCGTCGACGACTCGTCCATCGACGCCGCTTCCTCGAGCGTCTTGCCGATGCCGAAATCGACCAGCACCGGCTCGCCATCCCGGCGCACAAGGATGTTGCCCGGCTTGATATCCCGATGCAGGACGAGGCGCTCATGCGCGTGCTGCACCGCGAGGCACACACGCGCCATCGTCCGCAGGCGCTGCGCCAGGTCCGGGCTGGATTCACCGACCCAGCGCGTGATCGGCAGGCCATCGATGTAATCCATCACCAGGAACGGCTGGCCTTGCTCGGTTTCCCCACCGTCGAGCAGGGAGGCCACATTCGGATGATTGAGCCCCGCGAGCATCGCCCGCTCGCGTGCCAGGCGGCGGCGCCCATCGGTGGTCGGAATGCCATGAATCAGCTTCAGGGCAACGCGCTGGCGCGCACCGTCAATGTCGCGCTCCGCCAGGAACACCGTCCCGGTACCGCCGCTGCCAAGCTCTTCGAGCAGGCGATAGGCGCCGATCGAAAAGGCTATCGGATTGTTACCTGGGTGTGCGGGCACTCCGGCCAGCGCGGCCGTCGTGGCCATGAGGCGCTCGACTTTCTCCCGCAGCGTCGCGTCGCGCTCCATGCTCAGCAGCGCCTCCCTTCGCTGCGTGTCGTCTCCCGTGCGCAGGTCGCGCAGGATTTTCTCAGCGGTGATGATGGATTCGGACATCGCTGGAGGATAGCGAGAGTGCGTTGGGCGCGTGTGCCACGCGGCCATGCACAGGCGCTCCCGGGGCGGCGACTCGACGCGCAAGACTGCAATGTTCGCGCCGTAATATTCAGGCGAATCGGCGGCTGACGTGCGGTCGCCGTCCAATGAAGGCTCGGATCCCGTGATGCTTCGCGTGAGTCTCTGGGTAGTCCTGTCGCATCTGCTCTCGTGGCCTGCCGGCGCTGATGCGGCGTCAAGCTGTGCAGCGAGCATCAGTGAATTGAGAAGCTTGTTGGACGAGCCGACGTTCCCTCAGGAATGGGAGGAGACAACGATGAACGACGGCAAGCCCCTGGTGCTGTCCATTGTCGAAAGCGATGGGTCGCTCGCGCTCGGATTCACGAAAACCGGAGAAGGCCTTTGGGCGGAAAGCTTCGGGGTCATCTGCAAATCCGGCTTTGATTTCGAAGCCCAGTTTTCCAGCGAGCAGATTCGCATGGGCCCAGCCGCCGGTTGGTTCCTGCGCAACGCCTTGAAAAAGGGCGGGAAGTTCACGCTGACCAAGCTTGCTTCGAACCAGTTGCGGATCGCCACGCGCGGCTGGAGCGGCGATTTTTCGCCCGCTCGCTAAATTCCTTGCCTCTACCTGCCTCTCATCGCGACCATGCGCCTATTGATGCTGTCCGACGTCTACTTTCCGCGGGTCAACGGCGTGTCTGCGTCGATGCGGACCTTTGCTCGCGATCTCGTCCGCCGCGGACATGCGGTTACGGTAGTGGCGCCGAGCTACGGCCCCGAGGACCAGGTCGAAGATTTTGAGCTGATCCGGCTGCCGTCACGGCGGATCTTTTTCGATCCGGAAGACCGTTTGATCAAGCGATCGGCTGTGCGTGGGCAGCTGGCGAAGTTGCGAACGCGGCCATACGATGTCATCCACATCCACACGCCGTTTCGGGCGCACCAACTCGGAACGCGGCTGAGCCAGCTCACCGGTATCCCCACGGTCGAGACCTATCACACGTATTTCGAACAATACGTCTCGCACTATCTACCGCGGTTGCCGGCGCGCGCGTTGCGGTCGGCCGCACGCTGGATATCGCGACGACTGTGCCACGCCGTCGATCATCTGATCGTACCAACCCAGCAGATGCTGACCGTGCTGGATGGGTACGGCATCCGGACGCCCTCCACGGTCATTCCGACGGGCATTCATCTGGACGAGTTCAGGAGTGGCGACGGCAGCCGGTTCAGGACCAGCAACCGGATCGGCCTCGAGCGGCCGACCCTGGTCACCGTCAGCCGCTTGGCGGTCGAGAAAAATATCGCCTTTCTGCTGGAGGTGGCCCGGGTCCTGGTGAAGGATTTTCCTGACCTGTACTTCGTCATCGCCGGCGAGGGGCCCGACGCACCGCGGCTGAAGCAGCGGATGCTGGATTTGGGCCTGCAGGACAACGTCGGCTTCTTCGGCAACCTCCACCGCAGCACTGACTTGCTGGATTGCTACAAGTCCGGGGATGTTTTCGTGTTCGCCTCGCCGACGGAGACGCAGGGCCTGGTCTTGATCGAGGCAATGGCACTCGGTGTCCCGATCGTCTCTACGGCAGTCATGGGAACGGCAGCAGTGCTCGAGCGCGCCCGAAGTGCGCGCATCAGCGGAGAGAATGTTGCGGAATTTGCCCAGCATGTCGCGGCGCTGCTGCGCGCCCCGGAAGAGCGCCGGCGCCTGTCTGCCGCATCACCGGTCGACGCTGAGGCCTGGAGTGCGCCAGCACTCATGGATCAGGTGGTCGACCTTTACCAGCAGCTTGCGCGCAAGTAGGCGTCGTTGCGCCCGATCACTGCCTGGTCGGGTGACAGCTGTGTTCGGGCGCTTCGTGACCCGGAATCCTTGACGTAGGTCACGTTGCACCCGCTCGCTGCTCGGTCGGGCGACAGCGGCGTCCGGGCGCTCCGTGACACCCCGCGAATCTGGCCACGTAGCGCCCGAAAACCGCGATCGCCTATCGCCAGTCGACCCGGGCGCAGCGTGAACTACAGACCTCGCGCCTCGAGCGTGGCCGGCCTTGGCACTCTGACCGGAATGCCCTGCGCATCGCACAGCCCGGCCGCGCACAGATGTTCGCGCAAGCGCGGGGTGGATTGGATCGCCGGCACGTCGATCGCGACCCTTGGCGCAAACACCGCCGCGACTGGCGGTCGCGACGAGGAGTTCGGCGCGCTGGCGCACGCGGCGAGCAGCAGGGGAAGCACCGCAGTGATCGAGCAGCGGACTCTTGTCATTGGCATCGAAGGCATCAGGGATGCCACATTCTCGTCAGCCTTGATGACTGTCGCGATCGTGCCGGAAGGGTCTCACCCGGCTTTCTAAGCTGGGATGCGCGACCTTGTCAGTCGAGCGTGCCAACGCGCGTATGTCGGGGCAATCCAATCTGAGTTGCCCGAAAATGACGACGCAGCAGCGATTCTTGCTGGCCCTGGCCGGCCTGTTCTGGTGCGCCGGCCTAGCCGCTCAGGAGGGCTTGCTCGATGATGAGTTTGGCGGCGGCAGTGGGCTGCTGACGCCGTCCGCCGGCTCCGGCTTCATTGCGCAATCGAGCCTCGCCGTCGCCCTCGACCAGCAAGGGCGCCTGCTCGTCGCTGGCATCGGGCTGCGCGCGAACAATCGCTACCAATGCGTGGTCTACCGCCTTGTCGACGACCAGCTCGACACCAGCTTCGCTCCACCAAACGGGATTCGCGCGATCGACATCGGCGACGCGGCGTTCCCCAATCCCTTTTGCCAAGCCATTCTGGAACTGCCTGACGGCCGTATCGCCGTAGCTGGAGGAGCGGCAAATAGCGCATTGACCGACTTCACTGCCATGGTCCTGGTGCTGACGCAGAATGGCGCATTCGATGCAAACTTCTCCGGCAATGGCGTGTTCGTGGGCGGCTCCGAGATCCCTGCCGTTGCCGGGCCAGATCTGAATACCGCCGTCGATGCCTTGCTGCTAGATAGTGAGGGACGTTTGCTGCTGCTCGGCGACATCACCAACGACGCCCAATCTACGTCGACGGGTCTGATGTTGCGAATGGACAGCGTCGACGGCAGCGTCGACACCACCTTCGGAAACACGCCAGAAGTGCCCGGCGCGATGCAGCTGCGCGCTGCAGACCCGCCCGTCGCCGCGGTGACCTCCGTCGCCGACATGGTTTTGGAGGCAAGCGGCAAGGTCTTGATCCTGGGACACTCCGGAGGCCAGCTGGTGTTATTTCGCCTGAACCAGGACGGCGCGCCGGATGCCGATTTTGGGGCCGGCATGACGTCGCAGGGCGGCAACGGCCGCGGGTTCGTGCCCAACGGCCAGTTCGCCTACGATCTCCTGATCGACACCTCGCAGCGCTGGCTGCTGTCGACCTCGCAGGGGGGCGGACAAACTGGTGTGCTGCGGGTCCTGCCATCCGGCCAGGTGGACTTGAATTACGGTAGCGGCGGCTTTGCGGCGCTACCGGCTCCGACGGCTGCAGGCGAGTTTTCGTCGCCCCGTTTCGCCCTTCAGAATGACGGCAAGCTGGTGCTGACCGGGCGCTTTTTTGTGGCGACCGCATTCCAGGCGCAACATGGACTCGAAGATTTGTACGCACTGCGAATGCGCGCCAACGGCACCATCGACACGGCGTATGGCTACTCAGGCGGCCACTCGAGGTTTCGGTTCGCCGACCCGCTCGGTGGCAGCTCCGACACCAGCGCCGAAAATGGCCTTGCGATCATCTTGGACCAGGCTGGCAAACCTGTGATCGTTGGCCAGCGTATCAATGCCAACGGCACCCAGGGCGTCGCGATCATTACCCGACTCACCCGCGCCCCGGCGCCGCCCGATCCACTGTTCCGCAACGGCTTCGACTGATTCCTGCCGAGTTGAAGCACGAAATTCATCAATAGATCTGGCGTCGGATTCAGGCGCTAAACTCGAGCGAGCCGCAACTGCTCAGAGGAAACTGTCAACAGCTATGGACCGATGGGACGGCGCAACCCAAAAGGCACAGGGCATCGGACTGGCCAGCTTGCTGGCCCTGGCGATCACCGGACCGAGCTTCGCCTGCACGAATCGCGATTGTCCGCCCTCGACACAGCCCGCGCTGCGCTACTTCGGTTACGCGCTGGTCGATTGTGGGCATGACGATCCGGGCGACTTCTCGGCGCAAACGAACTACGTTGCGGAGGTTGCGGCATTTACCAACGTGGCGCAGATGTGCGTGTATGCACCGGGCGAAAACATCGAAAGTCGGCTGCGGCTGATGTCCAGCAGTGGCGTTGGGGCATTGCTATCGGTCCAGGCGATCCTTTTCGCCGGAACGCCTGACCCCGCTCAAGGCAGCGGCATGAAATTTTCTTTGCACCCCGAATATCAGGAGCGCTGGAAGCAGTTCGTCGTGACTAACAATCTTCTGGACGATTCGACCAGCATTGCGGCTTTCTACATCGTCGACGAACCGGTCTGGAATGGCGTCAGCCCCGAGGACTTGAAGTTGGCGAGCGAGGTCGTGAAGGCGAGTTTCCCCTTGATCCCAACAGCAATCGTGGAAGCACCAGACGCTATTGCGGCGTTGCAGGTGCCGACGTCCATCGATTGGATCGGTTTCGACCACTACGCCGTCCCGGACCCCCAATCCGACCCGACCTTCAGCGCCGAGCTTGCGTTGCTCAAGTCGATGCGTTCGCGGCACTCACAGCGAATCCTGCTGGTCATGGACGCCCAATGGCTACCGTTCTACGGCGACGCCGGGTATGCCGATTCGGCGATGGGGGCAGTGGCGGCCCGCTATTACGACCTCGCGAGAGCAGACCCCGAAATCATCGGGATCATCGGGTATCTATGGCCGGGTGGCTTGGATGATCCGCGGCAAAAGGGCGCGCGGAATCTGCCGCAAAACGTCATCGATGAGCACCAGCGCATCGGTCGAGCCATTACCGGAAAGGGCCCAGGCAACTAGTGGCGCGGGAGCGCAAGTGCAACTCCACTTAGGGCAAGTTGCGCCCGCCAGAGGCAGACCCACCACGAGCAAAAGCGTCCGAGCACATGGGTTGCTTTTGGTAAGTCCGCACTGCGCGCGGACGTCTTAGAGAGCAGCGATCGGGCGCAGCCTGACACGATGCTTTCGCCTCAAAGGCGTCACACGCGTCCGAGAACCCTGGGTCGCAATACCCGGCTCGACGCGGACGCAACGTGACGTACGTTGCTGTGGGGCACTCTGGCGTCACGTAGCGTCCGAAAGCCTTGGGTCGCGTGAATCGGCTCGACGCGGACGCAACATGACCTACGTTTGCTGTGGGGCACTCTGGCGTCACACGCGTCCGAAAACCTTGGGCCGCCTGGCCCGGCTAGACGCGGACGCAACATGACCTACGTTTGCTGTGGGGCACTCTGGCGCCGAATGCCTCGGGACTGGAGAGGCTGACTCGGACCGGCCGAGCAGCAGGTCGGCGCGGGGACCCACGGCAGATGAATCATTCCTGGCCAAGTATCAATTCTTGTTCGCTTGGGCAGCGTGCGCGAGCCAGAAACTCCATATGCTCATCGCAGGCCGCAGTCCGCGCCTGCTGCGACAGTCGCGTCGCATGCAAATCCAATTAGGGCATAGCCACATGAGATTCTCGATGATCGCTTCGATGTTGCTCGCTGCAGGGCTGACCGTGGGCGCTTCGGCGCAGGCCGACACTCTCGCCTATCCGAATTCAGCCGCGGCGAGCTTCATGGTCGACTATCCCGCTTCGTGGGAAATGACGCCGGGCGAGTCGACTGGTGACTACCTGACGTTGATGAGCGACGGCGGCACGACGTTGATGTTGCGCACGGTCGAGGGCGACGCTGCCAAGCTGGAGGAGACGGTCAAGGAATCCATCGAGTACGTTGGCGAGAACTACACGGACGTCGAACTGTCTGATCCAACTGACAGTGAGCAGAAGGGCCTCACCGGGTTTTACACGGCGGGCACAGCGAGCGAGAAAGACCTTGGCGAGGTTCGGCTCGCGATGGCGTGGTACGCGCTTAGCGACGGCACCATCGGCGAAATCTGGTTCGTGGCGCCGAAGGACGACACCGCCGGAATCCAAGAAGCTGGCGCGATTCTCGATTCTTTCCGCAGCCCCTGACGTTCCGTAAACCACCACAAGCCAGGGCGTAGCGCCTGGCTTGTGGTGGGTACCGATACCTAGTGCGGGTGCTTGGCTTCGGCTTGTGGTGGG
>JANPJV010000023.1:0-4658 GCA_031425695.1 Rhodanobacteraceae bacterium | reverse complement strand
GCCACGGCGGCGATCAGAAGCATCGGTATGGATTTCATGCGTTTTCCTTAAGCGCGATTGACGACTCGGTGCAACAGGATGCCGGCGAGCATTGCCGGTATGAACCACAGCGGTTCGACCGATCCGAATCCAAGGCCCGCGATCGCAGGACCGGGGCAATAACCGGCGATGCCCCAGCCGACCCCGAAGATCGCGGCGCCGCCCAGCAAGCGGCGGTCGATATGCTTCAGGTTCGACACGTGGAAGGTGTCGGCCAAGACTGGGCTGCCTCGGCCAAGCACGTAACGGAAGAGAAGTGCGGTCGTCACGACGGCGCCGCCGAGCACGAACGCGAGCGTGGGGTCGAAGCTGCCGAAAATATCGAGGAAGCCCAGCACGCGGCGCGGATCCGTCATGCCCGACATCGCGAGACCTACGCCAAACAGCGCGCCCGATAGCAAGGCGGCAAGCGAAAATGTCTTCATGCCCAGCTCCAGAGGTGGCGCGTGGCGAAAGTGGTCGCGATTGCCGTGGCCATGAAGGTGAGGACAGCGACCAGCGAACGCATCGACAAACGACCGAGTCCGCAGACGCCGTGACCGCTGGTGCAGCCATTGCCCATGCGCGTGCCGAATCCCACCAGCAACCCCGCCGCCACAAGACCCACGCGCGGGAACTCAGTCCGTGGCAGCGGCGCTCCCGGCACGAAGGTCATGTAGACACCGGCGGCGCCCACCAGGCCGAGCAAGAACATCATGCGCCAGGAGACATCACCCCGCTTCTGGAAGAGGACTCCGTTGAGGATTCCGCTGACGCCCGCTACCCGGCCATTGAGCCAAAGAAGCAGTGTAGCGGCGAGCCCGATCACGATGCCGCCCGCGAGCGCCAGCATCCACGTCGAGTTCACGGCGCACCTCCCAGTTGATTGAGCGGCAGCCGCAGGTAGCGGATGCCGTTGGCGTCCTCCGGCGGCAACTCGCCGGCCCGAATGTTCACCTGCAGGGCCGGCAAGAGGAGCTTGGGTGCCGCGAGACTGCGGTCTCGCTCGGTGCGTATTTTCACGAACGTCTCCTCATCCGTTCCACCTCCGACGTGGACGTTGCGCTGCTTCTGCTCATTGAGCGAACTCAGAGCGCGCGCCTCGCGCGCCGCCGGCGGGTAGTCGTGACAAAGAAACAGACGGATGTCGTCCGGGAGGTCGAACAAGCGCCGGATCGAGTGGTACAGCTTGCGCGCATCGCCGCCCGGGAAGTCGGCCCGCGCCGTGCCCGTCTCCGGCGCGAACACCGTGTCGCCCACGAAGGCAGCGTCGCCGATGACATACGTGAGGCTGTCGTCCGTGTGCCCGGGCGTCGCCAGCACGCGCGCGGTGAGGTCGCCAATCCGGAACGTGTCGCCGTCGGCGAAAAGCCGATCGAACTGGCGGCCGTCGGTGGCAAATTCCGACTCCAGGCCGAAGAGCGCCTTGAACCGCTCCTGCACGTGCGTGATGCCGCGGCCGATCGCCACCTTCGCGCCGGTTGCGCGCTTGAGATGGGCGGCGGCAGTGAGGTGATCGGCGTGTGCGTGCGTTTCGAGCACCCAGTCCAGGGTGAGGCCCTGTTCGCGGATGAATGCGAGTACCCGATCTGCCGAGGCGGTGGAGATGCGCGCTGTGGCGGGTTCGTAGTCGAGCACGGGATCGACCACGGCCGCACGCCCACCGGCGCGGTCGTAGACGACATAGGTGAATGTGGACGTTGCGGAGTCGTAGAAACCCTGTACTTCGGGATCCATGGCGTTGCGCCTTGCGCTATATTTAAGATAATGCTAAATTAGATACATCGAAGATACTTGTCAAGCATTCGCCACTCGAAGGTCGCCATGACTCGTTCATCAAGAAACAAGTGGGCGCAGCCCACCCCGGATCAGATGGCTCGTCATGCCGACGAGGCAGCCGCACTTCTGAAGGCGCTGTCACATCCGGCCCGACTGCTGGTGCTCTGCAAACTCGTGGAGGGCGAGTCCTCAGTCGGAGACCTGCAGCCGCTCACCGGCCTGAGCATGTCGGCGTTGTCACAGCATCTCGCCGTGCTGCGCGAGATGGCGCTGGTCGAAACGCGCCGGGAATCGCAAACCATTTTCTATTCGTTGGCCGAAGGCCCGGCAGCGAGCGTGCTCGATGCGCTATATACGGCCTACTGCGACGGTCAGCAGGCGGGACGATGACCACCTTGCAGTTGCTACTAGGAGTGCTTGGCGGAAGCGCAGTGGGCTTCACGCTAGGCCTGGTCGGCGGCGGCGGCTCGATTCTCGCAGTGCCCCTGATGGTTTATCTCGTGGGCATTGACGACCCGCACGTGGCGATCGGCACGAGCGCGCTGGCCGTGGCGGCCAATGCGCTGATCGGCCTCACCGGCCATGCGCGCAGGCACAATGTGAAGTGGCGCTGCGCGGCGGCGTTTGCCGTCGCTGGCGTGATCGGGGCATGGTTTGGCGCCTTGGTGGGAAAGGCGATCGACGGGCAAAAGCTCCTCGTGCTGTTCGCCCTGCTCATGCTCGTGGTCGCGGGCCTCATGTTCCGATCCCGCGGACGCGAAGGCGACCCAGCCGTGGTACTCAACCGCGGTAATGCGCCACGTCTGCTGCTATCCGGCGGCGTCACGGGACTGCTGTCCGGCTTTTTCGGAATCGGCGGCGGCTTCCTGGTCGTTCCCAGTCTCATCGCATCGACCGGTATGCCAATCCTGTTCGCGGTCGGTTCGTCGCTGGTTGCCGTGACGGCGTTCGGGCTCACGACGGCGCTGAGCTACGCAACGTCAGGCTTGGTGCTCTGGTCGCTGGCGGCGGCGTTCGTCGTGGGCGGTGCGATCGGCGGCGTGCTTGGTACTCGCACGGCTACTCGCCTGGCTGATCGCAAGGGCCTGTTGAACCTGGTCCTCGCTGCGCTGATTGTCGTCGTCGCGCTCTACATGCTGATCCGCACTGCCCGTGCATTGGGCTGGATTTGAGCTCACGTACTCCCGGAAAACGGGTTGTGCTGCACTATTTCCTCACCCGTGGAAGCGCCCTCGACGTCGCGCTCGGAGGCATGGCCGGCGTCCCCATGTTGGAACCGGCGGTGACAGCGCTCGTTGGCGAATTGCTGCGGAAATCGTCACGACTTTGGCTGGGTTAGGCCTGCGCTGGTGCCTTCCAAATTGAGCCCGTTGCTGGACACTAGCGAACAGCTGGTCAGCACCAGCGCGCTGATCAGCTGGGAGTGGCAGCGCCGGTCAACTATGCCGGAATCCGCAGAAGTGCTGCGGCTGCGCTTCATATCGCGAGGATGGGACCTTGGCTTCAGTCTTGACGAGATCCGAAGCCTACTCGCGCTAGCTGATGATGAGTCGCTCGCTTGCGATGAAGTCGATCGCGTGGCTCGACACCACCTGGAAGAAATTCGCACTCGGGTGCGTGAGCTCAACCGCATGGCCAAAGAACTCGAGCGCACCATTCGTGGCTCTGCAGGAGGGCGCCGAGCGCAGTGCGCCATTCTGGACGCGCTGCGAGCACCCAGCGCTAGCCGTACAGGGCGGACCGCCAGGGTGCATGTATGAAAAGCGGCACAGCGCCCGCTTACGGCCAACATCAAGACCGCTCGGCACTGAAACGCAGATCCAACGAGCGTTGCAGATCTCGGTTTCCTGATAGCAGTGGCCAAGTCGCTTGAGGATCGGCCTCGAGGCTTTTCAGGGCCTCCTTCGTGTTTTTGATATCGAAATCGAAAT
The DNA here is from genome assembly GCA_031425695.1 of Rhodanobacteraceae bacterium. Taxonomy (GTDB): domain Bacteria; phylum Pseudomonadota; class Gammaproteobacteria; order Xanthomonadales; family SZUA-5; genus JANPJV01. Next base: position 930 of record JANPJV010000023.1, on the reverse strand, counting down.
AGATGCCGTCGCCGTAGACTCGGGAAAAGAACTCCGTTTCCATGCGCCAGAATAGGGTTTCCCAACGGAAGTACAACTGGCGTTGACTCGATAGGACCCGGGGCAAAATATCGAACGCACACGCCGTCGGCAGGAAGTGATTCGGGTCATGCCCGAGAATTTCTCCCTCCCGTGCGAGGCAAAGCAAAGCGATGAACGCTTCGAGTGTGCCCAAATCACGCAACCTAAGTTTGTCGTCGCGCTCCAGGTGCATATGGATGAACCGCCCACGAGTAGGCAGCCCGTCGACGAAAAGCACCTTGCGCACGTTCTGCGGCATCGCCTCTTTCGTCTGTTGTAGCCACTCGATGGAAGGCGGCTCGCGCCCCAGCAGCCGCCAAAGTGGCAGGTCTTTCCAGTAAGCCACGTCGACGGAGTTGCCAGACCGCTCGCGGACTTGATCGATAGTACTCGCGCTCGGCGCGCTGCCGTCACGCCACCATTGCCGGTACTTCCCGGAGCTTGAACGGTCACCCTGCGCGGTCACGTAGCGATCCCGGCCGTCAACCATGCGTTCCAGGGCAGTCGGTGAACTGGTCCCAAAATGCACAGCAAGCGCGCCGAAGCACGCCGCGCCGCGACAGCAGTCGACCAGCTTGGCGTGCTCACGCCACTCGGCCTCGGTGCGTATCGTCCCTCGAAATGGAATAGCCATTCTGGAATCGTGGCGGAGGCTGCACGCCCTGTCACGCTTAGTTACGGGTGTACCAACATCCCCTTACTCACTACACGCTGGACCGACGAAATGTCCGGGGTAGGACGCGACCTGCATCGACGTCCCCCCGATTTTGAGTAGCGCTCCGTTCTGGAGTCCAATCCCCCCGAGCAAGGAGATTGGACGTGAAGAAGCGTTTTTCCGAAGAGCAGATTATCGGCTTCCTGCGGGAGGCT
>JANPJV010000022.1:0-43910 GCA_031425695.1 Rhodanobacteraceae bacterium | reverse complement strand
GGGTGTGCGGCGCCCCGCGCCGATTGGGATGCTTTTTCGGAGGCGATCCAACGCCAACCAACGCGGCGCAGAGCGCCGCACTCCAAATTGCTCAGCTGCGCTTGCGAGTCGCCGGCTTCGCAGCCGCCTTGCGCACCTTGGGAGTCTCCACCACCGCCGCCCTCTTCGCAGTTGTCCGCTTCGCCGCCGCCGTCGGTTTCGCCGTCGCAGGCTTCGCAACCGCAGGCTTCGCAACCACCTTGGGCGCGCGCTTCTTTGGTGCCGGCGCAGGCTCGGCCTGGTCGTCATCGTCTTCCAGCTCCGGCACATCGACCACCGCGGTGCTCACGAACTTTTTAAGATCGGGCAAGTTGGGCAGTAAACCGGTAATTCGTCCGACCCACGACTTGGCGGAATCCTGCACCTGGTCGATCGCGGTGCGTGCCGCGCTGGTGGCCCATTCGACCAGGGTGCGCTCGTCGATGTTGGTGACCTGGCGCATCAGCTTCGGCCATTCATCGAGCTCGGCATCGCGGAAGCGGGCCACGGCCTGGGTGCGCATGCCGATCGAATAGGTGAGCGCGATGTTCTTGGTGGCGATGGTCGCAATGCGCGCGACCGGCAGCGCGCGCTTGAACACGAAGCCGCCGATGATCTTGCCGGTGTAGCGGGTCAGCAACTTTGCGACCAGGCTGGATGCATGGGTGGCACCGACATTGGTCGCCGCGATTGCGAGAATCGCGAAGCGCTCGCCGGCTTCGCCCAGATCGACGTTGTAGACCGCGAAAGTTTCAACGACGAGTTCGGCCTGCATCGCAGTGACCATGGCGCTGTCGGCGATCGGTCCGATGAAGACGCCGGCGACCTTGCCGATGCCGGGAACGATGTCGGCGACCGCGGACAGCGCTCCGACTGCGCCGGTCTGCAGGCATTTGCTCTGCACCAGCATGCGGTGCAGCTCCTCGACCGGCGCGTCCGGCATGCGCCGGCGCAGGGCGTCTACACGCGCTTGCGCGGCGGCGCGATCGGTCTTGCGCAGGCTCTTCCACAGCGACTGGGCAGCATCAGGCAGCATGGACGGCTCCGCTTTGCGATTAGCAACATCCTACCGCGTCGGGGCGGAGCAAGTTGCTGGTTGTCGGTTCCTGGTTGCTGGTTCACACAAAGGCAACCAGGAACCAGGGACCAGGAACCAGGAACCCGCTCTTGACTGCGCCCGGCGCGCCCCCAGCTATTGCGCTTCGACGCTTTTTTCGGATCGGCAATGAGCAACTCGCAGCACGCGCGCAGTGATTCCATGTACGGCACCACGATCGTCTCGGTTCGCCGTGGCGGCGCAGTGGTCATGGGAGGCGACGGGCAGGTTTCGCTCGGCAATACCATCGTCAAGGGCAACGCGCGCAAGGTGCGACGGCTCGGCAAGGGCAATGTGCTGGCCGGATTTGCCGGTGCCACGGCCGACGCTTTCACCCTGTTCGAGCTGTTCGACGCCAAGCTCGAAAAGCACGGCGGCAAACTGACCCGCGCGGCAGTCGAGCTGGCCAAGGACTGGCGCACCGAGCGCCGGCTGATGCGGCTCGAAGCGTTGCTGATGGTCGCCGACAAGGAGGCCAGCCTGCTGATCACCGGCAATGGCGACGTCCTCGAGCCGGAAAGTGGCCTGATCGCGATCGGTTCGGGCGGCAACTACGCGCAGGCGGCCGCGAAGGCACTGATCGACCATACCGAGCTCAGCGCGCGCGAGATTGTCGAGAAATCCCTGCACATCGCCGCCGACATCTGCGTGTTCACCAACCACTCGCTGACCGTGGAAGAACTGTGAGCCTGGAAACCCCGATGACCCCTGACAAGATTGTAGCTGCGCTCGACCAGTACATCATCGGCCAGAGCGCGGCCAAGCGCGCGGTCGCCATCGCGCTGCGCAACCGTTGGCGGCGGATGCAGCTCGACCCGGCCATGCGCGCGGAAGTCACGCCGAAGAACATCCTGATGATCGGCCCCACCGGCGTCGGCAAGACCGAGATTGCAAGGCGCCTGGCGACGCTCGCGAATGCGCCGTTCGTGAAGGTCGAGGCGACCAAGTTCACCGAGGTCGGCTACGTCGGCAAGGACGTGGAGACGATCATCCGCGACCTCACCGATGCGGCCGTCAAGATGACCCGTGACCAGGCGGTCACCAAGGTACGCGCGCAGGCCGAAGAGCGCGCCGAGGACCGCATCCTCGATGCGCTGGTGCCGCGGCGGCAGGGTCTGTCCTTCGACCACAACCCGAGCGAATCCAATGAGCGCGACAACGACACTCGCGCCAAGATGCGCGTCCGGCTGCGCGAAGGCACGCTCGATGAACGCGAGATCGAGATCGAGATCGCGCAGAACTTTGGTGTCGACATCGCGACGCCGCCGGGCATGGAAGAGATGGCCGGACAGCTGAAGGGCCTGTTCCAGAACCTCGGGCAAGGGCGCAGCACCAAGCGCAAGCTGCCTATCGCCAAGGCGCGGATCGCGCTGATCGAGGAAGAGGCCGGCAAGCTGGTCAACGAGGACGAGATCAAGACCCTGGCGCTGCACAACGTGGAGCAGAACGGCATCGTCTTCATCGACGAGATCGACAAGGTCTGCCGGCGTGGCGAGTTCAGCGGCGCCGACGTCAGCCGCGAAGGCGTGCAGCGCGACCTGTTGCCGCTGGTCGAAGGTTCGACCGTGTCGACCAAGTACGGCCAGGTCAAGACCGACCACATCCTGTTCATCGCCTCCGGCGCCTTCCACCTGGCGAAGCCGTCCGACTTGATCCCCGAGCTGCAGGGACGCTTCCCCATCCGCGTCGAGCTGACCGCGCTCGGCGTCGACGATTTCGAGCGCATCCTTGCCGAGCCGAGCAACGCGCTCACGCGCCAGTACGTCGCCTTGCTCGGCACCGAAGGGCTCGGCATCGAGTTCACCAGGGAGGGCATCCGCCGCATCGCCGAGATTGCCGCGCATGTCAACGAGCGCATGGAAAACATCGGCGCCCGGCGACTCCACACCGTGCTCGAACGCCTGCTCGAACACCTCTCCTTCGACGCCCACGAGCACCCCGGCGAGACCATCGTCATCGACGTCGCCTATGTCGACAAGTACCTCGCCGAGCTGGCGAAGAACGAGGATTTGAGCCGCTATATCTTGTAGCGGTTGTTGGTGTTGATTTTGGTGGGTCGGCGCTATGCGCGGACGCTTTCGCTCCAGACAGAAAAGCGTCCGCGCGCAGCGCAGACCCACCGAGAGCGGGCGGTCTGGCCCCCCATGACTCCCGGCACATTGCTGACGCTGGTGTGTTGCATCACCATTACACCACACCACCAAGCACACACCGGAGAACGCAAATGTACCGCTCGCTGACGATGACCCTGGCCGCCGCGTTGATGGCCCCGATGTCGCAGGCCATGGCCGAAGTGCGAGCCGAGGCGCGCGTCAATGCGCTGAGCCCGGGCGTCGCGTCAGGAGTTGCCGCGCCTGTTGCCGTTGCACCGACGCTGCCAGGTGCCCAGCGCCAGAACGGCTAGTCGCCGTTGTAGAGTGGAGCTTGCTGCGGGGCAAGAGCGTCCGGACAAGGTCCGGACCCACGCCAAGCGGCAGAGCGTCCGGACAAGGTCCGGGCCCACGCAAAGCGGCAGAGCGTCCGGACAAGGTCCGGACCCACGCAATGCGGCAGAGCGTCCGGACAAGGTCCGGACCCACGCAAAGCGGCAGAGCGTCCGGACAAGGTCCGGACCCACGCAAAGCAAAGCTCGCCGCCCACATCGCGTTATCCTCATCGCCAGACTGCGCAAGCAGATGGCGGTGAGCCCCAAAGTCCATGTCGAGACGGCCCGACTGCAAAGCTGCGAGTGCCAGGGCGCGGTCACGCTCGGCCTGCTGGCTTGCGGCGGTGCTGTTGATTGTCCTCGGGTGCGGGCAGGCGGCCTTCGCGGTCGAGCGCAAGTACGTGTTTGCGCGCGTCAACGCCGACGACGACCTGGTACAGAACACGGTCAACGCAATCCTGCAGGATCGCACCGGCTTCATCTGGGTGGCGACGCAGGGGGGCCTTCATCGCTACGACGGCTATCGCTTCATCGCCTTCCAGCACAGCCCGGAAGACCCCAGGAGCCTGCCCGACAATTTCGTCACCGCGCTCGCGCAGGATGCGGACGGCACGCTGTGGATCGGCACCAACGCCGCCGGCCTGGCGCGCTTCGACGCCGCGCGCGGGCAGTTCATCACGGTCTCGACGGGGCTCCCTGCCGCCCTGGAACGCGCCGGCGCAATCGGCGCGCTGTTGCCCGACCCGGGTCGTGGGCTATGGATCGGCAATCACCGCGGCGTCAGCCTGCTGAACGCGGCCGGTGAACGCCAGGACCTGATCGTCTTCGATCCTGCCACGCTGCCGAGCCCGCAAGTCCGCGGAATGGCGCGCGCGGCGGACGGCTCGATCCTGGTGGCCACCACCGGCGGACTGTGGCGAATCGAGCCGACCTTGATGGAGGCGACCCGCGTCGCCAGCGACCAAATCGGCGCCAGCCTCTCGGTGCTTTCGGCACGCGACGGCAGTCTCTGGGTCGGAGCTGTCGATGGTCTGCACCGGCTCGATGCGCAATTGCAGCCGACGCTGGTCTGGCCACGGCAGACTCCGGCCGAGGAGCCGACCGAGGTATTGGCGCTCACGCAGACGCCGGACGGGCGCATCTGGGCTGCAATCCTGGGCGGCGGATTGGTCGTGGTCGACGCGGCCGGTAGCCAACTCGAACGCCTGCACAGCAATCCCCGCGTGGCCGGCAGCCTCGCCGAAGATTCCGTGCGCACGCTGACCGTGGACCGCTCCGGGTTGCTCTGGATCGGGGGCTATGTCTACGGTGTCAGTCGCGTCGATCCCGCCGGCGCGCGCTTCTCTTTCCTGCTCGACGACAACCCGGCGCGGCGGGCAGTCGAGACCAACAACACGCGCAGCCTGCTGCAGGACGATCAGGGCCGGCTGGTCATCGGCACCGAGGGCGACGGGCTCAAGCGCTTCGATTTCCGTACCGGGAAGTTCGATTACTTCCTCGATATCCTGCGCGCGGCCCTGCCCGAGAAAGAGCGCGTGCTCGATCTGCGCGTGTTCGATGTCAGCCGTTCGAAGGACGGGCGCTGGTGGCTCGGCAGCAACCGCGGCGCCTTTGTGCTCGACCCTGGCCTCGCGGAGGCGCAGTTACTTTCCTTGCCCATCGAAGGGGCCGGCAACAAGCCCTTCGTGCGTGCGGTGACAGTCGCCCGCGATGGCGGTGTCTGGCTCGGGACCATGGCCGCAGGGCTGCTGCGCTTCGCGCCAGAGGACGGCACCTGGACGCGTTTTTCGCGCCGCGCGGGCGCGGCCGACAGTCTCTGGCATAACGCCGTCTTGACCATCACCGAGGATCGCGCCGGCCTCATCTGGATCGGCACCTTCGATGGGCTCAACGTCTACGATCCGGCCAGCGGGAAGCTCCGGCGCATGCCACGTGCCGGTGCCGGGGACGACACCCAGGCCGGCAACCTGATCCGCGTCATCTACCAGGGCGCGGATGGCGCACTCTTCATCGGCAGCCACGACGGCCTCAGCCAACTGATCAGCATGGACGCAAACACGGCGCGATTCCGGCGCTGGCTGGTGGGCGATGGACTGCCGAGCGGCACCGTCTACGGCATCGTCGAGGATGCCCGCGGCGCGCTCTGGCTGTCGACCAACCGCGGCATCGTGCGCTTCGACCGCCGCACCGAGGAATTCCGCAGCTACACCCTGCAGGACGGCCTGCAAGGGCTGGAGTTCAACGGCGGCGCACATCTCAAGCTCGCCGACGGCCGCATTGCGTTCGGCGGTCAGCAAGGGATCAACCTGTTCGATCCTGTGCTGATCCGCGACAGCGACTATGCCCCGCGCGTGGTCCTGACCGCGGTGCAGACCGACCAATCCTGGAAAGCACTGCTCGACCCGGAAGCGAGCTCGGCGATCGTCCTCGCGCCGCAGCAGCGGCTGGTCGGGTTCGAGTTTGCCGCGCTCGATTTTGCAGCACCAGCGCGCAATCGCTTTTCGTACCGGCTCGCTGGCTTCGACGAAAACTGGGTCGAGCTCGGCACCCGCCGCCAGGTCAGCTTCACCAATCTCGAGCCCGGCCAGTACACCTTGCAGGTGCGCGCGAGCAACCGCGACCTGGTCATGAGCGCCGAGCAGCTGGCGCTCCCGCTGACGGTCGAAAGCGAGTGGTGGAAGTCACCGCCTGCCAATATCGTCTATGGCCTGCTGGCCATCATTGCCGTGTTGTCGACGCTTGCCCTGCAGCGGCGCCGCCTGCAGCGGCTGCAGGCGCATACGCATGCGCTCAACGAGCGCGAGGAGCGCCTGCGCGTCGCGATCTGGGGCTCGGGTGACGAGTTCTGGGATTGGGACATTCGCCGCGGCGTGCTCTTCCGCATCGGTGCCGACAGCCTGCTCGGACAGTCCGAATCCGAAACCGCAATCAGTGGCGACGACTGGCGCAAGCGCTCGGTGCATCCCGAAGACCTGCCGCAGGTCGAGCGCATCCTCGCCGAGCACGTCACCGGACAGCGCGAGTATTTCCAATCCGAACATCGCGTCAAGAACGCCAAGGGTGAGTACATCTGGGTGCTCTCACGCGGCAAGATCGTCGACCGCGACGAAAACGGCCAACCGCTGCGCGTCGCCGGCACCGCGCGCAACATCACCGGCAGCCGCGAGGCCGAGAGTGACAAGCGGATTGCCGAAGAGGTCATCCGCAGCATGGGCGAGGCGGTCACCGTGACCGATCTCGAATACCGTTTCTGCTCGGTCAACCCGGCGTTCACCCGCATCACGGGTTACAGCGAAACCGAGATCATCGGCCTCAACGCGTCGATCCTCGATTGCGAAAAGCACGACGGCACGCAGACGCGCAAGCTGCGCCAAATCCTCGAGGAGAACGGTCACTGGAGTGGCGAGGTCTGGCAGCGGCGCAAGGACGGCGAAGAATTCCTGTGCTCGCTGGAAGTGTCCGAGGTCATCGACCGCCAACGTCAACGCGTGAACTGGGTCGGCGTCATGACCGACATTACCGACCGCAAGCGCGCCGAACAGGAACTGCGCTACCTCGCCAATTACGACACCCTGACCGGCCTGCCCAATCGCGCGATGCTGGCTGACCGCCTTGGCCTCGCACTGGCGCGCGCCCGCGAGAATTCGAGCCGGCTTGCGGTCCTGTTCCTCGATCTCGACCGATTCAAGCACGTCAATGACTCGATGGGCCATGCCGCTGGCGACCGCCTGCTGAAGGCAGCCGCCGCGCGAATCCAGATGAGCATCCAGGGCACCGATACCGTTGCCCGCCTCGGTGGCGACGAGTTCACCGTCATCGTCGAAAACCTGAGCACGCCCGCGGAAGCGGAAAATGTCGCGCGGGGGTTGCTCGAAGCATTCATGCGCCCGCTCGATATCGACGGTCGCACCCAGGTCGTGATCTCGACCTCTATTGGCATCAGCGTTTATCCCGATCACGGGCGCAGCCCCAGCGATCTGCTGAAGTTCGCCGATACTGCGATGTACCAGGCCAAGGAACGCGGCCGCAACACCTTCCAGCTCTATACGGAAGCGATGGAAGCACACGCGCGCCTGCACGCGTCGATGGTCACGCAGCTGCACCAGGCGATTGAACGGCGCGAGTTTTCGCTGGTGTTCCAGCCCAAGCTCGGCCTGGCTGACGGTCGCATCACTGGCGTCGAGGCACTGCTGCGCTGGACCAACACCGAGCTCGGAGAAGTCTCACCCGCGGTATTCATCGCACTCGCGGAGGAGACCGGGCTGATCGTGCCGATCGGCGAATGGGTGCTGCGCGAGGCCTGCGCCCACCTGCGAACGTGGTTCGCCGCAGGCATCCAGACCATCACCATGGCGGTCAACGTCTCGATGCTGCAACTGCTGCGCGGCGAGCTCTACACGGTCATGCAGCGGGTCCTCGCCGAATACGACATTCCCGCCGGCTGTCTCGAGCTCGAACTGACCGAGAGCATGGTCATGGCGAATGCCGAGCAATCGATCCTGACCCTGAGCCAGATCAAGACGCTCGGCGTGCAGATCGCGATCGACGACTTCGGCACGGGTTACTCCTCGCTGGCCTACCTGAAGCGGCTGCCGATCGACACCCTGAAGATCGACAAGGAATTCGTCGGCGAGATCACCACCGATCCCGATGACGAGGCGATCACCGCCACCATCATCACCATGGCCCATTCGATGGGCCTGAAAGTGATCGCCGAAGGCGTCGAGACCCAGGGCCAGCTCGACTTCCTGCGCGCGCATGCCTGCGACGAAGCCCAGGGTTACCTGATCGCCCGCCCGCTCGCCGCCGAGCCGCTGCTCAAGCTGCTGCTCGAGCACCAGTCCCGCCTCACCGCGATCGAACCCAACGAGCAGCTGGACTTGCCGCTGGCGACGTAGGGCGGCAAAGTCAAAGGACTCGAAGCCAAAAGAGCGGGCGGGAAGGAAGCGAAGTTGAAAAACAAGGAAGCGAAGGAAAGCGCTAACCAGCGTTGGTGCATTCCGTTTCCTTCGATTCCTTTCTGCTTTCCTTCGCTTCCTTCCCGTCCCGCTTCTTTGCGTCCTTCGAGGCCCATGGTTGTCACAAATGCCCGCGCGCTCGCCATTCGTGTGCCAGCGCGGGTTCGCCGATCTCGGCCAGCGCGTTCGCCGTGTCGATCGCGGCCAACTGCAAGGCCGTGCCGGTTACGTTCGCGCTGAGCGTGACCCAGCTCTCGCCCAGTTCCGCGAGCCCGTACTCGCGCCCGCCCAGCGCGATCAACAGGAGCGCGCGTCGACGCTGCAGGTCGGCCGCCGCAGCGGAGTCCGGCGCGGCCTGGCGCTGCAATGCGCGCGCAGCTTCGATCTGTGCCAGAGCCTCGCCGAAGCGCTTTTGCTTGCGCAAGGATTCGGCGTAGCCACGGTACAGCTCGACCCGATCCGCGATTCCGCTGACGCTCCCGAGCAACGAGGCGGCCTCGAGATCCGCCGCGGCGTAATCGCCGCGGTCGCGTAGAAAGTCGGCATAGCCAGCGCGCACGGCAAGCGTCTGCGCATGCTCGTCGCCGTAGCGCAGCGATGCGCCGGCGAGTGCGTTGGTCCAAAGGCTCTCGGCTTCTGCGCCACGCCCCTGTCGCCCAAGCGCCCGCGCCAGGTCGACCCCCGTACTGAGGCAGATCCCCGTGCTTCGGGCCTTGTTCCGGCACACCTGGGTGAACATCCCCCGCAGCTCATCGAGCGCTGCAGAGTGGCCGCCGAGCTGCTGCTGCAGTGCGTACACATCCACGGCGAAGTGCAGCAGCAACGGATGCGTCGGATCGAGCAGGATCTCGCTGCGAGCCAGCAATGCCTGCCGGCGCGTGACCAGCTCCTTGGCATCGGCGATCGCCAGGCGGTTGCGCACCGCCTCGACCTGCAGGTGGAATTCGTGGGTCTCGCCCAGTCGATCGGCGACCTCCGCAAGCAGCGCAGTGGCCCGCGCGGCGTCGGCTTGCAGCTCGACCTCGAACAGGCTGGCCTGCAGGTCTCGATACGCATCCGGCGCGTACAGGCGCGCGCGGCCGGCGATGCGCAAGGCCTGAGCGGAATCGCCTTCGCCAGCCACGATCCGCGCCAGCAGCAACAATGCGCTCGATACCTCGACATCGACCTGCGGGGGCAGCGCCGGCTCGCGATCGAAGCGCGCGAATACACCCAGGGCGCTGCGTACCAGGCTCTCCCCACGCTCGTCGTCGCCGAGCTCGAGTGCCGCCTCCGCCTGCATGCGCAGGACCTGCGTGCGCACCGACAGCGCGGGCTCCATGGCCAATACTTCGGTCCCCAGCGCATCGGCGTTCTTGAGCTCGCCGAGGCCGAGCAAGGCAGTCGCCCACTGCGATTGCAGATGCGCGCGTTCGGGGGCACTCACCGGTAGGAGTTGCGTGGCCGCCTCGAACTGCTTCGCGGCGCGCCGGTAGAAACCCAGCCCGAGATAGGTTTCACCGAGCGTGCGCCGCACGCCGGCCTGCTCGATGGGCGCGTGCTCCAGGCGCTCACCGACCGATGCCGCCACCTCGTCAATGAGCTCGCGCACGGTCACGCTGCGACCGACGCTCAAGGCCGGATTCGCCCGCGAGAGCATGTCGGTGAAGAAGGCCGTGACGTCGGCAGAACGCGCGCGCGCCTCGCGTTCCCGGATCGCAATCGCGCTCATCAGGATCGCGGCCGCGACCAGGGCAATCAGTGCGAACAGCGCACCGGCGACCGGCAGCGGGTGTCGGCGGGCAAACTTGCGCGTCTGGTACCAGACGCTCGGCGGACGCGCCTGGATCGACTCGTGACGCAGGAAACGCCGCAGGTCCGCGGCAAATTCGCCCGCGCCCTGGTAACGCCGCGCCGGATCCTTGTCGAGCGCGCACGCGAAGATCAACGCGAGGTCGCGGTCGACCTTTTCGAGCGGCTTTGCCGGCGCCTCCTGGATGGCTTTCAGCGCATCGAACAGCGACAGTCCCTTGAGCGCATAGGGCAGCGCCCCGGCAACCAGCTCGTAGCCGATCACGCCGAGCGCATACACATCGCTGCGCGTGTCGATATTGGCGTTGTCGCCGCGCGCCTGCTCCGGGCTCATGTAGCTCACCGTGCCGAGCAGGGTGCCGGCACTGGTGAGCTTGGAATCGGCAAAGGTCTGCTCGCCCTGCAGGCGGGCGACCCCGAAATCGAGCACCTTCGGCTTCCCCGCGCCGCTGACCAAGACATTGGTCGGCTTGAGATCGCGATGGATCACGCCGCGCTGGTGCGCGTGCTCGATCGCGTCGCAGGTCCGCGCGAGCACGCGCAGCTTGTCTTCCAGCGCGACCGCGACACCGTAGTCGGTAAGGTTAGGGCCGTCGATGAACTCCATGATGATGTACGGGGTCATGCCGACCCAACCGGTGGCGAAGATCTGCGCAATGCCCGGATGTTGCAGCCGCGCCAGGATCTCTGCCTCCAGCTCGAAGCGCGCCAGGAGTTCGACATTGGTCGCGCTCGCGAGCATGGTCTTGATCGCCACCCGCCGCCGTGGCTTCTCCTGCTCGAACAGATAGACCGTCCCCATCCCCCCGCGCCCGATCTCCCCGAGCATCCGGTACCCCGGCAACCGGAACTCCCCGTCTTGCGCCGCCGGCTCCGCCTTCCCACTCAATGACGTCACCACCGTCCCCACCGAGATGGGTGGCGGCGTCGTCATGTTGAAATTCTGCGGATCGCTCATGGGGACATGCTAGCGCGGTGGCGTAAAGGCGCAGAGCAAAGTCAAACGTTCAACGCAGAGATGCGGAGACGCAGAGACCGCAAAAGAGAAAAGGGCAGAAAAGGCGATTTGGATTGGCTGCCAAGTCGCCCGCCCGTTGACGACTTTGTTTGTGGCACCGCCGTTCGCCGAGCCCGAGACGCTGGAGCCTTACCCCACCAAGATGGTTTTTGGCGTTTGCTTTCCTCTCTTTTGCTTCCTCTGCGTCTCTGCGTCTCTGCGTTGAACTCTTGAATTTGCTTTTGCTCCTTCCCTGCACGCACCGATCACGCCCACGGCGCTGCGACGGGGATAGACTTCGGAGTTCGTCTTCCGTCCAAGAGGTGCGTGCCATGGGTTTGCTCGACTATCTGAAGGGTCAGTTTCTCGAGATCATCGAGTGGACGGATGATTCGCGTGACACGCTGTCCTGGCGGTTTCCGGATGAGGACAAGGAGATCAAGAACGGCGCGCAGCTGATCGTGCGCGAGTCGCAGGTCGCCCAGTTCGTGTACCTCGGCCAGTTCGGTGACACCTTCGGGCCGGGCAAGCACACGATAACCACCGACAACATTCCGATCCTGTCGACCCTGAAGGGCTGGAAATACGGCTTCAACAGCCCGTTCAAGGCCGATGTCTATTTCGTCACCACGCGCCTTTTCACCGGCAACAAGTGGGGCACGAGCAACCCGATCATGATGCGCGACGCCGATTTCGGCATCGTCCGCGTGCGCGCCTTCGGCACCTTCGATTTCCGCATCACCGATCCGCGCCTCTTCCTCAAGGAAGTCGCCGGCTCCGATCACCATTTCCGTCTCGATGAGTTCGCCGAAACCATGCGTTCGCGCATCATCAGCGTGTTCTCCGACGCCCTCGCCACGGCCAAGATCCCGGTCATGGATCTGGCCACGCGCTACAGCGATCTGGGCGAGGCGCTGCTGCCGCTGATCAACCCGGCGATGGCGGGCAAGTACGGCATCGAGATCTCCGCCTTCGTGCTGGAAAACGCGAGCGTCCCGGCCGAGGTCGAGGCGGCCATCGACAAGCGCTCGAGCATGGGCGCGGTCGGAAATCTCAACGACTACGTCAAATACCAGATGGCCCAGGGCATGGCCGCCGGTGGTGGCGGGGCGGGCGGTGCGGCCGCCGAGATGGCGGTCGGCTTCGGCATCGCCCAGGAAATGATGAAACAGGGCAACCTGACCGGCGGACAGACCACCCCCGCCGTCGGCGGCGCCTCACCCTCGGCAAACCCGATTCCAGTCCCGCCCATGACCGAGATCTTGAACCCCGCCCAGGTCGCCCAGGAACTCGGCGTCAGCGAGGCTGACGTCATCGCGACTATCGAAGCGGGGGATCTGAAAGCCAAGAAAATCGGCACCCAGTACCGCATCACCCGCGGCGCATTGGACACCTTCCTGGCGCACTGAAAAAAGCGGTTGGGGAAGGAAGCGAAGGAAAAGCAGAAAGGAAGCGAAGGGGAGCAATAGCAAAGATGGAGCGAACTTCGGTTCGAATCACGGCGCTTCCCAGTGGCTTGCTTTCCTTCGCCACCTTTCTGCTTTTCCTTCGCTTTCTTCCCATCCCGCTTTTTTCTAGCTTTGGCTCGCGCAGATTTTAGTGCGAGTTCCAACTTTGCATCAGCGAGAAGCCATGAGCGAAATCACAGCCCAGCAGAAGTTCACATGTCCGGCCTGCGGGGCGCAGGCGCTTTGGAATCCGGCTAAGAAGATGCTGGTGTGTCCGTTCTGCGGGACGGAGTCGGCGGCGGAGCTGAAAAGCGATGGTTCGCTGATCGAGGAGCAGGATCTCTTGAGCGCGCTGCGGTCGATGCCGGCGGAGCAGCGGGGCTGGATCGGCAAGAAGAAGACGGTGCGCTGCCAGAGTTGCAACGCGATCTCGGTGTTCGACGAGAAGCGCGTTGCACAGAACTGCGATTTCTGCGGTTCGCCATCATTGATCGCCGTGGAGGAAGTGCAGGCGCCGATCCGGCCGTCGAGCCAGCTCGCATTCCAGGTGCCGGATACGCAAGTGCGCGAGCAGATCCGTGCGTGGTACGGCAGCCATTGGTTTGCCCCGAACAAGCTCAAGAGCAAGGCGCTGACCGACACCCTGCACGGCGTCTACATCCCGTACTGGACCTTCGACTCCCAGGTTGATTGCCCCTGGGATGCGCAGGCGGGCTACTACTATTACGTGCGCAACAGCCAGGGCAAGGACGAGCGCCGCGTGCGCTGGGAACCGGCCGCAGGTCGCATCCAGCATTTCTTCGACGACGTGCTGGTCCCCGCCTCGACCGGTATCGGCACCAAGCTGCTCGACGGCATCGAGCCTTTCCCGACCACCGACAAACTGCTGCCGTATGACCCGGGCTACCTGCAGGGCTGGGTGGTCGAGCAGTACCAGATCGACGTCGTCGGCGCCGAAGGCCTCGCGCGCTCACGCATGGAGGCCACCCTGCGCGAGCTTTGCGCCCAGCAAATCCCGGGCGATACCTACCAGAATCTGCGCATCCACCCGAGCTACTCCGACCAGACCTTCAAGCACGTCCTGCTCCCGGTCTGGCTGCTCACCTACACCTACGGCACCAAGAACTACCAGGTCGCCGTCAACGGCTACACCGGCAAGATCAGCGGCGACTACCCGCTCAGCTGGATCAAGATCACCCTGCTCGTGATCCTCGCGATCACCATCGCGGTGGTGTTCATGTACCTCAATGAGGGTGGTTCTGCGCAGTAGTCCAGGACTGTTTTTTGACGCAAAGGACGCTAAGTACGCAAAGGACGCTAAGTAAAGCCAAAGCAGATCCATGTGACTGTTTATGCTCTTTTAGCGTCCTTTGCGTACTTAGCGTACTTTGCGTCAAAAAGAAAAAACCAGCACTGGGCGTGGTGCGTTTCAAGCCAAGTCCAGGTTCCGCCGCGCTCGTCGTCAGCCTTAGCCCCGGCGCGTAGTCTTATCCCTCCTGTTTGCGCGTGTCCCCATGCCCACTCTCTACCTCATCGACGGCTCGAGTTTTCTCTATCGCGCGTTCCATGCGTTGCCGCCGCTGACGAATGCGCACGGCGAGCCGACGGGGGCGTTGTTTGGCGTCGTCAACATGTTGCGCAAGGTGATGACGGAAACCCGGCCTGAGTACCTGGCGTTCGTCTTCGATGCGCCGGGGCGCACCTTTCGCGACGATCTGGATGCCGAGTACAAGGCGACGCGGCCGTCGATGCCGGACGACTTGCGCCGACAGGTCGAGCCGCTGCTGGAGCTGGTGGCGGCGATGGGCGTGCCGATCCTGAAAGAGTCCGGGGTGGAGGCGGACGATGTGATCGCCACGCTCGCGCATCAGGGCAAGGCCGCGGGCATGGACGTGATCATCTCGACCTCGGACAAGGACCTGACGCAGCTGGTCTGCGAGGGCATCACCTGGCTCAACACCATGACCGGCGAGCGCCTCGATCGCGAAGGCGTGCGCACCAAGTTCGGGGTGCCGCCGGAGCTCATCATCGATTACCTGGCGCTCATGGGCGATGCCATCGACAACGTCAAAGGCGTCGACAAGTGCGGCCCGAAGACGGCGGCAAAGTGGCTGGCCGAGCACGGCAGCCTGGAAAACGTCATCGCCAACGCGCACACGTTCACCGGCAAGATCGGCGATAACCTGCGCGCCGTTTTGCACCGGCTGCCGCTCAACCGCCAGCTGGTCACCGTCAAGATCGACTGCACGCTGCCCCGTTGCGTCGCCGAGCTTTCGGTTTCCGTACCTGACGTCGAAAAGCTGCGCGTCCAGTACGCGCGCTATGGCTTCCGCCAGGCGCTGGCAGAGCTTGGGGGTGCGGATGCACCGGTGGTCGCCGCGCCGGCAGCGCCCCCACCGCCACCCGCCGAAAAGCACCACGAACTGATCACCGAGCGCGCCGATTTCGAGCGCTGGGTTGCGGCGCTGCACGCGGCGCCGATCTTCAGCTTCGACACCGAGACTACCTCCATCGATGGCCAGGCCTCGCATCTTGTCGGCTTCTCGTTCGCTTGCCAGCCCGGGCGTGCGGCCTACGTGCCGGTCGGACACGACTATCCGGGTACGCCGCCGCAGCTGCCGCTCGACGAGGTGCTGGCGGCGCTCAAGCCGCTGCTCGAGGATCCGGACAAGCCGAAGGTCGCGCAGCACGGCAAGTACGACGTCAACGTCCTGCACCGGTACGGCGTCGAGGTCAAAGGCTTCGCCTTCGACACCATGCTCGAATCCTACGTGCTGAATTCAACCGCGACCCTGCACAACATGGACGCGCTCGCGAAGAAGTATCTTGGCCTCGACACCATCCTGTTCGAGCACGTCGCCGGCAAGGGCGCGCGCCAGATCAACTTCAGCCAGGTCGGCATCACCGAGGCTGCGCAATATTCGGCCGAAGACGCCGATATCACCCTGCGCCTGCACCAGACCCTCTGGCCCCGGCTGCAGGCGGAGCCGGCCCTGGCCAAGGTGTTCACCGAGATCGAGATGCCGCTGTCGCCGGTGCTCGGGCGCATGGAGCGCGCCGGCATCCTGGTCGATGCAGCGCTCTTACGCGTGCAGTCGAGCGAACTCGGCCGCGCCGCGCTCGAGTGCCAGAACCGCGCCTTCGAGCTGGTCGGGCACCGCTTCAGCCTGGACTCGCCCAAACAGCTGGCCCAAGTACTGTTCGAAGAACGCGGATTGCCGATCAAGCTGAAGACACCGGGTGGTGTCCCGTCGACCAACGAGGAGGTGCTCGAAGAGCTGGCGGAGCTCGACGAGCTGCCGCGGATCCTGCTCGACTACCGCTCGTTCACCAAGCTCAAGAGCACCTATACCGACAAACTGCCGGAGCTGCTGAACGCTCGGACCGGACGCATCCACACCTGTTTCCACCAGGCCGTCGCGGCGACCGGGCGGCTGTCGTCCTCGGACCCCAATCTGCAGAACATCCCGATCCGCACCGGCGAGGGCCGACGCATCCGCCAGGCCTTCATTGCGCCGCCAGGATGGAAGGTGCTGGCGGCGGATTATTCCCAGATCGAACTGCGCATCATGGCCCATCTGTCCGGAGATCCCGGACTGCTCAAGGCCTTCCAGGATGGGCAGGACATTCACCGCGCGACTGCCGGCGAGGTTTTCGGCAAGCCGCTCGACGAGGTCACGAACGACGAGCGCCGCGCCGCCAAGGCGATCAACTTCGGCCTGATCTACGGCATGAGTGCGTTCGGGCTCGCACGCAACCTCTCCATCGGCCGCGGCGAAGCCAAGGACTACGTCGACCTGTACTTCTCACGCTATCCGGGCGTGCGCCGCTACATGGAAGCGACGCGCCAGCAGGCCCGCGAATTTCGGTATGTCGAGACCGTCTTCGGCCGCCGCCTATATCTCACCGACATCGACGCGCGCAGCTGGAACGCCCGCGCCGGTGCCGAGCGCGCGGCCATCAACGCGCCGATGCAAGGCACCGCCGCCGACATCATCAAGCGCGCGATGATCGAGGTCGACCGCTGGATCGCCCCAAAAAGCGATGAAATCCGCATGCTGCTGCAGGTCCACGATGAGCTCGTCTTCGAGGTGCGCGAAGACGTGATCGACGAGTACCGCGAGGGCATCCGCGCGCGCATGTCCGCCGCCGCCGAGCTCGCCGTGCCGCTGATTGTCGACGTGGGCGTGGGGAATAACTGGGACGAAGCGCATTAGTCGGGGGGCGGCGGCTATGAGGTAGGCCGGGTCCTATGCGCAAGCTAGCCGCGATTTTCGCGTTTGTAGGTCGAGCGCAAGGCGCCCGGCGCTCGCTACGTAGCGATGTTTAACCGCGCGCCGGCGCAACAGCCGGGCGCCTTGCGCTCGTCGTTGCTTCGGCGAAACGCGCGATTGGCGTGCGCATAGGGTGAGGTGGCGCGCTTTGGACGCAAAGCGTCCTGCGCCGCCGAACGCCCGAGGCTATGCCGAGGGCCGGACCCGGCCTACCTCTAGTACCAGTCCTCGATCTGCAGCAACGCAACGCGTGCGAACTCGCGACGATTGCGCGTCACGAGGGTCGCGTTGTGGGCAAGGGCCGTCGCCGCGATGAGCACGTCGAAGCTGCCGATGATTTCACCGCGGGCTTCCAGGTCCGCGCGCAGGTTGGCGGCAAGCTCCGCGGCCGCAGCATTAAATGCCATTGGTACCAATGCGTTCAACAGCCGCGTCAACTCAGCGCTCCGCCGTTGGCCTGCACCGATCCGCTGCAACCCGTAACGCAGCTCGTATGCCACGACACTCGGTACGCCGATACGATCGGCCGGAACCGCAGCGAGCCGCGCCGCAACTTCGCCCTCTCCACGCAGGAAATAGCTCAACGTGTTGGTGTCGAGGGCGTACATCGATCAGACGCGCGGGAGATCGGCCGCGTTCCAGTCTGGCCGAGGGAGCGCCGGTAGGTCACGCCAGCTGCCGGCCAAATCGAGGATGTCGCTCGGCAGGGCTCGCGCAGCCGCTGCCCGGAGCACTCGAGATGCCCATTGGCTTTGGCTCACGCCCTCGGCCTTCGCACGCGAGCGAAGCAACTGCTCAGTTTCGTCATCGAGGTAAAGACTGATTTGCCCCATGGCGGACCTCTGCAAACATATATTCAAATATATTAGCATGAGTCCAAAGTAGGTCACATTGCGCCCGCGAAGTGGGGGCCGTGCATCAAGGGTGTCGGGCGCTACGTGACTTTCGGCGCCGCGCGGTGTCACGTAGTGCCCGATCGCCTGCAATGCTCTCATCAGTACTTCGCGGGCCCAACGTCACCTACGTCCCGCCGTGCTCCGAATCGACCTGCCCCAGCTCCTTACTCTTCCCGGTCGCGCAGCTGGCGCGCGGTCAGGTAGGCATCGAATTCGGCGGCGTTGCGAAAGATCGACATGCCGGGCAGGGCCTTGATGATCGCGAAGACCTCCTCGATCTGTGGCTGCATGTGGACGAACGCGATCTGTCCGCCGCCGGCCTTGAGCTGTTTGCGCACGTTCGCAAAAATCCGCAGGCCGGCGCTGCTGATGAACTTGAGGCCGGCGAGATCGAACACCAGATCGGTGATGCGCGCGTCGACGACGGCGCGCAGCTGGCGCTCGAGCTCGGGCGCGGTGGCGGTGTCCAGGCTGCCAGTGAGCTCCACGGTGATCATGTGCTGGCGGCTGGGGTCGAGGCTTCTCTTGACTTGGATGTCGAGCGGCATGGCATTTCTCCAAATGGGTTCAGACGGGGAACTCAAGGATCTTCGGCGCTGAGCTGTTTGCTCAACTGCAACAGATTGGACGCGCCATCGCGGCGGTATTGGACGTCATCGACATAGTGACGGACCAATAGAATTCCCCAGCCACCGACCTGGCTCATTGGCTGTTCGCCGGTTTCGGCTTGGGGCACGTGAGCAGTCGGATCGAACGGCGGTCCGAAATCACGCAGGCGGATCTCGATACGCCCGGGCCAGTGTTCGAACTCCACCTCGAAGGACTCGTCGCCGTCGTCGCTGCAGGCATGGTGCAGGACATTCGCCGCGCATTCTTCGAGCGCCACGGTGAGCCGGAAAAGCGTTCGCTCGGCGATGCCCTGTTCATGGCCGAAGGCCTGCAACTCATCGACGGCGTGCATCACTTCTTCGGGTCTGGCGCGCAAGCGTAATTGTTTGCGCACGCTGGCGCGTGGTGCCGATGGATCCGCGCTTTCGACGGGTTCCAGAGCGCGCTTTGCGAGCGGGCGCAGCACCAGGATGGCGATGTCATCCGACTGCGGAGCGCCGCCAACGAAGCCGCGCACTTGACGCAGCAAGCCGTGGGCTACCTTCGACGCAGGTCGCGCGCCGAACTCCGCGAGCCCGGCCAGCAGGCGCTCATTGCTGTAACACTCCTCGTCGGCGTTGAATGCTTCGTTGACCCCGTCGGTGTACAGCACCAGGGTGTCCCCGGGATTGAGCGTGAGATCAGTGCGCTCGAAGCTCAAGCCGCCCTCGAAGCCGAGGGCGGTGCCGAGATCCTTGACGGCCCAGCTCGCTGGCGCATCGGCGCGGAGCAGCACGGGCCGGTTGTGGCCGGCATTGGCCATCGCGATGCGCCCGCTGGCGGGATCGAACACGGCGCACAGCATGGTCACGAACATGCCCGAGGGGTTGTCGGCAGAGAGTTCCTCGTTGAGGCGCGCCAGGATACGCTCGGGCTCGGCGCAATCGCGCCCCAGCAGGCGCGCCAGGCTGCTGGCGCGCACCATGAAGAGCGCAGCCGGAATGCCTTTTCCGGAAACGTCGCCAATCAACAGCACGAGGCGCCCGGAGTCGCCGACGAAGGCGCTGTAGAGATCGCCACCGACCTCACGCGCGGGCTCCAGCACACCAGCCAGCTCGACGCCGAAGGTCTTCTCCAGCGCGCTGAAATCCTGCGGGATCATGCCCATCTGGATCTCGCGCGCGACGCGCAGGTCGGCCGCCAATTGCTCCTTGACCGCGTCGCTGTAGCACTTGGCCTTGAGCAGGGCACGCACGCGGACCTTTACTTCGAGCAGGTCGCAGGGCTTGGTCAAGTAGTCGTTGGCGCCGGCCTCGAAGCCGCGCGATTTGTTCTGCACGTTCTCCAGCGAGGACAGGAAAATGATCGGAACGTCGGCCGTTTGCGGCATTTCGCGCAGCCGCCGGCAGACCTCGTAGCCGTCCAGGCCCGGCATCATGATGTCCAGCAAGACCAGATCGAGCGGCGTGCGTGCCGCGATCTGCAAGGCCCTCTCCCCGCTCAGCGCGCAGCTCAGCTTGTAATCATCCTCGAGGCCGGCAACCAGGATGTCCAGGTTGACGCGGGCGTCGTCGACCAGCAGCAGCCGGCATTCGGACAGGTCTTTCATGGGGTCTTGCTCAAGTAATAAGTCTGCATGGGGCCACGCCCCTTGAGCTCGATGGTCCCGCGCGCTTCGAAATCGAAGCGCCCTTGCAGCCGCGCGTACACGGAATCGCTGACGTGTATGCGGCCCGGCGCGCCATGTGATTCGAGCCTGCTCGCGGTATTCACGACGTCGCCCCAGATGTCGTAAGTGAATTTGCGGATGCCGATGACGCCTGCGATCACGCTGCCGACCTGGATACCGATGCGCAGGTTGAGCGCGGGGAACTCCGCCGTCAGTGCCTGCACGCGGCTGAGCATGCCAAGTGCCAGCGCGGCCATGGCGCCCAAGTGGTCGGGATTGGGTTCGATCAGTCCGCCGGCGACCATGTAGGCGTCGCCGATGGTCTTGATCTTTTCCAGGCCGTGCACATCGGCGAGCTCGTCGAACCCGGAAAACACGCGATTGAGCAACTCGAGCAATTCAGTGGGCTCGAGGCGCAACGACAGCGGCGTGAAGCCCACGAGATCGGCAAACAACACCGAGACGTCGTCGTAACGGTCGGCAATGATGCCGACCTGCTGCTTGAGCTTCTGGGCGATGGCCGCCGGCAGCACGTTGAGCAACAGGCGTTGATTCTCGCGGTGCAGATGGTCGAGGGTCAGGTGTGTATGCACGCGCGCCAACAACTCGTGCGCATTGAAGGGTTTCGCAACATAGTCGACCGCGCCCATCTCGAAGCCGCGCACGATGTCGGCCGTCTCGCTCTTCGCGGTCAGGAAGATGAGCGGAATCTGCCGCCACGCAGTCGATGCCTTGATGCGTGCGCAGGTCTCGAATCCATCCATCTGCGGCATCATGACGTCGAGCAGGATGAGATCGGGACGCAGGCGCTCGAGCAGGCTGAGTGCCTGCAGGCCATTGGTGGCGACGCTCACCGAAAAGCCGGCGTCCTTGAGGACCTGGCTCAGGGCGTGGATGTTGGCCGGGGTGTCATCGATCAGCAGGATGCGCGCGCTCATGGCGTTGGCCCTGGTGCGAGCGCCGCTACTGAGAGCGCGTGTTGTGGGGGCGGCAATGGCCGCGATGCTTCTGTCGTCTGCTGCAACAGCGCCTGCGCTTCGTCGAACGCGTACTCGTGCACCTGCCGTTCGAAGTCGGCGAAATCGGTGCTGGAAAACAGCGTCGCGAAGGACCCGCGGTGTTGCTCCAGGCAATCGGCGGCGGTCGAGTCGTAATCCGCAAGATAGCCGCGCATCTCAGCCACCAGCTGGGACATCCGGGCCGGATCGACAAGGATCGGGGCAGGCGCCGGCGGCGCGTCCTGATTGCCGAAGACGCTGCGCAGTTGCGCGATCAGCGGCGCCAGTGTCGCCACCAGCCGTTGCCGGAGTTGCTCCACCCTGGCGGCCTCGGCACGCTCGTGGATGGCCGCTTCGAGCGCCCCCGCGGCGGCCTGCACGGCACCTGCTCCGAAGTTGCCGGCGACGCCCGTGAGGCTGTGCGCGCAACGCTCGGCAGCGGCGTGATCTCCGGCTTCAAGACGCGTGGCAATCTCGCTCGCCGTGTCCGCGTACTCGCGTGCAAATTGCCGCAGCAGTTTCAGGTAGAGCTTGCGGTTGCCCGCAAGGCGCAGCACGCCATCGGCGCTGTCGAGGCCGTCGATGACCGGAATCGCTTCTTCCGCGACGTGAATTTCCACCGGCTCGGCAGCGGCCGGTGCGCTCGGCTGGTGCGGCGCCTCGAGCACAGGACTGACCGCGGCCTTGTCTCGATGAAAGTGGCGCGCCACGGTGTCGAACATCGCGACCGGATCAATCGGTTTGGAAATGTGATCGTTCATGCCGGCAGCCAGGCAGCGTTGCTTTTCTTCGAGCGTCGCGTGTGCGGTGATGGCGATGATCGGCAGGCCATCGAACTGGTGGTCGGCACGGATCTGCGCGGTGGCCTGATAGCCATCGAGCTCCGGCATCTGCAGATCCATCAGCACCAGATCGTATGCGCTCGGCGTGCGCCGCAAGTGCTCCACGGCCAGGCGGCCATTGTCGACCACGGTGACCTGCGCGCCCACGCCCGCGAGCAGTTCCACCGCGATTTGTTGATTGATCTCATTGTCTTCGGCCAGCAAGATGCGCGCTCCGGCGAGCAGTGCCGAGGGCACCGCGCTGGAGGCGGCCTGGATGGTTTCCTCGGTGACCGGCGCGAACAGGCTCACCAGCGTATCCACCAAGGTCGACCGGGTCACTGGCTTGACCAGGAACCCGTCGATGCCGATGCGCTCGGCCTCGACGCGCACTTCCTCGCGGCCAAAGGCGGTCACCATCACGACCGCCGGCTGCTGGCGTAGCACCGCGTCGTGCTTGATTTGTCGCGATGCCTGCAGCCCGTCCATGCCGGGCATGCGCCAGTCCATGAACACGACGTCGTAGGGCGCATCGCTGTCGCGCTGGCGCACGGCGGCGAGTGCTTCAGCGCCGGAGCTGACCAGATCCACTTGACCGGTCAGTCCGCCGAGCGCATCAGCCAGGATTTCGCGCGCAGCCGCGTTGTCGTCCACCACCAGCACTCGCAGCGTGGGCAGGCGCGCTGGCAACACACGACGCACGGCCACCGCGGACGCCAGCTCCAGCCACGCGGTGAAATAGAACGTGCTGCCGATGCCAGCCTGGCTCTCGGCCCAGATCCGCCCGCCCATCAGCTCCACCAGCCGACGGCTGATGGTGAGCCCGAGCCCGGTACCGCCATGTTTGCGCGTGGTCGACATGTCGGCCTGGGTGAAGGCCTGGAACAACCTCGCGGTCTGTACCCGGGTCATGCCGATGCCCGTGTCGCGCACCGAAAACTTGAGCTGAACCTTGTCGCCGGTCTGCTCGAGCAATTCGATCTTCAGTCGGATTTCGCCGCGCTCGGTGAACTTGACCGCGTTGTTGACGAGATTCGTGAGGACCTGGCCGAGCCGCAAGGGATCGCCGCGCAGCTGTTGCGGGACGGTCGAGGCGACGTCAGCGAGGTATTCCAGACCCTTCTCATGCGCCTTCTGCGCCGTCAGCACGGTGTCCGAAGTGAGCACCGCGTCGATCTGGAAATCAGTGTGTTCCAGGTCGAGCTTGCCGGCCTCGATCTTGGAAAAGTCGAGGATGTCGTTGATGATGCCGAGCAAGGAAGTTCCCGCATTGTGGACTTTGCTGATGTAGTCGCGCTGTTTGGCATTGAGCGTGGTTTTCAACGCCAGGTGCGCCAGTCCGATGATCGCGTTCATCGGCGTGCGGATCTCGTGGCTCATGTTCGCCAGGAACATGGATTTCATGCTCGTCGCTTCTTCGGCCCTGGCCTTCGCCTGCTCCAGGGCGATGGTCTGCGTCTCCAATTGGCGGGTCTGTTCCTGCGTCTTCCCCAGCAACTCCTGGGTGTGCAGATTGCGCAACAGGATCAAGAGGCTCATCGCCGCGATCGGCAGCGCCTCGTCGAGCAGCGCCTGCTCGCTGGGCTCGAGCGCGCGAAAGCTGGCCACTTCCATCACGCCGAGGAGCGTTCCGCGCGATAGCAGCGGCCAGGCGACGGTCTGTACCGGTGCGGCTGATCCCAGCGCCGAGGCGATCGCAAGATAGCCGGCAGGCAACCGGGTCAAGGTGACGGCTTTGCGCTCGGCCGCGCATTGGCCGATCAGGCCCTCGCCCATTGCGACTGCGGCGATCGCCTGGGGATTGGAGGCGCCATAGCTTGCCATGCACTGCAGGCGTTGCGCGTCGGGCTCGAGCACGTAAACCGCGCCGACTCCGCCGCCGATCAACGGCATCAGCTCAGAGAGCAACTCGCGTCCAAACTCCGCCTGGGACTGCGCATGCTGTAATTCTGCAGCCAGGGTCGCGGTATGCGCCTTCACCCAGCGCTGCTCGTCTACTGCCGCGGCGCCCTGCTTGAGAACACCAATCGAGCGCGCCAGCGCACCAATCTCATCGTTGCCGTCCGCGAACGGCACTTGCTCGCTGAAACCGCCGTCCGCGATGCGCTCGACGGTCCCCTGCAACGCGCGGATCGGCTGCACGATGCGGCGAAAGGTCAACAGGCCAAGCAAGCCCGTCAGCGCCAGCACGATCCCGGTCGCGGCGAGGATACGTGCGCGCGCACGCTCAATCTCCGCCACGACATCGCGGCCGGCCTGGATGGCCAGGCGCTCGTTGTGGGTGATCCACTCGTGGGTGACGGCGCCAAGGCGCACACCAGGCCCCGTCATGATCGCCGCCATCAAGTCAGTGGCCTGGTCGTGTTGCCCGGCATTGGCGAGCGCCATCACCTGCTCGGCGCCCTGCATCCAGTCTTTCAAGGCATCGCGGAAATCCTGCAGCAGGCCGCGGTCCTTTTCGTCGGAAATGAGGGTGTCGCCATAGACGGCAACCTGCTCCAGCGCCTTGCGCTTGTCAGCCGCGTACTGCGCATTGGTGGCTTTGCGCTGGGCGCGATCCTCGCTCAACAAATGATTGCGCAAGGTCAGGCGCAACTCTTCGACACGGCGGTTGATGCCGGCCAGCGCGGTCACGCTGCCGATCTGGTTTTCCGCGACGAAGCGGCTGCGCGACTCGATGTCGGCAAGCGACAGGAAAATGAACACGCCGAGACCCAGCAGCGCCAACAGCGGGACTGCAACCAGCGTCAGCAGGCGGCGCGCGATCGTCATCGCCGGGCGACCCTCGGCCCTGATCCGCACTCACCGATCCGGACTGTTTCGAACGCATCCATTCGCTTGCCCTCGTTCGAACCCGTCAGCGCGGCGTCCGATCTTACTCGCGACCTGGTATTCGCAGGTGCAGGACCCGGTCGGATCTCCGACCGGCTGCTTGCAGGTCTGGCGTGTTTCGCCCCCGTTTCGCGTTAACTACCATCAGCGCCCGCCCTGCCTGCGCCGGCTTCGCCACGCACGGGCGACCGGCGTTGCCGATCATCGCCATTGCGAGTAGGTTTTCACGCACTTGAGACATTCACCAGGAGGCTTCATGCGTCGTTCGAAACTGTTTGTGGCTGCGCTCCTTGCGCTGGCTGGATGGGATGCCGCCCAGGCGCAGAACGTGGCGACGCAGGCCTTGCTCCCGTTCACCGTGAGCGATACCCAACGCGAGCTTGCGCGCGCCATCGGCACCCTGTGCCTGCCCGGCAATCGGTTGACCCCACGGCTGCAGAACGACTGCAATAACCTCGTCGGTGGCGCCTTCGCGGCCGATGGTGGCGTGCGCCAGGCCATCGCGAGCATCGTGGGCGACAACGTGACCGCGACCGTCGACAGCGCGATGGTCGGGCGCTTCGGCACGGCGCGCCCACCGGCACTATATTCCGGCAATGCCTTCGCCATGCTGGCGACGGACAACGAAGCGCTGATGACCTTGAACCTCGCGGGCGACGAGCTCGGCGGTTCCGGCTGGTCGGCATTCGTGAACGCGCGCGTCGACAGCGACGAGCGCGATATCAGCCTCAACGAAGATGGCTTCGATCGCGACGGGCAGTCGCTGATCATCGGCCTCGACCGGCGAGTCTCGAGCTCGCTCGCTTTCGGCGCCGCGATCGGCTTTGGCCGCGGCGAGCTTGCCTTCACCGGCAACTCTGGCACGCTGGATACCGACGAGCTTGGAGTCAATCTCTACGTCAACTGGCAGGGCGAGAGCGGCATCTATCTCGACTCCCTGCTCGGCTTCAACTCGCGCGAAAACGACCAGGTCCGGCGCGTGCGCTACGGGGTCGGCGCCAACCAGGTCGACCAACGCTACGATGCGCAGTTCGACAGCTCCGACCGGCTGCTCGCCTTCACCATGGGCTACCGCTTCAACAATGGCGGCTGGAACTTCGATCCGTACGGTCGCTTCGAGCTCGTCGATGCGACAAGCGACGCTTATTCAGAATTCTCGCGCACGCCCGACGCCAACGGCGCCGGCTGGGCGCTCGACGTCGCCGAGCAGGACGAGAACTTCTCCCGCGCCGCGGTCGGCTTCCGCGGGTCGTATGCCATCAGCGGCCAGAACGGCGTCTACGTGCCCTTCTTCGACATTGCCTGGCTGCACACCAACGGTGTCGACGAGGACGCCGGCCGCGTACGCTTCCGCGGCGACGCCAGCACCGGCGTCAATCTCTCGCCCCTCGACTTTTTCATGATTGCCGACGGCGAGGACAAGAGCTACGGCGTGTTCTCACTCGGGATCAGCGCCCAGTGGCAGAACGGCTGGTCCGGCTTCGTCGGCTACCGCGGCAACTTCGGCGAAGACCGCTACACCCACCACGAAGTCAATGGCGGGTTGCGGATGGAGTTCTGAGGGGCGCGTCCAACCGCTGTCGTAGGTCATGTTGCGCCCGCACGGGCGCTACTTGACGGCTCTTTGCACCCACGAAGAGCTGTCAAGTAGGCCGCTGGCGCGGCCAACATGACCTACGTCTTACCGCACACTCCCGAAATCCGCGACAATGCCTGCCATGCAAGTTGAACATGGCGAAGTCGAAGACATTACGTTGCTGCTGGTGGATGCGCGCAAGGGCAGCGCACATGCGCAGGAGCGGCTGTATGCGCACGTCTATCGCGAGCTGCACCGGCTCGCCGAGCGGCAGTTGCGCGGGGATCGCGCGCACGGCGGCGCGACCTCGTTAGTGCATGAAGCTTATTTCAAGCTGTCGCGCGCGAACTCGCCGTTCAACGACCGCCAGCATTTCTTCGCGACCGCCGCGCGCGCGATGCGGCAGATCCTGATCGACCGCGCCCGCGAGCGCATGACCGAGCGCCGCGGTGGCGGCGTGCGTGCGCAGACGCTCGAAGGCGTCGCCATGGAAGTCTCCGCCGGTGGCCACGACG
Source organism: Rhodanobacteraceae bacterium (assembly GCA_031425695.1). Classification (GTDB taxonomy): domain Bacteria; phylum Pseudomonadota; class Gammaproteobacteria; order Xanthomonadales; family SZUA-5; genus JANPJV01. The sequence continues at coordinate 17,008 of JANPJV010000022.1, read as the reverse complement.
ACGAGCTGCTCGCGCTCAACCAGGCGCTCGACCAGCTCGGCCAGCTCGACCCGCGCCTCGCCCAGGTCGTCGAAATGCGCTTCTTCGGCGGCCTCGAACTTTCCGAAATCGCCCCCCTCCTCGAAGTCTCCGAACGCACCCTGAAACGCGACTGGCGCCGCGCCCGCGCCTTCCTCTACCAGGCATTGGGGGCCGGGGCGCCGATGGAAGAACCGGGCGAGTCGTAGGTGCTTCGGGGTGCAACGCGAGGCGGTAGAAAAGCGGGATGGGAAGGAAGCGAAGGAAAAGCAGAAAGGAAGCGAAGGAGACAAAGTCTCATCATGGGTTGCAGCCAATACTGCGCTCCCGATGATGATGTGACTCGGCCAAGCGCAGCGCTCAGCAGTGAGCGATCACGCGATGCCAATATAGATTTCCTTCGCTTCCTTTCTTTTCCCTTCGCTTCCTTCCCACCTGCTTCTTTTACGTAAATCTCGAGACGGTTGGATTTTGCGGTCACCGCGAGGAGCACACCCACGTTGTCCCCAGCTGCCCCCCTCTCGCGCTGGACGGAGATCTCTGAGCAGTTCGACCGGTTGGTCGAGCTGGCCGGCGAGGATCAACGAATCGCGTTGGCGCAGTTGGCGGCGCGGGATCCGGAGCTTTCGCGGGCGGTGGCGGAGCTGATCGAAGCGGATGCGAGCGCGCAGGGGGTGCTCGAGCGGCGAGAGGAAGTGTTGTCTCCGGTCGCCGCGGAGGCGACGCCGGAGTTCGGGCCGCAGTGGACGGCGCTGCGGCTGCTCGGTCGCGGCGGCATGGGCGAGGTCTGGCTGGCCACTCGCATGGCGGTCGACGTGGTGCAGATTGCAGCGGTGAAGCTGCTCAAGCGCGGCATGGATTCGCACTCCTTGCTGCAGCGCTTCCTCCAGGAGCGGCGCATCCTGGCGCGGCTCGACCATCCGGCGATCGCGAGCCTGCTGGATGCCGGCATCGCCCCGGATGGGCGGCCTTTCCTCGCTATGGACTACATCCGCGGCGAGCCGCTGACCACCTACATCCGCCGCCACCAATACGGGCTGGAAAAACGTCTCGCCCTGCTGGCCGAGGTCGCCCGCACGGTCGACTACGCCCATCGGCAGCTGATCGTCCACCGCGACCTCAAGCCCGGCAATGTGCTGGTCGACGACGACGGCCGTCCGCACCTTTTGGATTTCGGCATTGCGAAAGTGCTCGAGGACGATACCGACGAGCTGACGCTGACGGCCACCGGCGTGCGCGTGCTGTCACCCGCATACGCGGCGCCTGAGCAATTCCGTGGTGAAGAGGTCGGCATTGCCGCCGATGTGTTCGCACTCGGCGTGCTGCTCTACGAGGCCCTGGTCGGCAGGCTGCCGCATCGTCGCCACGGGCGCATGGAATTGCTGGCGCAGGAGATCACCGAGGAGCGTGCGACGCGACCGAGCCTGGCGGCAGCGGAGATATTCAGCGCCGGCGAACTCGCACCGCAGGACGAGCGCGTGCCCTGGGCGAAGCGGCTGCGCGGCGATCTCGACACGCTGATCCTCAAGGCCATCCATCCGCTCGCGGAGCGCCGCTACGGCTCCGCCGCGCTGTTGGCCGAAGACATCGATCACTACCTCGCCGGGCGGCCGATTCGCGCGCGCCCGGACAGCAAGCGCTATCGCCTGGGCAAATTCATCAAGCGCCACCGTTTCGGCGTGGCCGCCTCGACCATCGCCATCCTGGCCCTGATTGCCGGCGCCGGCTCCGCGCTGTGGCAGGCCGAACGCGCGCGCGGACTGGCCGCGGAAGCGTTGAGCGCGCGGGCGACCGCCGAAAGCGAGTTCGCGCGTTCCGAGGCGACCAAGAATTTCCTGGTCCGCAGTCTCGATTTGGCCGGGCTGCACAGCATGGGCCGCAAGCTCAATGTCGACGACCTGATGCTGACCATGGCCGAGCGCATCGACAGCGAGATGCAGGCGCATCCCAGTTCGCAGGGCGAACTGCGCGTAGTGGTCGGCCAGTCGCTGGTCGAGCTGGGGCAGACCGCGCGTGGGCTGGAGCTCGCCGAGCAGGGACGCGCGCAGCTGGCAGCGCTGCAGGCCGGGCCCACCCAGCTGATGGCCTCGGTGCTCAACAAGGTTGGCGTGTTGCGGCGCAAGTCCGGCGATCTCGCGGGCGCCGAGAAGGCGATGCGCGAGTCGATGGCCATGCTCGACCTGCTCCCGGGCGACCAGCGCCTGCAACGCATCCAGAACCGTACCGTGCTCGATCACATCCTGGCGCTGCGCGGCCGCTGGGGCGAGTCGCTCGCCAATACGCAGGCGCGGCTGGCCGAGCGCAGCGAGATCCTCGGTGCCGACGCACCCGGGCTTGCCGTGGACTACAACAATCTCGGCGTCGCGCTCGGGCGCATGGACCGTTACCAGGAGGCGCTGGTCGCCTACGACCGCTGCCTGCAATTGCTCAATGCCGGCGCCAATGCCGACAGCGCCCGCGCCGGCAGTGTCGAACGCGGTCGTGCGCTGGTATTGGCGCGCCTGGCCCGCTTCGACGAGGCGCAGCAGGCGCTCGACCGCGCGCGGGTTTTGCGCGAGCGCAATCTGCCGGCGGATCACCCGGATCATCTCGACAGCAAGTTCGCGGCGGTCGGGCTGCTGCGGGCGCGAGGTGAGCTGGCTGCGGCGCAGTCGGCGATCGACACGCTCATCGGGCAAGCCGGGCCGGACGAGCGGCGCCTCGGCGAGCTGCATTACGAGCGCGCGCGCATCGGCTTCGCACGCCAGCAGTGGCGCGCCGCCGCGCGCGATTTCGACCGCGCCGAGACGCGCCTGCAGGCAATCGCGGGGGCCGACAATGGCCTTTCGATCTACGCGCGTGCGGCGGCCGCCTTTGCCCGCTTCCGCCTCGATGGCGACGCGGCTGCCGCCGAGGCCGTGCTGGTCAAGGAAGCCTCCGCGCTGAGTGCGCTCGGTCTCGACCGCCTGGACGAAGCCGCTGATATCAAGCTCATGCGTGCCCAGGTCGCCCGCGCATCCGGCCGCGAGGCCGAGGCCGCGCAGTGGGGTTCCGGCGCGATGGAAATCTATGCAGCCCTGGCGCTGCGGCCGCCGGAAGGGCTGGCCGTGATCACACCCCGAGCAGCGCCCTGATCGCATCCAGGTGCGGCCTGGCCGCCTGCTGCTTTTCTTCGACCGTGAGGATGGTCTTTTCGTCCTTGCCCACCCAGCGCGCTTCTTCAGCCGGGATCTCGCTCAGGAACCGGCTGGGCTCCGGCACTTCGTCGCGCCCGTAGCGGCTGCGCACCCGGCAATAGGAGAGGGTCAGGCTTTCCTTGGCGCGGGTCATGCCGACATAGAACAGGCGGCGTTCTTCGTCGAGGCGCCCTTCGTCGATCGAGGACACGTGCGGCAGGATGTGGTCCTCGCAGCCGACCAGGAAAACGTGGCGGAATTCGAGGCCCTTGGCGCTGTGCAGGGTCATCAGGCGCACACGATCGCCCGGATCATCGTCCTGGCTCTCCAGCATCAGTTGCGTGAGCAACTGGCCGAGCGTGTTTTCGCGGCGGTCGCCGATCCATTCGAGAAAGGCGTCGACCTGGGCCTGGCGGCGCTGCGCCACGTCGGCCTTCTTGGCCTCGTCGCGCCAATGCTGGGTCAGGCCGGACTCCTTGATCAGCAGTTCGATCAATGCCCGCGGTTTCAGCGAGCCGCTGGCGCGCCGCCAGCGTTCCAGCTGTTCGGCAAAGCCGCTGACGGCGCGCGCGGCACGCGGCGCGAGCGCCGTCAGCAGGCTCGAATTGCCGGCGGCTGATGCCAGCGGCAGCCCGCGGCTGCGCGCGACCTGGGCCAGCTTTTCCAGCGTCGCGGCGCCGACATCGCGACGCGGCGTCGCCACCGCGCGCACGAACGCGGCATCGTCTTCCGGATTCGCCAGCAGCCGCAGATAGGCCATCACATCCTTGATCTCCTGGCGATCGAAGAAGGAGGTGGCGCCCGACAGGTAGTAGGGAATACGCAACGCGCGCATGGCGAGTTCCATCGCGCGTGCCTGGTGGTTGCCGCGGAACAGCACCGCGAAATCCTTCGGCGTGGATTTCTCCAGCAACTGCTTGTGCTGGATCTCCATGGCGACGAACTCCGCCTCGTCGGCATCGGTGCCGCGCGCGACGATGCGGATGCGATCGCCTTCCGGCAGCGCGCTCCAGAGCTTCTTCGGGTGCAGATGCGGATTGCCGGCGATGACCGCATTGGCAGCGCGCAGGATGCGCTGGGCGCAGCGGTAATTCTGTTCGAGCTTGACGATCTTGAGGGTCGGATAGTCCTTGCCGAGTTCGGCCAGGTTCTCCGGATTGGCCCCGCGCCATGCGTAGATCGACTGGTCGTCGTCGCCGACCGCGGTAAACATGCCGCGCTCGCCGGCGAGCAGCCGCAGCATGCGGTACTGGGCGTCATTGGTGTCCTGGTACTCATCGACCAGCAGGTAGCGCAGTTTCGCCTGCCAGCGCGCGCGCACCGCCTCGTCGGTTTCCAGGATGTGCACCGGCAGCGCGATCAGGTCATCGAAATCGACCGCATTGAAGGCCAGCAACCGCTGCGCGTATTTCTCGAAGAGTTGGGCCGCCTCGCGCTCACGCGGCGTCTGCGATCTGACCAGCGCCTGCTCCGGGTTCAGGCCCTGGCTCTTCGCGCGCGAAATCAGCTGGCGCCAGCGGTCGAGCAGGTCATTGGAAGCGCCGGCCGGCGCGAGATCCTTGATCAGGGCGCGCGAGTCGTCTTCGCCGAGGATCGAAAACCCGCGCCGCAATCCCACCTGCGCGCACTCGGCCTCCAGAAAGCGCATGCCGAGGGAATGAAACGTCGAGACCGTCAGGCCCTCGGTGCCGCCCGGACCCAGCAATTTCGCCGCGCGCTCGCGCATCTCGCGCGCCGCCTTGTTGGTGAAAGTGATCGCCGCGATCTCGTCGACCGCGAACAGGCCCGAGTGCACCAGATGCGCCATCTTCGCCGTGATCACACTGGTCTTGCCCGACCCCGCCCCCGCCAACACCAGCAACGGCCCGCCGAGATAATTCACCGCTTCCTGTTGTTGCGGATTGAGCATGGGGCGGCGGCGGAGAAGGGGGCGGCGGAGGATAGCTTGGGATGGGTTTCGGTTTCGGTTATCGGTTTCGGAAAAAGCACAACGGCGCTCTCCCGAAACCGACAACCGAAACCCAAACCCGCTCCATTGCCACGCGTTCACCCAAATCGCGCTAGTGTTTGCAAATGAAACGGTCCCGGGAGGGAGCAATGGTGGAGCCGCGGCGTGTCGAGCATCAACTGACGGACAAAGGCTATGTGCCGGTCTACACCACCGGCGTGATCGAGCAGCCGTGGGCGTCGTACTCGGCGGAGGAGCACCAGACGTGGGCGACGTTGTTCGCGCGGCAGATGGCCTTGCTGCCGGGGCGGGCGTGCCCGGAGTTCTTCGATGGCATGCGCCGGCTGGGCATGAGCGAGACAGCGATCCCGAAGTTTTCCGAGCTCAACAAGATTCTCAAGGCGACCACCGGCTGGGAGCTGATCGGCGTGCAGGGACTGCTGCCGGAACTCGCGTTTTTCGAACATCTCGCGGCGCGGCGGTTTCCGGTCACCTGGTGGATTCGCAAGCCCGAGCAGATCGACTACATCAGCGAGCCGGATCTTTTCCACGACCTTTTCGGACACGTTCCGCTGCTGCTGTTGCCCATTTTCGCCGACTACATGCAGGCCTACGGCGAGGGCGGGCTCAAGGCGGCGCGCTACGGCAACGAACCACTGACCGAGCTCACCCGGCTGTACTGGTACACCGTCGAGTTCGGGCTGGTCGACACTCCCGAAGGACTGCGCCTCTATGGCTCCGGCATTGCCTCCAGCAAGAGCGAGACCCTCTACAGCCTCGAGAGCGCGGCACCCAACCGCATCGGCTTCGACCTGCGCCGGGTCATGCGCACGCGCTATCGCATCGACACTTTCCAGAAAACCTACTTCGTCATCGACAGCTTCGAGCAACTCTTCCGTTCCACCGTCGACCCCGACTTCGGCCCGATCTACTACGAGCTCAAAGGCAGCGAGGCCTTCCCGGCCGGCGTCGTCAACGAGGGCGACAAGGTCTTCCAGGAAGGCACGGGGGAAGGGTGGATGCAGGACGGCGACGTGTGAGAAGCGGGTTTCGGTTTCGGTTTCGGTTTTCGGTTTCGGATGAAGCGCGGACCCGCCGTTCCGAAACCGACAACCCAAACCGAAACCAATTACGCCGCCCTTTGCGCAGCCTCTGCCGGCAAGCTGGCCAATGCCCGCTCCAGCCCCGCGAGCAAGTCGGCTTTGAGGTCCTCGACGTCCTCGATGCCGACGGAGACGCGCAGCAGTTGATCGGTAATGCCGGCGACGGCGCGGGCTTCGGGGCTCATCGAGGCGTGGGTCATGGTGGCGGGGTGGGCGACCAGGCTTTCGACGCCGCCCAGTGATTCGGCCAAGGAAAAATGGCGCAGGCCGTCCAGGAATGCGCGCACTTCGTTCTCGCCGCCGTTGAGCTCGAAGCTGAGCATCGCGCCGAAGCTCTTCTGCTGGCGCTTCGCGAGGGCGTGGCCGGGGTCGAGTGGCAGGCCCGGAAAATAGACCTTGCCGACGGCCGGGTGGCGGTCGAGCACGTGAGCCAGTTCAGTCGCGTTTTCGGCGTGCACGCGCAGCCGTGCGGACAGCGTGCGCAAGCCGCGCAGGGTGAGATAGCTGTCGAAGGGCGCGCCGCCGAGGCCGAGGCAGTTGTTCCACCAGGCCAACTCGTCGTGCACCGCCTGCTCGCGGCTGACAATCGCACCACCGACGACATCGCTGTGGCCATTTAAGTACTTGGTGGTCGAATGCAGCACGAGATCGGCACCGAGCTCGAGTGGGCGTTGCCACACCGGCGACAGGAAGGTGTTGTCGGCCAGCACGCGGGTGCCGTGGGCATGGGCGATGTCGCAGAGCGCCCGCAGGTCGACTACGCGCAGCAAGGGGTTGCTCGGCGTTTCGATCCACAGCAGGTCGACCGGCTCGGCGAAGGCCGCACGCACCGCGGCGAGATCGCCTTGATCTATGAGCTCGAGGCGGAAGCGGCCACGCTTGGCAAGCGTATCGAACAGCCGCCAGGTACCGCCGTAACAATCGTGCGGCGCGACCAGGCGCCCACCTTCGGGGACCAGCTGCAGCGCCAGCGTGACCGCCGCCATCCCGGTACAGGTAACCACCGCACCCACGCCGCCCTCGAGCTCCGCGAGCGCCTGCGCCAGCGCGTCGCGGGTGGGATTGCCGGAGCGCGTGTAGTCGTATTTGCGCGGCTTGGCAAAGCCCTCGAAGCTGAAATTGCTCGACAGCACCAGCGGCGGCACGATCGCGCCATGGGCGCGGTCACTGTCGATGGCTGCGCGAACGGCGACGGTGGTCAGCGAAGGAGTGCTCATATTCGATCCAGGACAGCCACGGGTTGCAGAAGCTTACACGTCTAGACGGCTAGACGTCTAGACGTCTGCTTTGAGCCGGTTTCGGTGGTCGGTTTCGGTGTCGGTGAAAGCCGTTCACGCTCTACCGAAACCGAAACCGAAACCGAAACCGAAACCGAAACCGAAACCGAAACCGAAACCGAAACCGAAACCGCTTCATAACGCTACTCTTCCCGCTCGCCCCAACCGGACCCACCGCATGTCCCACCCCAATCCCTACCAGCCGCCGCAGGCGCCGGTGCTCGATTACCTGCCGCCGCCGGCGCCTGGGCGTTTTCTCGGGTCGCCGCGGCGGGTGGCCGGAGCGCGTGGGGCGGCGTGGTATGGCGAGGCCTGGCGGCTGTTGATGGCGCACGCGGGCCTGTGGCTGGTCATTCTCGCGATCATCGCGGTGCTGGCGCTCACCGCTATCCTGCCGCCCTGGGCCGGCCTGCCGCTGCAATACCTGCTGTTTCCATTCACGCTCGCCGCGCTCGCTGTGGCCTGTGACGTGGTGCGCCGGGGCGCGCCGTTGCGCGTCGACGAGATCCTTGCCGTGCTCGCCGAGCGCGGCGGGCAACTGTTCCTGCTCGGGCTGCTCTACCTGATCGGGATCACGCTGGTCTCGGTGGTTGCCATCGTGCCCTTGCTGGGCTGGAGCGGGATGGGCGTGCTCCTGGGCGACGTGCCGCCGCCGTATGTCGCAGAGTTGTTCATGCCGCTCATGCTGGCGATGCTGTTGCTGTTGGCGCTCTCGCTGCCGCTGCTGATGGCGGTCTGGCTGGCCCCTGCACTGGTGGTGCTGAACGGCGTCGCTGCGCCGGCAGCAATGGGCACCAGCCTGGTCGGCTGCATCCGCAATATCTGGCCATTTTTCCTCTACGGCGTGGCCGGGCTGGTGCTCGCACTTGCCGCCACCCTGCCGCTGCTGCTCGGCTGGCTGCTGCTGGTGCCGGTTATCATGGTCACGAGCTACAGTGCCTACCGTGACATCTTTTTCGAAGGAAACCTCTAGAACCCTACTGCGCAGCCCGATTGCTGCGTTGCGCGGTGCTCGGAATACTCATGTACGAGAAAGTACACTGCGTTCCCTGCGCTCCGTGCGCCTTGCACTCGAGCCGCTCGCTACGGTTTCTAGAGGCTCCCAAGATTGATGGCGAACACCACACCAGCAGCCAGTCGGCTGCTCGACACCGCTTTCAGTGTGGCGACGCCCGAGGGCGTGGAGCTGCACTTGCGCGTGGCCGGGCCGATCCCGCGCGCGCTCGCCTGGCTGCTGGATTTCGGCTGGCGCTGCGCCATCCTGCTGGTGGCGGCCATCGTCCTCAGTCCCTTGCCGGAGGGCATCACCACCGGGCTCATCCTGCTGCTCTGGTTTGCGCTCGAATGGCTGGCGCCAGCCTGGTTCGAGGCCGCGCTCGGGGGCGCCACGCCGGGCAAGCGCGCGCTCGGGCTGATCGTGGTGCGCGACGACGGCGCGCCGTGCGCCTGGGGGCCGGCGCTCACGCGCAATCTGCTGCGCTTCGCCGACTTCCTGCCGTTTTTCTACCTGGGCGGGCTGATGTCGATGCTGGCGACGCGGGATTTCAAACGGCTCGGTGACCTGGTGGCCGGTACCCTGGTGGTGCATGTGCAGAAACCACCGCTGGCGCGGCGTATCCCGTCCGGCTCGGCTGCGGCACCGCGGCACGCCCTCAACCCCGACGAGATCAGCAGCCTCCTGGACTTCGCCGAGCGCGCCCCCCAGCTCGGGCTCGCACGGGCCGAGGAAATCGCGGGCCTCGCCGATTCGCTCATGCGTCCGGGCGGCGGCACCGCCGTCGAGCAACTCAACGGCCTCGCCAATTACCTGGTAGGGGCGAGCGTGGTGCGTCATAAATAACTTGAAGAAAGTTCCGATAGATTTCGTCGCCAGGCAAGGCGCGAGAAGGAGGAATAGCCCCTTCTATTGCGACAGGGAGATCGATCCGCTTGCGCGGCATGCCGCGCGGTCGACCGAGCCCGCGACAGCTGTGCTGGCGCGGCAAAGGCAACGCAGCATGGCGGCGAAAGACGCGGAAATAATTCAAGGTATTTGTGATGCACCACGCTGGAGCCCGCATGCGCCAGACTGAGTTCGAGCGCCGCCACGGCGCGCTGTGGGATGCGTGCAATGCCTGGCTCACCGAACGCGAGTTGTCGCGGCGTGCGCGCATGCGCCTCGCCCGGCTGCTCGGCAAGAGCGTGCCGGCGTCGCTTGCGAGCGCCGATTTCCCCGCCAGCTATCGGGCGCTGTGCAGTCACCTGGCGCTCGCGCGCGAGCGTCGCTATGCGCCGACCCTGATCGATCGGCTGCATGCGCTGGTGGTGCGCGGACACCATGCGCTGTACGGCGCCAGCGCCTCGCACCGCGCCGGCTTCGTCGAGTTCATCACCCGGGGTTTCCCGCGCCTGGTGCGACACGAGTGGCGGGTGTTCGCGCTCGCCTGCGTGCTGTTTTTCGGGCCGTTGCTCGGGCTCATCGCGGCGGTACAGGTCTACCCGGATTTTGCCGCGGTGGTCGTGCCGGCCGAACAGCTCACCGAGGCCGAGCGCATGTACAGCCCGGACAACCGGGCGCTCGGGCGCACCGATGCGCAGAACAATTTCGAGATGTTCGGCTTCTACATCTTCAACAATGTGCGCATCGGCTTCCAGACCTTCGCCGGTGGCGTGCTGCTGGGCCTGGGCTCGCTGTTCTTCCTGATCTTCAACGGGGTCTTTCTCGGCACCGTGGTCGGCCACTTGCACCAGGTCGGCCTGGGGCCGCAGATCTGGTCATTCACTGCCGGCCATGGTTCCTTCGAATTGCTGGCGATCGCAATATCCGGCGCTGCCGGCCTGAAGCTCGGCGGTGCGCTGCTCGCGCCCGGCCGGCGCACCCGCCGCGCCGCGCTGGTGTTGCAGGGAAAACGGGCGTTCCAGCTGGCCGGCGGGGCCGCCCTGATGTTCCTGGTCGCGGCGGTCATCGAAGCGTTCTGGTCGCCCCTGCAGCTCTTCAGCAACACCCCCAAATACGCGATTGGCATCCTGCTGTGGGTGCTGCTGCTGGCCTATTTTGCCTTCGCGGGGCGCGGCGGCGAGCCAAGCTCTGTGGGTCCGGACCTTGTCCGGACGCTTCCCTCCCCGCGAGCTGAAAAAGCGTTCGGACAAGGTTCGAACGTACCGAAGCTTTCCGATGCAGCTTGACCAGGTCACCATTGCGCTGCGCCCGCGGGCCGGCTGGGAGGCGATCGACCTCGGCTTTCGCATGGCCGCGCACTGGGCTCGTCCTCTGTGGAGCGTGTGGTTCGCGGTCTACCTGCCGATCGGGCTCGGTCTTCTTTTCGCGTTGCGCGAGCAGCCGCTGGTGGCGGCCATGCTGCTGTGGTGGGCCAAGCCGCTGTTCGATCGCTTCCTGCTGCATGTGCTCAGCCGATCGGTCTTCGGGCACACGCCGCATTGGGGCGAGACCCTGCGCGCCTGGCGCGAGATCCTGGCGCCAGGCGTGTTCGGCTCGCTGATTTCGCGCTTCTGGGATTTCAGGCGCTCGTTCACGCTGCCGGTGCGGCAGCTCGAACGCCAGCGCGGTGCGGCGTCGCGCGCGCGCCGGCGCCTGCTGCGCCAGCGCGCCGGCGGGTTTGCCGCAGCGCTGACACTGATCTGCGTGCATCTCGAGACGATCGTGATGGTGGGTCTGTACTCGCTTGCCGCGCTGTTCTCGGTCGACGTGCAGCTGGCCCCGGAAGACGACACGCCGGAGATTGCCTTCGAGCAGTTTTTCAGCCTCGACTGGTGGAGCGCGACGGATACCCTGATCTACATGCTCGCCGTCAGCGTCATCGAACCCTTTTACGTGGCCGCCGGTTTTGCCCTGTATCTCAATCGACGAGTGCTGCTGGAAGGCTGGGATGTGGAGGTGGCGATGCGCCGCCTGGCGCAACGGCAACGCGAGCGAGCGGACAGCGTCCGGCGCGCGGCAGTGATGCTGTTCGGGGCGCTTATCCTCGGCGGTTTCTTGCTGCACGCGCCCGTCGTCCATGCGCAGACACCCAAGGACGTGCCCCCGACCGCCCTGCCGACACCGGGAGAAGCGCCGGAGCCGGATACTGCCGAGCAGGCCGCCGACAAGGATGACGAGCCCGCCGAGCAGGCCTACCAACCGGTCGATACGCCCGCGCGCAAACTCGCCGATGAGGTCGTCGCGAACCCGCTCTTCGGTTCTGAAAAGCAGGTCGAGCGCTGGCGCCCGCTGAAGAAGGCGGAAATCTCGAGCTCGTCGACGCCGTCGCGCAACTGGTTTTCCGACCTGGCCGGCGTCCTGGCCGAGCTCTTTCGCATCCTGGCCTGGATCGGCCTCGGCGTCTTGCTCGTGGCACTGGCGCTGCTGCTCGCGCGGCAGCGGCGGGGTGAGAAGAGCGCGCCCGAGCCCGCGGCTCCGACCACCCTGTTCGGGCTTGCGATCAATCCAGGCAGCCTGCCGGACGATATTGCCGCTGCCGCGCGCGCCGCGCTGGCCGCCGGGCAGCTGCGCGAGGCGCTGTCGCTACTCTACCGGGGCGCGCTGTCGCAGCTGATTCATGGTCGCGGCCTGCGTGTCGGCGCGGGCGCCACCGAGGCCGACGTGTTGCGGCTCGCCCAGCTCGAGCTCCCAGGCGCGGCCGCCGGGTTTTTCGAGAGCCTGTTGCCGACCTGGATGGAATCGGCCTATGCCGGACGCCTGCCGGCGGCCGCGCGCGTCGAACAGTTGTGTGCGGCCTACGCCGACAGCCTGGGCCGGGTCGCCCCTGCGACCACGGAGGCTGCCTGATGCGCGGCCGTTTCTGGGGCGTGGTGGGTTTCCTGACCCTCGCCGCGCTCGGCGTGATCGGGTTCTTGAGCAACTACGAGCGGAGCCTTGCGAGCGAACGCGTGCCGCCGCAAGCGCGCGCGCGGCAGGAGCCCTTTCTCGCCGCGCGGCGCTGGCTCGGGCGGCTGGACATTTCCAACCGCTACCTTGACGGCCTGGAGTCGCGCCCGCCGTTGTCGCCCGGCACGCTGGTGGTGCTCGCGCGCCAGCGCCGCGAGCTATCGCCGGCCGCGCAGGATCACCTGCTGGCGAGCCTGCGCGCCGGCGCGCACCTGCTGGTGGAAGCGCGTCCGCCCGACCAGAGCGATCGCCTCCTTGACGCCATTGAGGTCGTCCGCACCGAGGTCGAGGCCGACGACTCCTGGCGCAGTGTCGACGGGATGGGTTCGTGGCACCACCGCAGTAGCGATCGCTTCTTCGCCCCGCTGTTGCCGGTCAGCGTCCCGGGATCGCCTCCGCTCAATGTGCGCCTGGCCGGAGACCCGATGGCGCTGGCGGCGAAGGGCGCCCCGCTCTGGCAGGCGAAGCAGGGCGAGCACGCCAAGATCCTGCATCTCGTCCATGGCGACGGGCGCATCACCGTGGTCACTGACCTGCGCTTCATCAAGAACTGGGGACTGGCGCGTTTCGACCATGCCGAGCTCTTCTGGCAACTGCTCGCGCAACCGCCGCAACGCACTGAAGTGGTGTTCCTGCGCACCCGCACCCAGGGCTTGTTCGCCTGGTTGCAGATGAACGCATGGCGCGTACTGCTGGCGCTGGCGCTGCTCGTGGGCGCCTGGCTGTGGGCGTTGGCGCCCCGGCTGGGGCCGATTCATCCTGATCCCGAGGCCAGCCGCCGAAGGCTGCTCGACCACCTGCGCGCGAACGGCCGGTTGCTGTGGTCACAGGGCGCGCGGAGCGAGCTGGCCGAAGCTGCGCGGACCACCGCACTCGAGCGCCTGCACCGCCAATTTCCGCAGCTCCGGCTGCACCCCCAGGACGAGCAGCGCGCATTCCTGCAAGCGCAGCTGGGCCTTTCCGCCGACGCTGCCGCGCGCGTGCTCGATCCGCTGCCTGCGGCGGCCACCGGTGGCTTCCTGCCGCGCATCCGCGCCTGCCAGCAATTGCACGCCGCGCTCGGCCACAAACGCGGCACGCGCCACGATCCGCTTTACGAAGCCACCGGTGAGGCCAGCGCCAGCGCGCCCCGGCGCGAGGATCACCCCGCTCCCCTATCGACGACTCCCGAGGAACGCACATGACCGCCTCCCAGATTCCCGCCGAAGCGCTGCAGCGAGCGAGCGAGCTCGCACACCGCCTGCGCGCCGAAGTCTCGAAAGTCTTCATCGGACAACCGGCAGTGGTCGAACAGGTGCTCGCCGCGCTGCTCGCCGGCGGCCACATGCTGATCGAGGGCGTGCCCGGCCTCGGCAAGACGCTGCTCGTGCAGGCGCTCGCGAAAGCAGTCGGCGGGCGCTATTCGCGCATCCAGTTCACGCCCGACCTGATGCCGGCCGATGTCACCGGCCACACCGTGTTCGATCCGGCATCCGGCCAGTTCACCACGCGCCGCGGCCCGGTCTTCGCCAACTTCCTGCTGGCGGACGAAATCAATCGCGCGCCCGCCAAGACCCAGGCGGCGTTGCTCGAGGTGATGCAGGAGGCGCAGGTCACGCTCGACGGCCAGGCGCATCTGCTGGAGGCGCCCTTCATGGTGCTGGCGACGCAGAATCCGATCGAGCAGGAAGGCACCTATGCGTTGCCCGAGGCACAGCTCGACCGCTTCATGCTCAAGGTGCTGATCGATTTTCCCGACGAGCAACAGGAGCTGGCGGTACTGCGCTTCGCGACCGAGCGGCGCAGTGCCGAGCGCCTGCACATCGAGAACGTGCAATGCGTGGTGCAACCGGAGAACCTGGTGCGGCTGCAGGCGCTGGCTGCGCATGTGCGCGTCGATCCCGAGGTCGGCACCTATGCCTTGCGCATCGTGCGCGCGACCCGCGATTTCCCGGGCATCGGCGCCGGCGCGAGTACCCGTGGCGCGATCGCACTGGTGCGCGCCGCACGCGCGCTGGCGCTGCTCGGCGGACGCGACTTCATCGTCCCGGACGACATCAAGCGGCTCGCCCCGGCGGTGCTGCGCCACCGCATTGCCGCGGTCGCGGATCTGGTCATCGAAGGCCGCAGCGCCGACATGCTGATCGCCGAGTTGCTGGACAAAGTGCAGGCCCCGCGGCTTTGAATTCCATCAGCGCCCGGGTTGGCCGGCGCCTGCTGATCCCGGCGCCACCGCTGCTGTGGGCCCTGGGCGCGCTGTGCGCGCTGGCTGTGCTGGCATCGTTCCTGGCGATCCTGGAAGGCGCCTTCCTGATCGGTGCCACGTTGCTGCTGGTGCTGGCGCTCGCCGACGCAGTGCAGCTGCTGCGCCGGCCGCTTCCCGACGTGCGCCGGCGCCACGCGCACCTGCTCTCGCTCGGCGTCGACAGCGAGATCCGGGTCGAGATCAACAACCCGCTGGCGCTGCCGCTGCGTGTGCGCCTGTACGACCATGTACCGGCACACACGCAAGTGGAGCACCTGCCGCAGAGCGTTGCGATCCCGGCGCGCACGCTGGCACAACTGCGCTATCGGCTGCGGCCGCTGCGCCGCGGAGAGTTCGCGTTCGGTCCGGTCGAGCTGCGCATCACCTCGTTCGGCGGGCTGTGGAGCCAGCGCGTCTATCTCGGTGAGCCGAGCGCGCTCCGGGTCTATCCGAATTTTGCCGCGCTACGCCGGTATGCGCTGCTGGCCACCGATCATCGCCTGAGCCAGCTCGGCGTGCTGCGCCGGCGCCGGCGCGGCGAGGGCCTCGAGTTCCAGCAGATGCGCGAGTACCGCGAGGGCGATGCGCCGCGGCAGATCGACTGGAAGACCAGCGCGCGCATGCGCAAGCTGGTGTCGCGCGAATACCGCGACGAGCGCGACCAGCAGATCATGCTGATGCTCGATTGCGGCCGGCGCATGCATGCCCGCGATGGCGAGCTCTCGCATCTCGACCATGCGCTCAACGCGGCCCTGCTGCTCGCGCACGTGGCGCTGCGCCAGGGCGACGCGGTCGGTCTGATGACCTTCGGCGGCGTCGACCG
This sequence comes from Rhodanobacteraceae bacterium, assembly GCA_031425695.1. Taxonomy (GTDB): domain Bacteria; phylum Pseudomonadota; class Gammaproteobacteria; order Xanthomonadales; family SZUA-5; genus JANPJV01. The sequence continues at coordinate 1,596 of JANPJV010000022.1, read as the reverse complement.
CTACATCGCGCCGCGCAAGTCCAACGCCAGTCTCAACCTGCTGCTGGCGCAGGTCTTCGACCTGCAGGCCTCGCTCAGCTCACCCGACTACCAGGCCGCTGCGGTCACGCTGATGCAGCGGCAGCGCAAGCGCAGCCTGGTCATCCTGATCTCGAACCTGCGTGACGAGGACAACGACGATCTCGCCCCCGCGCTCGCACTGCTGCGCCAGCGCCACCTGGTGGTGCTCGCCAGCCTGCGCGAAAGCATCCTTGGCGAAGCGCTCGCCGCGCCGGTCAACGACCTCGACGCCGCGCTGACCCACGCTGCCACCGCGCAATACTTGAACCTGCGCCGCAAGAGCTTCGCGCGCCTCGAACAGAGCCGCATCCCCTGCCTTGACGTCGAACCCCCGGCATTGCCCATCGCCCTCATCAACCGCTACAGCGAGCTCAAGCGGCGGGGCGCGATCTAGGGGCGGGAGGGCCGCCTTGTGGGAGCGGCTTTAGCCGCGATGCTGTTGCTGTCGTAGGTCATGTTGTTCGCGCAGCGAACTACTTGACGCTCAGTCGAGCAAACGGCGTCAAGTAGCCCGCTGGCGCGGCCAACATGACCTACACCATCGACACCAGCAGCCCGATCACCACCAGCGCCAGCACACCGAACACGATGCCAGTGGCGATCCAGTCGCCGACGGTGCGGCGGTACCTGACCTTCGGCGTGGCGGCAATCACCGCCTGGTAATCCGGGCCGAGCACGACGCGGCCTTTTTCGCAGAACATCAGGTACAGGATCCAGGTGTGGATCAGGGTGCCAACCGGAATCGCGAACAGCCCGATTGCCGACAGCACGCCGCCGGGGATACGCACCCACGGGCGCAGGCGGCGGAATCCATGGCCCAGACAGATCAGCAGCACACTCAGCCCGAGGAAACCGATACCGAGCATTTCCATCCGCCGCTCCGTCGCAAAGGAGCCTACGCCGGCAATCACCAGCATCACGCCGGCGAAGTAATAGAGCGCCCCGATCGACTTGATCTGGATCTCGTGGCGGATATGCGCTTGCCGCACTGCCTCATGCTCGCTACCCGTAAATTCGGGCGCGTCGACGAGCACCGCCACCGGCGGCGCATAGGGGCTGAAAGTATCCAAGCGTTGGCTCCATGGTGATCGGCATTCCAATAACACGTGCCCGGGCGACGCCTTCGATCATCGGTTCGTCAGTACGTCAGTACGTCAGTACGCCCTGCAGCCTCCTGCACGGCAAGCCACCGTCTTCACATGCACAGGAAGATCCTACAGACGAGCTTGCGGTGCTGGAATCAGCGCCGCGCTTTCCCCGGACAGCACGACGCTGGCCGGTACCACTATAGGAGCTGCCGCCATGTCCCTGGGTCTCATTCTGCTGATCGTTGTCATCCTGCTTCTCGTTGGCGCCCTACCGCGCTGGGGGCACAGTCGCAGCTGGGGTTATGGGCCGTCCGGCGGACTCGGGCTGGTGCTCATCATCATCATCGTGCTGCTAGTTCTCGGCCGAATCTAGGGTCGAAGTCGACAAAGTACAGCGGGCCCGTGTCGGCACGCACAACAAATTAGTGATTTTTGGTTAGCATAATTT
>JANPJV010000021.1:0-98986 GCA_031425695.1 Rhodanobacteraceae bacterium | reverse complement strand
GGTTTTTTTCCAACCAAGATCAACAGCGTCCGCGCGCAGCGCAGACCCACCAAAAGCCCAGCCAAGATCAACAGCATCCGCGTGCAGCGCAGACCCACCTAGAGCAACGTCCAGCAGGCGAATCTCACTGGCTCGTAACCTCAGCAAGTTCCATGCTATCGTCATTTCCAGACGTCTAGACGTATAGACGTCTGCAATGAGATTTTGGAACTAGCATATGCCGTTCGGCTTTAAGCCTCCCCCGTGGCGCACTTGTCGCTAAAATGGGGAAGCTGGGGCGGACCGCTGCGATCAAGGACTCCGATGCCCAGATTCACGGCCTTGCGCTCGCCGGCGCAGTTACCCCACCCGGCTCCATCCACCGCAGCGCGCGCGCCCGGGCTGCAGCTCTGCAGCGAGCCGCAACCAATACGAGATTCAGCGCTGATGATCGACCCCTGTGCGCTGTCTCACCTGGACCGCCTGGAAGCCGAGAGCATCCACATTTTCCGTGAGGTGGCGGCCGAGTTCGCCAATCCGGTGATGCTGTATTCGATCGGCAAGGATTCTTCGGTGCTGCTGCATCTGCTGGCCAAGGCCTTCTATCCGGCGCGGCCGCCGCTTCCACTGCTGCACATCGACACCACCTGGAAGTTCCGCGAAATGATCGCCTTTCGCGACAGCGTTCCCGCACGCTTCGGGCTCGATGTGCGCGTGCATATCAACGCCGACGGCGTGCGCCAGGGTATCTCGCCGGTGACTCACGGCTCGGCCGTGCATACCGATGTCATGAAGACCGCGGCGCTGAAGCAGGCGCTCGATCTTGGCGGGTATGACGCCGCCATTGGCGGCGCCCGCCGCGACGAGGAAAAATCTCGCGCGAAAGAGCGGGTGTTCTCCTTCCGCAACGAACAGCACCGCTGGGATCCGAAGAACCAGCGTCCGGAGCTTTGGAGCCTCTACAACACGCGCGTGAACAAGGGTGAAAGTGTGCGTGTGTTTCCGTTGAGCAACTGGACCGAGCTCGATATCTGGTTGTACATCTACCGGGAAAATATTCCGGTCGTCCCCCTGTACTTCGCCAAGGAACGCCCCGTCGTAGAGCGCGACGGTGCATTGATCATGGTCGATGACGCCCGCCTGCCACTGCGCGACGGCGAATTCCCGCAGCAGCGGAAGATCCGCTTCCGCACGCTCGGTTGCTACCCGCTGACCGGCGCCATCGAATCCGACGCTGACACGCTCGAAGCCATCATTGCCGAGATGCTGGTCGCGCGCACGTCCGAACGCCAGGGCCGGATCATCGACCAGGACCAGGCCGCGTCGATGGAGAAAAAGAAGCAAGAGGGCTACTTCTGATGGACGCCATCGAGGGCAGCGAGAACCATCCGGATTCGGCGCGCATTGCCGATTACCTGCACCTGCACGAACGCAAGTCGCTGCTGCGCTTCATCACCTGCGGCAGCGTGGACGATGGCAAGAGCACGCTGATCGGACGCCTGCTGCACGACACCCAGCTCCTGCTCGACGACCAGATGGCTGCGCTCGAGCGCGACAGCGCGCGCCACGGCACGCAAGGCGACGACATCGACTTCGCGCTGCTGGTCGACGGCCTCGCAGCCGAGCGCGAACAGGGCATCACCATCGATGTCGCCTACCGCTACTTCAGCACGGACAAGCGCAAGTTCATCGTCGCGGATTGCCCGGGGCACGAGCAATACACGCGCAACATGGCGACTGGCGCATCAACGGCGGATTTGGCAATCGTGCTCATCGACGCACGCCAGGGCCTGCTCACACAGACGCGCCGCCATAGCTACATCGTCTCGCTGCTCGGAATCCGTCACGTGCTGCTCGCGGTCAACAAGATGGATCTCATCGATTACGACCAGCCGACATTCGAGCGCATCGTGGACGACTACCGCGCGCTGGCCACGCACCTCGGGATTGCGCAGGTGACGGCAGTCCCGTTGTCAGCGCTGCGCGGCGACAACGTCAGCAGCCGGTCCGCCGCAATGCCGTGGTTCACGGGGCCCACCCTGCTCGGCCATCTCGAGGATGTCGACGTCGTGCGTGCGGATGGTGAGCTCGGCCTGCGCCTGCCGGTGCAGTGGGTGAACCGCCCGAACGCGGATTTTCGCGGCTTTGCCGGCACCATCGCGGCCGGCTCGGTGAGCACTGGCGACGAGATCGTCGCTCTGCCCTCTGGCCGCCGTTCGCGCGTCGCGCGCATCGTCACCGCCACCGGCGACCTCATGCGTGCGAGCGCAGGCCAGGCGATCACGTTGACGCTCGAGGACGAGATCGACATCAGCCGTGGCGATGTGATCGCGGCGGCGAGTCAGCCACCGGAGATCGCCAGCCAGTTCGCCGCGCACCTTTTGTGGATGGCCGATGCGCCGTTGCTGCCAGGTCGCTCGTACTGGCTCAAATCCGGCACCCGCACGGTCAGTGCGCAGGTCACCGAGATCAAGCACAAGGTCGACGTCAACACCCAGGATCAACTGGCCGCCAAGCGCCTCGAGCTCAACGCGGTCGGCATGTGCAATCTCAACCTCGACCAGCCGATCGTGTTCGAGCGCTACGCTGACAATCGCGAGCTCGGCAGCTTCATCCTGATCGATCGTCAGTCCAATGCCACCGTCGGGTGCGGCACGCTGGCGTTCGCCCTGCGCCGCGGCAGCAACCTGCACTGGCAGGCGCTCAGCATCGACAAGCCCGCGCGCGCGCGCATCAAGGGCCAGACCCCACGCTGCCTGTGGTTCACCGGGCTCTCCGGCTCGGGCAAGTCGACGATCGCCAACCTGACCGAGCGACGCCTGCACGCGCTCGGTTATCACACCTATCTGCTCGACGGCGACAACGTCCGCCACGGCCTCAACAAGGATCTGGGGTTCACGCCCGAAGACCGCGTCGAGAACATCCGCCGCGTCGCCGAAGTCGCGAAACTGATGACCGATGCGGGCCTCGTGGTCCTGGTGAGCTTCATCTCACCCTACCGCGCCGAACGCGAACTCGCCCGTCGCCTGTTCGATGCCGGTGACTTTCTCGAGGTGTTCGTAGACACGCCGATCGAGATCTGCGAGCAGCGCGACACCAAGGGTCTCTACGCCCGCGCCCGCGCCGGCAAGCTGCCCAACTTCACCGGCATCGACGCGCCCTACGAGGAGCCGCTCGAACCGGAAATGCGCCTGCTCACGGAGACGGCGAGCGCCGAGGTCCTGGCGGCGCGCGTGGTGGAGGCGGTGGTCGGGGATTGATTGCTGGTCAGGTCACTTCGAAGCGCGCGCGGCCAAGGCCCTAGTACCGGCGTCGGGGCTTTCGACCCGGCTCGAGTGGCCTGATCCAGGGACCGGCTTCTTCCTGAAACCTGCGCAGGTCGTTCGCTGACGGGAAGCTCCCGAACGCAGATTGGGTGCTCAGCGGCAACGAAAAGATGCCGCTGTCTCCGACCGTCGGCGGAGGTGGCTGGATCGGGCCGCGCGGACGCCGGTACCTGGAGATCTGCGGCGAAACCAGCACCTCGCGCAGCAATTGCGCGTACGCATCGATCATCGGCGCGTTGCGCACGCAGCCTTTGAGCACCAGGGCATGCGCCATGCGCAGAATGCGTTCGCGCGCGGGTCCATCGCGCAAGGTCCCAAGCAGGCGATCGGCCGTTTCCTCGAGTTCATCCAACGCACAGCGAACGCCACAGGCGGCCACGGAGCGGACCAGCTCATCAGCGCTTGGCGGACCGATCCAGACCGGAATGCAGCCATTGCCAACGGCTTCGAGCCAAGGCCTGGTCAGGCTGTCGCAGTGTCCTTGCGCAACCACGAATTGGCTTGATCGACATGCTGCGAGCCATTGCTGCCGGCTGGGCCTGATGAGGCTGTGCACGCCGGGCGCGTCTTCGACTCGGGTATCGCGTCCGCCCTGGTCGACCCGCAGAACGGTGACCGCGAACTGCTGCTGCAACAAAGCCCGGGCAAGACGCTCGATCCATGCGCCAGCGGGCGAGCTGTCATCAGCGCTGGTTGCCACCAGGACGACCTGGACGCTGGCGCCTGCCGCTCGCGGGGCGACCGCTGCGGCGGGAAAATCCAACCCGTAGGCAATCGTGCGCAGACGGCCTTCAGCCGTGGGAAGTTGCCTGCGCGCATTCCGCGAGATTTCCATGCTGGTGGCGACGCTGGCATTCCAGCCATCGCCCAGGCGCTCCGCGTGCTCGCGATAGAGTTCGGAGAATTGGTGGAACATGCCGATCACGCGAACGCCATCGGACAGGATCGGCGTCACGCAGGAGTGGCGCCAGTCATAGTTGGGGATATAGATGCACGGCGCCGCCGCCTCCAGCGTCCGGATCATGGCGCCCCAGCGCGCACCCCAGCAGTCCTCGCCCGAGAGCTTGAGCTCCTGGAAGCAAAGATCGCCTGGCCGGTCCATCCTTGCCTCGTCGATATTGACGAGCGGCGTCGCTTCCTCGGTGAGCAAGACGCGCGCATCGACACGCGCCTGGCGCAAACCGCGGACAACGTCCTCGGCCCACAGATTGACCCCGTTCCAGGTCCAGACAGGCGCCGCCACGAACACCGTCACGCCTTCGAGCGCGACCTGCCTACTGGCTTCACGGACTTGCTGGACGCGCCAGCTGCGCGCACCCTTCGACCGCGCGACCGTAGCTTGGACCTGAAGGTCGTACTCGTCGGCTTCGCTTGGCGACGGGAACACACCCACACCAGGCAGGACGTGCGTGAGTTCGACCGGGAACAGGCTGACCCCGGCGACTTCTGCCGGCGGCGGCGAGAGCTCGCCGCGCGGCCGCCGGAAGCGTCCGGCCCGAACATCTTCCCGGGCCTGCTCGAATACCCGACGGTAGGCCGTGACCATGTTCTCGACCCGGAAAGCCCCTTGGCGCACGGTGGCGAATGCGGCCCTGGACAGTCGTTCGACGAGGTCCGGATCGGCTGCCAGCTGGCGCACGCATTCAGCAAATGCGTCGGCGTCGCCGATCGGGATCGTGAAACCATTTTCGCCGTGGCGGATGAGCTCGGGAATGCCGCTCTGCATCTGCGTGACGATCGGCACGCAGCCGCGGCCCATGGCCTCGATGAGCGCATTCGGCATGCCTTCGAACTCGGAAGCCAGAACATAGACATCGTGTTGCTCGAGCACTGCCACGATGTCATCGGGGGCGCACACACCGTGAAACACGATCGCCTCGCGGTCGAGCAGCGATCGGGCGCTCGCACGCAAAGCGTCCTCATCAGGACCCGCACCAACGATGCTCAGCTGGACGGCAACGCCACGGTCCAGCGCAGTCTGCACGAATCGCGGCAAGTCGAGGACGCGCTTCTGATGCTGCTTCAAGGTCCCGTGGTAGATGAGCCTCAGGACGCGGGGAAGCGGCTCACGCGCCGGCAGCGCATCGGGAACGCGCGCGCCAATGGGAATGGTCACGATCCGGCCAGCCAGCTCCGGGCACAGCAGCGCGGTCTTCTTCGCGATTGCGGCACTGACCGTCACGATGACGTTCCAGTACGCGCCGAGCCGGCGGACGTGGTCATAGTGCAACGGGTCATCGCTGTGTACAACCCCGATGATGATCACCTCATCCGAGAGCCGTGGGCAGATCACGGAATGGCGCCAGTCTGAGTTGGGGATGTAGATGCAGGGCGCGGATTCCTCCAGATGGCGCTGCATGCCGCCCCAGCGGGCGCCCCAACTGTCGTCGGGACTCAGCGGCAGCGATCGAAATGACACGCCCAGCGGCCTCGGCATGCGGCGCTCGGTCGCGGCCACCAAGCGCGTATCTTGTTCCGTCAACAGGATCTGCGCCGCCACGCCATCAGCGGCCAGGCCGCGCACGAGGTTGGCTGAGAAAACGTTGACGCCATTGACGGTCCATTCGGTGGCGGCCGCGATCACCGGCAGACGGCCGTCGTCTTCCCCGGCTCGAAGCGCTGGCACGTCATCCGGTGCCGGCTGCTCTGCGCCATCGGCGATGGCCTGCTGATACACCGCAACTGCAACAGCCGCGAGGCGCATCGCATCGTGCGAGCGCTCCACTGTCGCGCGGGCTGCGCGCCCGAGCCGCATGCGCAATTGCGGATCGCCGATCAGTTGCTCCAGGCACTCGATGAATCCCGCCGGGTCATCGACCGCGGCCAGCAGACCATTGTTGCCATGCTCGATGAGCTCGGGCATTCCGCCTTGACGGGCGGCCACCACTGCACGCCCGGCCGCCATCGCCTCGAGGCAGGCATAAGGGCAGTTTTCCCACAGGCTCGGGAGGAGAAAGATGTCCGCGGAACGCACCAGCTCGCGCACGTCGGACATCACGAGCTTGCCGAGAAAGTGCACTGATCCGCGCAGCTTTTTCGCCGCCAGCGCCGGCAACAAGGTCGAAGCCATGTACCCGAACAGATCCTCTCCTGCGAAAAGCAGCGTGACATCGTGGCGCTCCAGGATGCGTGCCGCGATCTCGGCACCAAGATGGATGCCCTTTCTGCGCTCCATGCGGCCGGCGAACACGATCGTGAGCATGCGTCGCGGCAACTGGTACTTCTGGCTCAGGTCCACCGCGGGCGGTCCAGCGTCGATCCAGGCAAGATCCAGCCCATTGGAGATGACCCGGCAGCCGCGCTCGACGTCAAGCTCGCGCGGCACCAGATCGGCCGCGAATTGAGAGCATGCGGTCAGCGCCGTCGCGCGCCGGAGCGCCAGCCGCTCGATCGCCGAGCACAGCCAGCGGTCGAGCCTGCGGGTCTCGTAGAAGGGCATGATCGAGTACGCTGGTGAATGCACACGGACCACCATCGGCAGTTTCAGCCAGCGCGTCAGGAGCGCGCCCTCGGCGCCACACTCGGGCATTTCGAGCACGTCGAAATGGTGCAGGCGCTGCAACTCGGTAAAACCGAGATACATGCTCCAGGCGTTCTGCAGTCGCTGTCGCGTCCACCACCAGCCCATGCGCGCGGCTTGGTCGAAGGTGCGCATCAGCCATCCGCCCGCCCAGAAACGATGGACGTGCACACCATCATCGTCCGTCGAGCGCAATGGGGTCGCCGAGCGCGCGCCGGCGAGCACATGCACTTCGTGCCCGAGCGCCACCAGCGCGCGGGCGTGATGCCAGGTGTAAGAACCAATCCCCCCGAATCCGGTCTCCGGTGGATACTCGTACGACAACAGGGCGATCTTCATGCCGATGGCTGACCCCGCGGCGCACGCCGTTGGCCGGCCACCGCAGCGTGCACACGGGCATGGAAGACATGCTCGCAGGCGGCCACATCGAACTCGCGGCGGGCACGCTCCGCGGCCCGGGATCCCAGGTCTTCTGCGCGCTGGCGATCATTGGCAAGACCAAGGACGGCGGCCGCCACGGCCCCGCTGTCACGTTGGGGCACGAGCACTCCCTCGATGCCGTCATCGATAATTTCGCTGATTGAGCCGGCATTGGTGGCGACGATGGCACAGCCCGCCGCCATGGCTTCCAGGAGCGCTGTCGGGATCCCATCCTTGTCGCCATTCGGGAGGTCGACATAGGGGGCGACGAAAACGTCGGTGCGTGCGAGCTCGGCGGCGATAGCCCGGCTATCGCACTGCCCGATGAAGTGTACGCAGCTGGTCAGGCCGAGCTGTCGCACTAGCGCACGCAGCCCGCGCTCATATTCGCTGGCGGCGGGATTTGCGTCGGCCGCACCGACAATGCGCGCCTCGACGGCAAACCCGCCCAGACGCAACTGGTACACCGAATCAATCAGGTATTCGATCCCTTTCTTCGCATCGATCCGGCTGACGCACAGCAGGCTCAAGCCGTCCGCGGCTTGGCGTCGGCGCTGCCTGGCAACGCTGAAGCTGGTGGCATCGACTGCGTTTACCTTGATCACGATGCTGGCGAGTGGCGACCCATGAATCGCTTCCAGCTCGACCTTGATGCGCCGTGAGGTGGCGAGCATGATGCTGGCGCTCCGCAGGTGCAGGGGGACCAGCTTGAGCGCGTAGTCGTCGAGCATATGGTCGGCGTAGCAACTGATGCCGCGCGGGATGTCGAGCAGGCGTGCGGTGACCAGCGCAAACAGGCTCTGCTCATAAAAAAAATAACTATGCAGATAGTCGGCCCGCCAAGCCTTTGCGGCCCGCGCGAACGAACAGGCATGGAGGAAGTGCTCATGAGCTTCCACTTGCTGCCGCGAAAGCCCGCTGGCCGCGGCGATGTCGGCAATCAGTTGCTCGACGACGGCGGGCTGGCAACGACGGAACCGCGCCAGGTCAGCCGCACCGGTGTGCGCGTGCAGGAACACGCGTCGCTTGAGGGCCCACAGCGGCTGGCACGCATGATCGAGCTCGTTCTTTCGGCCGAGCCGGGCGTACATGAAGCGCACCGCGAAGCCAGCCCGCGCCAGCGCCATGACCTCACGCTGCACGAATGTCTGCGAATAGATCGGAAAGCTCCAGCAAGCGGTAACAACCACGCGCGGCGCCGGCTGGTCGCCACGCCCGAATGCCAGCAATGCCTCCAACCGCAGCCGCGCAAGCGCCAGTTCGTGGGCGGTACGCAGGACCAGTGCCTGCAGCCAGCTCACGCCGTTACTCGATGCGTGTTTTGCGCCAGCGGCGCGCGTAGATACGGTCATACGGAATCGCCGCGCGCGTCGGCGCCTGTCCGTCGAAAGGCCGGCTGGTATCGAGCCGGGCGGCTGCGGCAGGTTTTCCGGCGAGCATCCGGATGAACATCCAGGCCACCCGCGGCAGCACGGGCGCGAGCAGCCGCGCCGATCGAGCGTGCATGCCCCAGCGGCAAGCCTCGAACAGATTTCCGGACCAAAACTGCATCCCTGCCAGATGCAAGGCAAACTGGTGCCGAGAACGTACGAGGCTGTCCACCGGAATCGACGGTTGTCGAACGGCCAGCGCCGCAACGACGGCAGCGCGCGAGCGCCACATGGTTGCGCTCTGCGTCGACATCCCGCCGGCCGAGCGGCGATACCCGACCAGCACGGCCGCCACCACGGCGACGGCGTGCACTTCGGCAACGCGCAAGGCCAGATCCCAATCCTCGCACCCTTGGCATCCGCTCGCCCTCAAATCCGTACGATAGCCGCCAAGCCGCTCCACGACGGAACGCCGGAACAGCGGCACGCTTGCGCTGCCGGTGACGTTGACCTCGGTCAGGCGGGCGAGAATACGGCCCTCGATGCACCAGTGCGGCGAGCGATCAAGAATGTAGTCGTCCTCGTCAATCCACACCCAGCCGCAGTACACCAGGGCGGTTGCCGGCACGCTTTCTTCAAAGCGCTGGACCTGCAAGGCAAGCTTGCGAGCGTCCCAGAGATCGTCGGCATCGAGCGGAGCCAGGAATTCACCTTGCGCTGCCTGGATCGCACGGTTTCTTGCCGCAGCCACGCCGAGGTTGGGCTGGCGAATCAAATGCAGGCGCGCATCCTCCAGCGCGAGCGCCGCGACGAGCTGCGCGGTGGTATCGGTCGAGCCATCGTCGACAACGATTACCTCGAGCGCCGGATAGGTCTGGGCGAGCGCTGACCTGCATGCAGCTTCGATCGACTTCTCGGCGTTGAAGGCGGCCACGATGACCGAGACCAGCGGCCACTCCTCGCGCGCGCTGCCGATGCCGGTGTCCCGCTTCACGGCGCAGGTGGCTCGGAGCGCAGGCTTTCGCCGCGGACGGCTACAGGCCGACGCGTGACCGCTCGCGCGCGCTGCCAAAGCCAGCCCGCAAGGCCGAGAGGATTGCGCACGACTGACTGGACCGCAGCGCGTCTTTCGGCATCGGAGCTGCCGCGCAGCCAACGCAAGAGGGGCATCTCTGCCCGGCGCAATGCCATGGCCATCACGGAGTAACGCTTTTCCCGACGCTGGTGAGCCGCGTCCGCCGGCAAGCAAGCCGATGCCAGGAACGCCGGGACAGCCACCCCCGAGCCAGCGCCTACCCGAGCCGCCAAAAACGCTCCATCGGGCGCGCTGGCCAGCTGCATTTTCAGCCCTAGATGCTCGGCTAGAACCGTCGCGTTGGCGCAGCTTTGCGCAATCGTGGCGGCGGCCCTGCGGCCCATTGCAGCGCGCTCGTCAGGCGCGGTATCGAGCGCTCGCTGCAGCGTATGCGCCAAGGCGGCAGGGGTCGTATCGGCGACGATCCAGCCGTTCAAGCCGTCCTCGATGATCTCCTTCATCCCGCCCGCCGGGGACACGATGACCGGCAACCCGGCCGCCATTGCCTCGATGCAGCTGTACGGAAAGTTCTCCCAGCGGGAGGGCACCACCACGGCGCAGCACCGCGCGAGCAACGCGTGCATCTGCGCCCGGTCGCAACTCCCGTGGAAGCGCAGCCGGTCCACGACGCTCGGCGGGAACCGCTGGCGAATCGCGTCGGCAACCGTGCGGCCACCGGTCACTGCAAGCGGGGTATCGCTGCCAATCAGCTCGATGATCAGATCCGGGTGCTCGGTAAGCAGGGACAGCGCCTCTGCCAGTTCGAGGACGCCCTTGCGGGGTTCGAGCCGCCCAATCTGGGCAATTGCACGGCTGGCCTGCTGGGCGATCGGCAACACGCTGCTGGGCGTGTCGCCCAGCGGATACCGGATGAGCTGAATCGCATTGGCGTCGATTCCGTAACGCTCCGCCACCTGATCGGCAAGGTAGCGGCTTGGCGCAATGAGCGCGTCTGCCGCCCGAATCGAAAACTCCTCCTGGCGAATGCACTCGGCGTAATCGACGACATCCGTGTCCCATCCATTGGCCGCGTAGATCCGCTCCGTCGGCGAGTGCAGATGAATGACGATAGGCGGACGCCGAGCCGGCCCGATTCCCAGGCTGCGCCGCAGTTGCAGAAAGTACAGCGGTGCTTCCCACTCCTGGGCCTCGATGACGTCGATGGACGCGGTCTCGACCAGGTGCTCGGCCAGCAAGGCTGCTTGCCACGAAAATGCCTGTGCCGGGAAATCGGACTCCAGCAACCCACTTGCGATTCCCGCTTCGTCTCCAGCCTGAGACAAGGCGTAGCGGTCGGCACGTGGATGGCCGAGCGCAACCCGGTGAATGCATAGGCGGCCGCCTTCCAGTTCCTCGTATTGCTGGCTCGCCCCGGGCCAGCGATGAGCGATGACGTGCACGGTCTCGCCCGCACGCGCCAGCAGCTGTGCCATGTGGCGCACGTACGTACCAATACCGCCCGGCGGATATGCCGCCGGCGGGTACTCGCGACACAGGATGAGGTGCTTCAGGGCCGGCCCCCGTCGCGACCGAGATCCGCGCTAGCCATTGTCACGGCACGATTGCGTTCTTGCGCAGCAATTCCACAATCTGCTCGGCTGCCGATCGGTGCGCTATTTCATTGGGGTGATAGTCGCCGTCCGCGTGCACCAGGAGTTCTCGCCATTTCTCCTCGTTAACCAGCTCATCACCGACATCCAGGAATGGCACTCCTGTTCCCGCCAGCCCAGCCGACATCGTATCCGCCAGGTTCTTCCAATCTCCGTACCAGAGGGGTTGATTGCGGAATGAGATCACCACCAACCGCGCGCCCGCGTCCTCGACCAACTGCTTCAAGGTCAGCACTTCCGCGAGACTTCCGCGAAAGTCGATTGGCTGCGCCGAGACGCTGCCTGCCGCGGCTTTGGCAAGGCCGAAACTGCGGAACAGGCGTTCGTACTTGCTGCTGTTTAGGACGTTGCCGTTGGCGACATCGGTGCGCCAGGAGCGATCATCATTGAGGACCATGGTCAGCACGACGATGTCCGGCCGCAGATCTGGTCCGAGAATCTCGAACAACTGACGCTCCTGCTTGGTCGCGTAACCACTCACGCCACAATTGACCACCTCATAACTCTCGCCCCGGCCGGCTGCTGCGGGGCTGTTCAGCAGTGACTGCAGTTGCACGGCGAAGCTGTCCTCCTCATGGACGCCCACCCCGAGCGTGTAGGAGTCACCCAGCATCAGCACCCGTCGACGACCAGCCGGCCGCTCGCTCGCCACATCCGGGCCGCGGCAGCCATGTGCGTTGAAGCGATAGCTTACCGCGTACTCCAATTCCGGCGGCTCGATGACGCTTTCGGAGGTATCGAAGTGGTCGACGGCCACCCCGCGTATCTCCACGGCCTGGAGGTCATCGCCCAGGTCAAAGGTGAAACGCGCCAGCTCCTCGTCGCTGTTGGCACGGAAAACTTCCGCGACCTCGCGCCACTCCGTGCCGATATCGGTCTTCTGGTACCAGCCGAGGTTCTCCCAGGGCGGGTGACCTTGGCTCACGCCATAGGAAAACGGACGGGGTCCGGCGCCACGCACTTCGAATCGGATCTTGTAACGATCGCCCTTATTGACGGCGAAGCTTCCGAAGGTCACCTGCACGTGCCAGGTGGTCGGCACTTCGATCCGCTCAATCTCCACCCGGATGCCCTCTTCGGGCGCCTTCGGCAACACCAGGCGAGCGCCGCTGCCGGGATGATTCAAGCCAATCTGCCACTGCTTGAGCCGGCTGTCCTGGGCGCGAAAGTAGCCCCGCGGATTGGACGCATAAATGGTTCGCGCGCTGCTATTGGGCGGGTAGCTCTCCTCCAGGATCGGATGCGGTGCCGTGCCCCCTTCCCAGCGCACGATTCCTGGCTTGACCTCGGTGTAGCCAGTCAGGCGATAGATGCTGGCCTCGGTGAGCGTGAGGCCCAGCGTAAGGACCGTGGCGGAGACGAGCAAGCCCACGGCGACCCGCGGCGCGATCCATGCGCCGATGCCGGCCAACAGCAACGACGAATAGCCAAACATGACCGCGCTCTGCAGTATCCGCGCGGGATACGGCTCGGGCGCGAGAATCATCTGCACGACGAAATTGCCAAATCCCACGATCGCCAAAACGACCATGACCCGCAATTTTGAGCGCACGCTCATCGGTAGACGGAAGAGCAGCAGGCTCGCGAGCAGAACGGCAATCCCGATGATCCGCTGGGGGGTGCTGCCGGTGGTCAGGTAAATGCCCCACTGCAGAACCGCCATCAATGCCAGCAGCAGCATTGCCAGGCGTGCTGCCAATGGCTCATCGACCCTGGCCGGCTGGGGCTGTTCGTCCGGCCCGCGAGAATCGGTTGTTGCTGCATCCATACTGTCCAATCGAATCGCCTCGCTAATTGGTTTGCAGCAGCTCCCGGCCGCCCGCGAGCAGCCGGATTTCCCCGATCTCGACCGGCACCCCGCTGGATGCGATCGCCAGGGTCATCCGGGCGCTTACCTCATCGCCGCTGGCGATGAAGTCGCGTCGCAGCTCCTGCCACTCGGGTGTCAACTCCGCCCTGCCCCATAGGCCGAGGTTGTCCCAGCCAAGCATATCGAGCGAGTGCCGGATTCTATGGGGCGATTCGCTCATGGTTCTCGTGCTCGTCGTCGGTCGGCGGTCCAAAAAGGTCGGCCGGCTCAAAAGCATCAGCGTCCGGTGAAATCAAGGGAGGAGCATCGGCCGCGGCAAATGGCGTGATGCCGGGGAGCATCCCGCCGGTAGCCCGGTGCAGGCGACGCACGCGCTGGCTCAAGACCTTGACGGAGCGGCGCAGCCAGATCAATTCGAATCCGCACGCCAGCAGGCGCACACTGACCACCATGATCGGGACCGCCACAAGCGCGCGGACGCCCAGGGGCAGGAGCGCCACACCCAGGAGCAGCACGAGCAAATAGATCTGGAGGGTGTCGTCAGACTCGAGCTCGAGCAGATTGACGCCGACACGGGCGGAGGTCGTGAACTTGATCTCCAGCAATCCTTGCACGAGCCGGCCGATGACCATCAAGAGCAGCGCGAGTGGCAGGTAGGCATTGGCGAAAACGATCTCGCGGCTGATCCAGCCATTGGCCGAGAGCAGCAGCCACAAGAGTGGTAGCCCGACGATCGTGGCCAGCGCGGCGATGCGGAACATCCGCTCAGGTTCGGGGTGCGTTCTATGCTGCCGCACCTGGCGCGCGCGCTCCACGCTGAGCGCGACATTCAACAACCGCTCGATGCGCTGCGCGCGCGTTTCGCTGTAGGCGATCCAGTCTGCCGCGCGGCGGCGGCGCAGGCAATCGATGACCACCGTAACCGCCGCATGTGCCAGCACGAAGACCATGAGTCCGGCGCCTGACCAATGCAGGAACGTCGAACAAGCCATCAAGAACACCAGCATCATCAACAGTGACAACAGCCGTGCGTGCATGCGCGGCATTTCGCGAGAACCAACATCGATCAGCCCACGACCGCCCTCCCGATCCAGCAAGTCCAAGTCTTCTGGGGAGATCTCGCGTGTCTCGAAACGGACAAATAACGATAGGATGCCCAGGCTCATCGTGGATCAGAATTCCCAAGGGCGGCTCGCGCACCGCGCCCCTGGTGGAACCCGTTGCGTGGCGATGGCCCTTTCTACGCGCCGGCCGCGCCTTGGGCAACTCGCTCACGGTAACGAGTTGCGACATCACGGCTTTCGACTCAGCAATATCAACAATTGAATCTTGACCAGGGGCACCGTCGATTTGCACTCGAAGCACGCTAGCCTCCGCCCGCGTAAGTAGCAACCTCGTTGCGAATTGCGTGTCTTTCGAATAGTTGCTCCGGCGCTGCTCGCCATCGGGAAATCATGTTCAATCTGCCGCCTCCGACGATCAGCGTCATCGTGCCCGCCTACAACTCGGCGGCCACCATCGCGCGCTGCGTCACCCCGCTCATCGAAATGCGGCGCCGCGGCGAGATCGCGGAGCTCCTGATCGTAGACGATGGCTCGACGGACGCGACTGCAACCATTGCCGCCGAGATGGGCGCCGTGGTGCTGCCGTCTGGCGGCCGACTGGGTCCCGGGGGAGCCCGCAACGTCGCAGCCCGCGTCGCGGTGGGGGAAGTGTTGTGGTTCATGGATTCCGATACCGTTGCCCACGAGGATGCAGCACGCATCCTGGCCACGAATATCGCCGATCCAACGGTGGCTGCCGTGTTCGGCGCGTACGATGATCGGCCACCCGCGACCGGTTTCTGGTCGCTGTACAAGAATCTTGTTCACCACCACTACCACCACCAGAGCGAACGCGAGGCCGAGACCTTCTGGTCAGGGTGCGGGGCGATACGCGCGGCGGCATTCGCCGAGCTGGGTGGCTTCGACGCGGCCACCTACCCGGAGCCCTCGACCGAAGACATCGAGCTCGGCTGGCGCATGCGTCAACGCGGCATGCGCATCCTGCTCGTTCCGGAACTGAAAGTTACGCACCTCAAGGTGTGGCGCTTCGTGAACCTCATCTACACGGAAATCTTTTGTCGCGCGTTGCCGTGGTCGCGGCTGATCCATCGCCATACTGGCTGGCTGAACACCTTGAACGTGAGCCGCGCCGAGCGCGGCCGCGCACTCCTCGCGATCATCTTCCTCGCGAGTTTCGCGCTGCTGCAGATCTCACTGTGGGTTCCGCTGGTCCTGTTCGTCGCGGCACTCGCGGCCAACCACCGTCTCGGAGCATTGTTTCATCGCCGTGGCGGCGCTCGCTTTGCGCTCGGCGCCATCCTGTTCCACCAGGTCTACTACTGCTATTGCTCAGGGGCTGTCGCCTGGTCCTGGCAGGAACATTCCCGGTCTTCGTTGCGCCTCGCCATGGCGCGTCGCTTCAGATCCCTGCGGCTCACCTCGGCTCGTCAACCTCTTGATGCATTCGACGACGCCTAGCCGGCGATCGTGGTCGCGCACGATGGCCGACGGGTGCGGGAACATCGCGCCGGCCGCCTGGCTCGCGCGCAACCGGACGGCCACCCGTGGATAGGCCAACCGCGCTGATCATCGGTGCCGGGCCGGCTGGCCTGACGGCTGCCCTGGAACTCTTGAGACACTCGAATATCCGGCCGATCGTGCTGGAAGCATCGGCCTGCCTTGGCGGTATCTCGCGCACTGTCCAATTCGCCGGAAACCGCATGGACCTTGGCGGCCACCGCTTTTTTTCCAGGTCCGACTGGGTCATGGACTGGTGGCAGCAGATCATGCCACTGGAAGACCTGCCGCCTGGCGAAAGCCTGACGGTGAGCTACCAGAACCAACACCGCCGAGTGCAGATCCCAGCGGCCGCGGCACACGGCGGCGTCGAGCGCGAGCTGGTCATGCTGGTGCGCGATCGGCTCTCGCGCATCTATTTTGGACGCCGGCTCTATGACTACCCGGTGCGCCTCAGCCTGGCTGCGATTCGCAATCTCGGTCCATTGCGCTGCCTGAAAATCAGCGCCAGCTATGCGCGTGCGGCAGTGTTCCCCCGGCTGCCGGAAAAAAATCTCGAAGACTTCCTGGTCAATCGCTTCGGCACCGAGCTCTACCAGACATTTTTCCGCTCCTACACGGAAAAAGTCTGGGGCGTGCCGTGCACGGAAATCAGCTCGGCCTGGGGTGCCCAGCGCATCAAGAGCCTGTCGCTGGCCAAAACCTTGCTGCATGCGCTCCGACAGCGACTGCGGATGCCGGCATCCGCGCAGGCCTCGGGGACGCCGACCAGCCTGGTCGAGCGCTTCCTCTACCCGCGGCTGGGTCCAGGGCAGCTCTGGGAGGCCGTGGCCGCCCAGGTTGTCGAACTCGGAGGGGAAATCCGCCTGTCGCAGCGAGTGGATGCGCTGGAACTCGCTGGCGGGCGCATCACTGGCGTTACTGCACAAGACGTGCATTCGGGAGCCAGAACCCGGCTCTCTCCCGATTGGGTCATTTCGTCAATGGCGCTCAACGACCTGATCGCTGGCATCAATCCGCCGGCGCCACCAGCCGTGAACCGGATCGCCCAGGGCCTGCCCTATCGATGCCTGATCACGGTCGGCGTGGTGGCGCGGAGAATGAAATCGCGCCCGGGTCAGCCAGCAGGCTCCAATCGGCTACCAGACAACTGGGTGTACATCCAGGAACCCGACGTCAAGCTGGGGCGATTGCAGATCTTCAACAACTGGAGCCCGGCGCTGGTCGCCGATCCGGACACCGTCTGGCTGGGTCTCGAGTATTTCTGCGATGAGGGCGACGGGATCTGGCAGCTTTCCGACGCGGACATGCAGGCGCTTGCCATACGCGAGCTCGACCAAATCGATCTCGTAGCGGCGCACGAGGTACTCGCCGCCACCGTCATCCGCGTACCCAAGGCTTATCCGGCGTACTTCGGCACGTTCGCGGAGTTTGCCGAACTGCGCCGCTACGTGGATGCGATCGAAAATCTATTCGTCGTTGGCCGCAATGGCATGCACCGCTACAACAATCAGGACCATTCGATGCTGACCGCCAAGGCTGCGGTCGACAACATCATCGGCGGGATCACTGACAAGTCGAACATCTGGCAGATCAATGTCGACGACGACTATCACGAGGTACGTAGTAGCGACTGAGACCGGTCGACGCCACCCGGCGCGAGCATCAGGTACACCGCCGCCACCAACCAGATCAGCAGGACCAGTCCGTCCATCACTGCAGTCCGCACGAGCGAGGTCAGCGGAATCCACAGGGAAAGCCCGAATGCGGCCGCCATCGCATAGCTGAGCGGCGTACGGCGTTCGATCGCGATTCCCAGGACGGCGATCAGCGCAGGAAACAGCATGATGTTGTCGTAGGCTCGATGCGGCATGAAGACGCGCCCGACGATTGCGCACACCGCCACCAGGACCAGGATGGAGAGTTGCCGGCGGCGCATCCGGACCCAGCTCCAGAAGCCGATGAAGAGTGCCGCACCCAGGCTCAGGACCAACGCGACGCGTGGATGCATTCCCCACGCGGCGAGCAGGCTCCCGGTGCTCGAGCCCATGCTGTCACCGCCGGTGATGAAACTGTAATCCTCGCGCAGCAGCCAATACTCGATCAGCATGGCCGGGGCGACGCGCGTGTAGTAACACGCGTACACGCTGAGCGCCGCGAGCAGACCCAGCCCGAGCAGCAGTCCAACACGCCAGCGGCGCTGGACCAGGAACGGCAGGGCGAACACCAGGCCGATCTGCGGCTTGACCATTGCCAGCGCCCAGAACACGCCTGCCCATGCGACTTGCCCGCGCCCGAGACTTCGCAGTTGCAGGACCACCAGGCCCATGCAAATGATCGAAAACTGACCCAGCGCCAGAACGCTGGAGTTGTGCGCGATGGCGAGGCCGGCAACCGCCCCGAGGCAGCCGGCGTGCCAACCGGCGAATCGCAGCTCGCGATAGCCAAAGGCGGCGATCGCCAGCATGCCGGCCACGTTGAGCAGCCCGAAGGCGACCGCCATAGCCAGCCCATCACCGAATGCAAATACCGGTGCAAACAATGGAAACGCATAAGGCGGATACACCGAGTTCGGCAGCGTCTCGCCGGGCAAGGCATTGCTGGCGACGAAATTACTCGGATACACCCGCTGGGAAAACAGCCGGTACTCGAGCGCACGCATGCGCAAGTCGTAACTGCCCGGCTCGCTCATGCTCACATATAGACCGCGCACCAGATAGATCGCCGCGGCACACGCGAGCAGCAGCGCCAGGATCTTGATCAGGCGCTGCTGCAGCGGAAAGGGAATCGAATACACGATTCAGGGAGGTCATCAGCTTGGAAATGCGTGGGCGCGGCCGCGAGAAAAGTGCAGTCAGCCGTCCAATGAAACCGCCAGCCGGATGCTGGCCTCACGCCCAGTGAGCCGCAGTGCGCAGCGCATCATCTGCCTGCAGTATGGAAGCCCATTAATTCCACCGCGCAAGGTGTAGAGCACCGTCGCGTCGCGCCTGTCCACTGTTACATTCGGCGCCTCAAGGACGCACGGATCGCTGACTTGGTAGGAAGTCCTGGCATAAGCGTCATCGAGATAGACATCAGCGGTCCACTCCCGCGTATTTCCAACCATCTCGAACAGGCCGTAGGCGTTGGGAGGATACGACGCCACGGGAACCCCAAACGAATCGTCCCAATTGCAGTGGGTGGCGTCGGGTTCCTCATGCCCCCATGGATGTGGAGCACCCTCAATGCCGCCGCGCGAGGCGTATTCCCACTCGGCTTCCGTCGGCAGCCGGTAGCGCAGGCCGTCTCGGGCGGACAGGAATTCGCAGAATGCCAGGGCATCCTCGCGATTGATCTGGGCGATGGGCACTTCGTCGGCCAGGCGGTCACCGGACTTGGGCAGGGCATGCGGCCGGAATTGCCGCCACAGCCCGCGTGTGACCGGCCAGGCGGACATCAGGAATGGCTTGCTGATGGTGACCTCGCGCAGCGGCAGCTCGCGCGGGAACAAGGCCGGCTGGCCACCCATGATGAACACCCCGGCCGGGATGCGCGCCAGTGGCAGGCCAGAATCCGGCCAGACGTAACGCGGGTCCGCGCGCATGTCGAGCACGCGCTGCTTGCGCGCCGCCTCGAACGGGCTCGAGACCGGAAAGTTGACGCCGAGTTGCGGTAGCGGAACCTTTTCGAGGAAAGGATTCTCCGCAATCACCCAGTTCTCGGCCGACAGCCGGCTGTAGCGCGCTTGGTGGCGAATAGGATGGTCGGTGAATTTCGCTATGACTTCCGCCAGGAGTGCGTTCGCCGCCACGAAATGACCGGCGTGCTGGTGAGCCCAGCCGAGCAGCGTGGTCGCGGTGGCGCAGCCATGTGGCCAATCCGCATGCTGCTCGAGCCACTCCTCGAGGGGCCCGATCAGGCTGCTGCGCTCGCCCGCCTGCCAGCGCGCCTGCAATTCCGCTAGGCTGAGATGGGCTGGCTGCGCGAGGTCATAGTAGTGCTGGGACAGGGGGTCGCCGGAGGGCGCCATCTCGGGATGCGCCTGCAGCATCTCCATCAGGAAATCGAAAGTGCGCGTTGGCGAGGCATCGAAGCTCAGCCGGCCGAGCACCTTTTCTTCCGGGCTCAGCACGAACAGGTCTGGCGGCAGGCAACGCGCCACGGGATCGGTGCATTGCCGCACGAAGGAGATCCCGGCCGCATCCGCGCCGTGGCCGAAAGACTGCATGCTGAAGCGAACTGGAACGAAGGCACTGGCGATCAGGGTCGATACGTTGGCATCGGCGAGACTGACCGCGCGCGTGTGGAATGCCGCCGGGCACCAGTTGTCATCGGCATCGTAGCCCTGGCCCGTGGCCTTGAGCACGATCATCCGCCCGCGGGCGCGGGCCTCGGCAAGGGCCGAGCCGATATCGCTCAGCCAATGCGGCTCGGTTGACTGGACGGGCGTATGGACCTGCATCTCATCTCTCCGATCGAACCGGAAACAACTCTCACGAAACCCCGGCCGGTCGCGCGCATTACGACTCAGGCGGCGGCGCCCTGAGAGGCAGCATCCTGGTCCATACAGTCAGCCACGTCTTGTGGACTGATCACGGCCGGGATATGGGGCGGCAGGATCGCTACGGCCTCGCCCGCCGGCGGCCGCAGCGCCGTGTGGTCGCGTACGTTGCTGAAACCATAGATGAAATCATCGGGCGGATGGTAAACCTGCAGCGGCGAAGTGGCATCACGTTGGAAAAAAATGTGCAGCGGGACGCTGCGCGGAAGCACCGAGCAGGCGACCGCGACGCGCGGAGCGCTGGAGACGTTGGGTGGCGACCCATGGATGACGCGGTGATAGAAGACCACCGCGGTGCCGGCAGCGCCGCCGATGTGGCGCATGCGCGCGCGCAGCGGCGCCTCGACTGGCCGCAGGTTGGGAAACAGCAGGCCGGGCCCGCGAATGTGGTTCCCAAGCCGATGGCTGCCCGGCATCGCCCACAGCCCACCATTCTGTTCATCCACGGCGTGCAGTGGCACCCAGAGATTGAGCGCGGTGTGCCGGGTCTCGTCGACCACGCTCCAGTCCTGGTGGATCGGGAAGGTGGTCTGCTCACCCGGGATCTTGACGATGAATACCGGTGCCACCATCCGGCAATCGTTGAACAGACGCTCCACTGCAGGTCGCAGCAAGCGCTGCAACTCCTCGCGGATCTGCGCCTTGTAGTCGGCATCCGAGCACCAGATGGTCATGTGGATCCCGTCGCGCAGTTGCGGTACCACGCCAGCGGGATTCACCGTGTAGTAGAACTCGCGAATGGCCTCGAGTTCGGCGGCACCAAGCAGCGGCGCCGCGAGCACGCCGTCGCGCTCCAACTGCTGGTGCAGGGCAGCACTGCGGAACAGCGGGTTCATGGCCGCCCCGCAGTCACCGGCTCGGCGAGCATGTTGCAGCGCTCGCCGGGCGCGCCGGGTATGGCCTTGATCGCGTCCACGCCATGGCGTGCGCACAAGGCGCGAAACTCGATCTCGCCCATGGGTGGAAAATCAAAGCGCGCGTGCCCGATCACCTTGCCCGTGACCGGCCGCTCGTGACAGTGCTGCAGGAAGTTGGGGTAATGAAGCAGCCAGTCGGGATCCTGTTCGAAGATCTCGATGGGCGCATCGCCCTGGCCCGGCTGCTTGAAGCACACCTGGAATTGCGCCTGAGCGGGAAAAATCCCGGAGACGACCACTTCCCGATTGCGTCCCGACCGGTTGGCCAGCGAGCTATGCACCAGGCGGTTGTCGAAGACCAGTGCCTCGCCGCGCTCAAGGTGCAGCGGCACCAGGTACTCGCGCAGCGTGCCCTGGAGGGCCGCGAACGGAAACGGAAAGGACACGCCGCGATAGGGTGAAAAGAACCGGTGGCTACGAGGGATCAGGCATAGCGGGCCATTGCTGTCGTCGACATCGCACAGGGGCGACCACAGGCTCAGCGGTGAATGGCGGAACTCGTCGAGTGCGGTTGTGTCCTGGTGGATCGCGAACTCGCTCGCCGGGCCCGGGGCTTTGACGACGAACATATTGATGACATTGCGATAGTCGACGAAAAACTGGTCGAACGTAGGCCGCATGATCGCGGCAATCTCGGCATGCACGCGCTGGCGGTAGGCCAGGTCCTGCGAGTAGACGCTGTAGAACATTCCACCCCGGTCCGCCTGCACGCGATGCTCGCGGTCACACAGCGATTGCAACGCGTCGAGCTGCGCGGCGGTCCACAGACGCCGCACGGCATAGCCGTCAGCGTGGATCTGCTGCGCCAGGGAGTCGTCCCGAAAGACGCTGTGGCGGACCGGTTCCCAGGCCGGACTCGGCCGCTGGGGCTGCGCGCTATGGTTCATGGCGTACTCCGGAGTTGAGCGGTCACCGGCGATTCCGCAGTTTGAATCAGCTCGGTCAATTGGTTGAGATAACGCTCGCGCGTGTACCGACGCCGGGCTAGTGCGGCTGCAGCAGTCCCAAGGCGGCCGGCCATGCGGTGATCCGACGCGAGCACGCGCAGTGAAGCGGTCAGCGCGGCGATAGCGAACGGTTCCACCAGCAGGCCGTTCACCCCAGGCTCGATCACATCGCTGATGCCCGCATGGCGCGAACCGATCACCGGCACGCCGCTCGACATTGCCTCGAGCATGGCCACCGGCGTGCCTTCGCGATCGCCGCTTGGCGTGACGTGGCTGAACTGGACGAGGGCGCGTGACGACCGCAGCTCGCGTGCCACCTCGACCGGTGCGAGCACGCCCAGCCAACGCACGCGCTCACCAATGCCGAGCGCCTGCGCCAGCATCTCCCCGGATCCACGCAAAGGCCCATCGCCGACGATGCGCAGGTGGCAGCGCGGATCGCTCCGAAGCAGCTCGGCAAAGGCCAGCAGGACCAGCAGGTGGCCTTTCTTGTCGACCTGGCGTCCAACCATGAGGAAGTCCGGGCCACTCCGCTCGGGGTCGGCACCCGCAAAAAGTTTAGTGTCGACGCCGTACACGATGTGGTGCAAGCGCCCTGCGGGCGCGCCGAGTGCGAGCAGTTGCACGCACATCTCTCGTGACACCCCGATCACTGCATGCGCCTGTTCGAACAGGGCGCGATAGCGCGTGCCATAGCTGGCCAATACATCCTGGCGAAAGGCGTCGTAGCCGTGGAAATGGACCAGCAGCGGTACGCGGGCCATGGCGCAGGCCGCCATCATTTCTACGCCAGTTGGCCCGAACTGCGCGAGCACCGCGGCAATCCGGTGTTCGCGCAGGTAGTCGGCGATGGCCTGAACGCGTACCCAGGGGTCGGCGTTCTCACCGGGAAAAGAGTAGCCAGGGGCGTCGAGCCCGAGCGCGCGGTGCGTCGGCAGATTGCCGCCGTACAGCAGGTGGATCGCGAACGGCAGGCCAGCGGCCTGCTGCTGAACGAAGGTCTGCGACCAGGCGTTGCGCTCAGGCGCGGCAATGGCGATGGCGGTCACGACCTATTCCGTAGCATCAGCGCGTGGTCACGCTGACTCATGCGGCCGCCAGCGCCGGGTTCGGCAGGTCGAAACGCGGTCCGCGCAGGCGCGCCTCGAACTCCTCGATGCCGAGAAAACGCGGCTGGAACGGCATGCTGCCGAGATGCTTGAAGTGCTCGGGCTTCTTCCACGGATGAAAGTTCATGAAGAACTCGAGATCCACCTCCAGCTTCTCCATCTGCTCGCGATTGGCCTGGGGGTTCATGTGGTAATGGATGGTGGGCTCTTCCCGCGGCACCAGGATCAACTGGATGGCGAGGCGCAAGCCCTCGGTGCGATTGATGTTCGAGTAGTGGACGATGCTGTCGTCCAGCACCACCGCCTGCCCCGCCGCGATGTCATGCGCCGGCGTCAGATGATGCTCGATGATCTCGCGCTGGATGTCCTTGAGCTCCCACGGGACCATCGGCCCGCGCGATTCGGCGAAGCGCTTGTGGCTGCCGTCCACGAACTGCAGCGTGCCATTGTCGGCATTGCTGTCGACCAGCGGGCACCAGATCGAGACCGAGGTGCAGCGCCGCTCGTCCACGAAGGCCCAGTTCTGGTGCAGTGGCACTTCCCCGCCGTGCGGCTTCTTGTGGATAAAGTTGGCGATGATCGGCCGGTAGTCCTGGAGCAGGCGGCGCTGCAGTCCATCGAGCGCGGCCACGATCGCCGCAAAGACCAGACGCTTGTAAGCGGGATTGCGATCGATGAAGGTGAAGTCGTAAGTGATCTCGCTGGTCGACTTGAAATCGGCCTCCGCGGCCAGCAGGCTGCCGCCGCTCTGTCCCAAGGTGTCGAAGTAGACCTGCTTGAGGGCCGTAACCTGTGCCGCGTCGAGGAAGGGCGTCTGTACATAACCCTTGCGGTCGAACTCAACCTGAAGCGTGGCGTCGTTGAAAACGGGTCTCATTGCATCTTCCTCAAGCGGCTGTTGCCGCGAAGCCGGATGGCGTCTGCGACAGAAAACGTGCGATGTGCTCATCGTCGACGGGCGCTGGGTCGAAGTCGAGCGCAGCTTCGGCGACCAGGCAATCCGGGCGCAGCTGCGTCTGGCCGCTCAGCAGGAACTCGACACTCGATTGGTACTGGCGAAGCTGCTTGCCGTCCATGAAGTAATGCTTGAGCTCCGCCTCGGCGGGCACCAAGCCCAGCACCGCCGCCGGCCGGGAGCGCTCCGTGGTATTCGCGTCAGAGCAATGCAACAGGCGGTGATCGTAGATCAGCACCTCGCCAGCCCGCACTCGCAAGTGCTGCATCACCTGACGCAGGCGCAAATGCACTTGGCGGTAGACGCATGGGAGATTGGGGCCGCGCACGGTGCGCAGCCAAAGATGGCTGCCCGGCAACACCTGGATGGCGCCGTTGGCGGCATCGGTGTCGACCAGCGGCGCCCAGACATTGAAGGACCGATGGCGCGTCTCGTCGACGATGTTCCAGTCCTGGTGCGGCGGCAGCACCCCGCGCGGTCCGGGCGCCTTGTTGATGAAGGCACCACCCAGCAACGCTGCATCGTGACAGGCCGCACTGATCATCGGCGCAAAAGTCGCCATCAGAACGGCATTGACGGCCATCCGCAGGTCGCCGTCAGGCGTGTGCACTGACGCGTAGAACCCCTCTGGAAAGCTGGGCACGAGCTGGGTGAGCTGCTCCAGCAGCCGCGCCGCAGCGACGCTGCCGAGAAGAGGCAGCACGACATGGCCGGTCTGCGACAGTGCCCTTTCGGCGCCGGGATCTTTCAGCAATGGGCGGTGCTGTGGCGCACTCATGGTCGGGCGCGTTCGGCCGGCAATGGTGCCGGGCAGAGGCGCTCGCACTCGTCGATCAGCGCGGAGAGCTCCGCAGCCGATCGGGTCGGGTCTGGGTAGTCGAGCTCCGCCACGACCGCGCCCTTCGGCCGCTCGAAGATGTCGCGGTGAAAGTCATCGAAGCGCAAGAAGAAATCGTCGTCGCGCTCGAACATCTGCACACGCCGATCGGCGCGCTGGCGATCCTTGTAATAGAAGCGCAGCTGCGCCTTCTCTGGTACCACGCCCACCGTGATTGCCGGCCGCACGGCTGCGCTCAAGTTGGCCGGCGAATGGTGCGCAGTCGCCTGGTTGACGATCAGCGCCTCTCCGGCCCGGGTCGGAATGGCGCGCATTCGCTGGATCATCAAGTCGTCATGTCCGGAGTAACAAAACGGTAGCGTCGGTGCGCGAATGCCGCGCATTACGCGATGGCTGCCGGGCAGGACGCAGAGCGTACCGTTGACGGTGTCGGCATCTACCAGCGGCATCCAGACGTTGGTGGCAACGAAGCGTTCTTCGTCGACCACCGTCCAGTCCTGATGCAGCGGTAGCCGGGATTGGGGGCCGGGCAGCTTGTAGAGGAAGGCGGCCCCGAGCACTCGGTGGTACTGGAAAAAAGCATCCAGGAACGGCCGGATGATCTCCGTGATGCAGTCGCTGACCGCCTGCTTGTAGGCGAGATCGTGCGAATAGGTGCTCGACACGAAGCCACTGGCCGGGAGCACTGGGTGAAAATGCGCGAACGCCGCCAGCAGTTCGGTCACCGCGGTCGGCGGAAGCAGGGGAACCTGGATGCAGCCGGTGTCTTGCAAACCCTGCCAGAGTGCGGCATCGCGCAGCAACGGTGCACAGGACGCAGCCGGGTTGATCATGGCCGAGTGGCCTCCCGGTCCGGCAGCAGGCGCCTCAACCACGCACGCCAGCCAGAGCTTGTGGGCAAGGGGGCTGCTGGCGGTTCCGTGACTACGGTTACCGCAGGATCGCCCGCGCGCAGCTCGCATGGATAGCGCTGACGCAAGAACTCGGGCGTCAGCGCCGGGAATGCATAGTCAACTTTGCCGAGGCTGCGCCCGACATTCGGCCGTGCGTGAATGTCGCTGCCGAAATGCTCATAGACATGCAGCAGCGAATCGTCCACCTCGAAGACCTCCACCAGCGGCTCCGGCTGGCTGCGATCGTGGTGGCAGATCAGCATGCGCGCGTCGCGGTGCGCGAAGAAGACATTAATCACCACGCGGTCGCGGCCGGAGCGATTGGGCGGCGAGAAATGAATAATGCTCTGGTCAAAGATGATGGCCTGCCCCGCGCGCAGGTGTACCGGCTGCAGGAGCCCCATCAACTCCTCGCGCACACTGTCGTAGATCGCCGGGATGGTGGAGCCGCGCAAGGTCCGCAGCAGCCGATGGCTGCCAGGCAGGACGTGCAGGGCCCCATTGTGCGCGTCGAGATCGATCAATGGGCACCAGATGTTGATCCCGCTGAATTCGTTTTCATCCACCAGGGTCATGTCCTGGTGGATGTTCATCTGGCTGGCTTCGCCACTGCCCTTGACGATGTAGCTGCCGAAGATGATCTTGATGTCCTGCGTGAGCGCCGCGATGCGCGCACCGCAGACTTCGCGGATGCGCCGATCAACGTCTTCCCGATAAGCCTTGTCGCCCGCGAAGGTACTTGCATAGAAGCCGGTGATTGGGTCGGGATGGGCGCTGGAATAGTGACGCGCCAGCGCCGCCACCTGCGACGGATCGAGAAAGTCCACGATGACGTAGCCATCCCGCTCCAGCGCCTGCTGGTGCGCGTCCTCCCGCACGACCCGCCGCATCGGTGGAAACTCGGGAGCGAACGCATAGGCGGGTGCCGGCGGGGTTGCCGCTGGTGCCGGCCCGGTGCCGGTGGACTGGCCGAACAGCCTCGCCATGCGCTCGGCCAGCGCGGCGTCGTAGCGGTTCCCGGCGCGCAGGAACTGCTCGGCAAGCATGGTGCCGTCGGCGGGCTTGCGTATAAACGGCGCCCGGCTGACGCAAGCATGGCCGGACGGACGCTCGCCGGCGTCATACAGCGCTCCCAGCGAGCCGTTGCTGTACTCGTGGAAAAAATCCGAGGTCACCTGGTAGCACTCGATTTGCGGTGACTCGCTACCCGGCACCAGGTAGTGGTGCACGAGTTCGGCTTCCTCGTGGGTGATGCCGATACCGACTGCGACACGCGGCTGCTCACTCAGGTTTGGCGGCGATCCGTGCAGCGTCCGGTTGTTGAAGATCAGTGCCTGCCCCGGCTGCATTTCCTTGATCGCCAGGTACGGAAAGATTTGGAACATGAGTTCGCCGATCGGGGTCGGGCATTGCGGCGAAGGGGACGCGCGGGTGTGGTCGAACAGCCGGTGGCTGCCGGCAATGACGCCGAGCGCGCCATTATCGATCGTGGTCCGGGCCAGGGCGATCCACACCGTACAGGAGACGAAGCGGCTCTCGTCCACGAAGGTCCAGTCCTGGTGCGGGGGCACGATCCCGCGCGGGCCGGGCTCCTTGACCACATAGCTGGCGACGAAGATCTTTGCGCGGTCGAAGACCTCATCAACTTTCGCGCGTACGCTGGCTTGCAGCGTGTCCATCACCGAGCGCTTGAAATCCCGATCGTGGTTGTCCAGGCTGACGTGAAAACCGTTCGGCGTCCGGTGCGAGTGATCGAGCGCGCCATAATGGGCGCACAGCTCGGCCACCTGGGCGGCGTCGAGGAAGTCCATCAGTACGAAGCCGTCGCGGTCGAAATCCGCTTGAACCTGGCTGGATTTGAACAGTGCCCGCACCGCGGGACGCCCCTCGACCAGCACCGGCGCAGCGTCATACATCATCGGTAATCCCCTGCGTCTGCCAGCGCTTCCTGGCAAACCGCGGCCTCCGGCCAGGCATGCTCGTGGCGGGAGCCGGATTGCCAGATGACCGGCGCGGTCATCAGCGCCTGGCGGGATATTGCACCGAGCAGGTCATCGCGGAAATGTGGCAAGACTTCCAGCGCCTCGCCCGCATCTTCCCAGCCACGCATGCCAAGGATCGCTTTGCTCCCCGCTTCCATGACGGCGACGCAAACCCGATACCTGCCCGGCATCAGTGGCAGGTTCACCAGCGTGGCGGCAAAGCGGTTAGCTCCCTGCACCGTGGTGTAATGCGGCGCTTCGTCGGACCGCACGTGAATAATGACGCGTCCTTGTTCGTCGAGGATCTCGAATCCGAAGAGCAGGTTCTCGGCCGCAATCGACGAAATGCAGCACGCGGACACGGTCAACCGCCCGAGTGCCTGGACTGCGCCCTTGCCCACCGCCGGGTCCGCTGCGAGCTCGATCGCGGTGATTTCCACCGGAAAGGCATCCGATCTGGCAAAACGCGCAAAGCGCCCGGCTGCATCCGGATCCTCAAGCTGGCCGGGTGCTGCCGGTGCCCGCACGCTCGGCGCCGGCACCGGCACAGCATCGCTGGCGCCCGTCTCGACCCCGCTCGCAGGCAGGTAGCTGAGCAAGTACTCACTGATGACCGCTTCAGTAGGTCCGGCGCTCACGATGCGGCCGTGATCGAGCAACAGCGCGCGCGTACACAGCGATCGCATCAGATACATCTCGTGGGTGGCCAGTAGCATCGTCCCGCCGGCACGCACGAAGTCATGCCAATAGCGTTGCATGCGCTGGGCGAAGCGGATATCAGCCACGCCGAGGCTGTCGTCGACCAGGAAGATGTCGATCTCGACACTGGCATAGATGGCAAACGCGAGGCGCACGCGCATCCCGGTGCTATAGGTGCAGACCTGCGCGTCGATGACGTGGCCCAGCTCGGACACCGCAACGATCGCGTCCACTCGCTCGGCGATCTCGGCGCGCCGCTGCCCGAGCAGGGCCAGCTTGGTATAGATGCACTCGCGCCCGGTCTGCATCGGATTCAAGCCAGCGCTGTGGTCGAGCACGGCTATGCGCTCGGTGCGCACCGTGATGTTTCCTAGCGTCGGCCGGTAGATGCCGGCGAGCAGCTTGAGCAGGCTGCTCTTGCCAGCGCCGTTGTGACCGACCAGGCCGATGACATCGCCGCGCCTGACGCTGAAATCGATGTCGCGCAAGGCCCAGAACTCGCCGTCGCGCAGCGTGTCGCGCGGCGGCCGCACGAGAACGTCGCGCAGCAGATCCTGCATCCCATAGCGCAGCGAGCGGTCGCCACGGCGACAGAAGCGCTTGGAGACCGCGTTGAATTCGATGAGAGTGTCAGCCGTCATGGTCAGCCACTCAAGCTGGCAGCCGTTCGGCGAGATGGGGCGGCGCCAGCTTGCACATCAGCAAGCTCAGCGGCAGGACCAGCAGCACGCTCACCACGGTGATCCAATATGCCAGCCACGCCGGAGCCGTGCCTGCATATGCCAGGTGGCGCACGCCATCAAGCATCGCCGTTATCGGGTTGACGGCCTGGACGGCCGCCCACGGGCCCTCCGTTGGGGTGAGGTAGAACACCGGGGTGACCAGGAAGACCAGCCACGGCAGGAACACCATGGCGCGGTCGAGATCCTTGCCGAGCGTGCTGAGCGGTGCCAGCAATGCCCCCAGGGCGATGCCGGCCAGCAGGATCGGCATGCAGGCGAGCAGTCCCAGCAACAGGGTGGGCGCGAGTGGCACTCCGAAGAACACCATCACCAGCAGCAACACCGGGATTTTCGCGAGCAGGTGGAACGCGCTTTCGGCTACCTGCGCGATCATCACCGCCTCCACCGGAAATCGCATGCGTTGCAGCAGCGGCATGTGCAAGTCGAAGATGCCGCGATGGCCATTGAAGGTCTCGACGAAGGTCTGCATGAGCACCACGCCAAAGGCGACATGGACCTGGAATGCCACCGCGCCACCCGGACCCACCCCGCCCGCCTCGTCGCCGCGCAGCCCCAGGGTGACACCGGAAACAATCACCAGTGTCGGCAGGACAGCCCAAAGCAGGCCAAGGGATGAGTGCCGATAGAGTTGCGCGAGCCGCAGCCGTAACAGCTGCTGGGCCAATGCCATCGACACGCTGGCGGCGGTGCAGGTCTCGCGCATCAGGCGGCCCGGGTGCCGCAAGGGACTGTGTGCCGAATTCTCGGTCATGCGCGCGGCGCCCGCACCAGGATCTCGACGGCCGAGAGGCATGCTCCAAGAATCCCGCGCAGCACGTCCATTTCGGGTCCGCTACATTCCGTTCCGGCAAGTGCCGCCAGGGCCGCCTCGTGTTGCGCAATCGCCGCATCCAGGCAGTAGGTTGCGGCGCCGCAGGTCGCCAGCTCCGCGCGGATGAGGTTCAGCTCATCGGCGTTCAGTGGCGCCGGTCGGCCAGGCTTGCCCAGCAGCATCGCGCGCAGTGCCGGCGCAGCATGCTGGCAGGCATACAGCAGCGGTAATGAGGGGCGCTGCAGAATCACGTCGTGACCGATCTCGCGACCGAGCTCGCCAGGATTGCTCCAGATTCCGCGGACGTCGTCGCAGATCTGGTAAAGGGTGCCGAGCGCGCGGCCAAAAGCGGACAGCTGTTGCCGCACCGCTGCCGATGCGTCGGCGAGCAGGCCGACGCTTTCAAGGATGCAGACACAGGCCGCGCCGGTCTTGCGCTCGACGATTTCCTGGTAAGCGGCGAGGCATCCGAGGTCGTCGTAACAGAATTTGAGATCCAGGTGCTGCCCTTCGCACATCAGCAGGTGCGCCCGGTTGAACGCAGCAACGACCTCGAGCGTGAGCGCCGGCGTCACCCCCAGTGCGGGGAGGCGCAGCAGGAGCTGATAGACCATGCCGATGAGCGTGTCACCGGCATTGATGGCCTGCTCCATGCCGAATGCCGCCTGCAGGGTCGGCCGGTTCCAGCGGACGGCGTCACGATCTTCAATATCGTCGTGAGCCAGGCTTGCCGAGTGCATGACCTCGGCGGCCATCATGAGCTGGCTCGTGACTGCCGGCGGCAGGCCGTACAGGCGCCCGAATAGCATGCTGATCAGCGGTCGCAGTCGCTTTCCGCGCGCCAAGTACGCGCACTCCGACAACGGCTTGAGGTCGGCATCGGCAAAGCCAAAGTGGTAGCTCAGCATGCCGTAGTGACTGGCCGGCCCAGCCATGCTTGAAAGGTAGTCGTGCAGGGCGCGGTCGATTTCCGCAATCACTGGCGCAAAGCGCCGGTGCAGCGCGTCGAGGGACGCTGCCGGTGGGGTTGATGACGGCACCGACCGCGCCTCATCGGTGGGCAGGCTCAGCCGGCCAGGCTCACGCCGGACACTAGCCTGGTACATCGACATAGCGCAGGCGCCAGGCCTCGAAATCCACGAACATGAGGCTGGCTACGGAGCTGGCATCGCGCATGAATCCCGCGAGCGTATCGCTGGCGTAGTCACCGCGCGTGCGAATCGCTGGCGCGGCACCCATCTGCTCCAGCGCATCCAGCTGACGCGGCCGCATCTTGAGCAAGGTCTTGGGCTCCTGGCCAGCAGCCATCGGGGGCAATGCGCTATCCGCGCGTCGGGTCAGCATCGAGTTTGAGGGAATTTGGGCCAAGGACGGGAAATGGTCGCGGAAAATGGCGTTGTAGACCCCGTAGTCCTGTAACAGCAAAAATGGCACTTTGAGCATGGCGGCGAGGAAGCGGCTGTCCCAGAACGGCGAGTGACCATGATGGACGATTTGGAAGGGCTGCAGCCAATGACCTTGCGAACCTTTGTAGACATTTGAGAAGAACGCCCGCGTTAACTGCTCGACCTGGGCAAGGAGAACTCGATTCTCGGCTTCAAGTCCGTGCAGGTAGCCTTGGTACGTTTCCCAGGGATGGTGGTCGAGACTGATCAGGAAACCCGGGGAGAAAACCGCGCTCAGCCGCGCATCCACAGTCGCGCGATCGAGGTCGGACCCGATCGGCGCGACCGCATCGCAGCATCCGCCCAGGAACTCGCCCCCATGCCAGCCTCCCAGCAGGTCGGTGCGGCGCAGGCGGCGTTCGCGGTCGAAATAGTCGGGCCCGAACTCGATCTCGGACCAGGCCACGTCGAGGATCTCATGCCGCAGTTCGAGCGCACGGACGAGCGCCGTTGCCCCGATGACGTCGCGATCCTCATCGGCTCCGAGCACTGACAGTTTGCTGGTGAGGAACTGCATCGATGCCAGCTGGTCATCGCGCATGCAGCTCAAGATGAGCCGTGAATCGGCGCCGGCCGTCAGCAGACAAGTGAGATCCGGCCGCTTGTCGATGAGCTCCCGAACAATCGTCCCGAGCGTCGCCGCAAGCTCCGCAGCCGCGCGGTCTGGAGTGTTGTCGTGACATATTCCAATGCGCGGCACCCAGTAGCGGGACGCGCGGCAGCCGGCCGCGCTCAGCTCGAGGATGGTGCCCGGTCGAAGATTCCGGATGTGCCGAAAAAAGGTCTTGTCGCCGAGCGTAGTCCCTAGACTGTAGTACTCGGCAATCGCGTCGTGATCGAGCGTCCGGTCCAGGCCCGGCAGTTCCAGCAGCGGCTGGTACTCGCTGCAGAATGCAAACAGGTCGGCCGTCTCGGCCACAAACAACGCGCGGGTACCGAACTTATCGTTGGCGACTCGCAGCTCATGCGTTGCAGCGTCGTAGCGAAATGCCGCGAAGCTGCCTTCGGCCTGCTGCAAGCTAGTTGCATCCAGGCGCCGCAGGAAACCTTCGAGGTTTGTATCGCAGCCAGCGCTCGATCCGAGGGAGCCGATCAGGCCAAGCGTCGTGGCGTCGTCCCCGTCCTCAGCGAACACGCGTTCGGGAACGCTCGGCGCCGCCGCCATGAACAGGGCTCGGGCATGGCTGCGGGACGCCGTTTGGCGCCGGCGCTCCCCGGAAAAATCGCCTAGCATCCGCGACAGTTTTTCCGCATCGACGTTGTCGTGCTTCGAGAAGATACCCAATAGAAGTGACATCGCTTCGCCCGCAGTGCAGTTTCAAGATCAACCAGGGCGTATCGGATGCGCACCGCGCCCGCCTGCCTGGGGCAATGGTACCTGAGCTCGCCCCGACCGCTGGATGCAGACGGTGACACTTGATATCAGCTGGCGCCATCTCTGGGTAGAGCGCGTTTGGCTGCCGCTTCGCGTGCGCCACCTCAGTGGCCCGCGGAGGATCCGGTGCGCGCCAGACCAAGCCATCGTGGTTTGCCTGGCGAAGGATGCACACGCGCACATCGGCGCCTTCATTGCCCACTACGAGCGCCTCGGCGTGGCCGGGATCGTGCTACTGGACAACGGGTCCAGCGACGATACGGTCCAGCAAGCGTCGGCGAACCCGCTGGTCAGCGTTTTCCAGACGCGGTTGTCATTTCGCCATAACCGGGAGATGCGGCGCTATCTGCTGCGCCGCTTCGGCGGCCGCGACCGCTGGGTGCTGGTGGTCGACATCGACGAGCTGTTCGACTATCCCTGTTCGGACCGTATCGGCCTCGGGTCACTGCTGCGCTACCTGCGCCAGCACCGCTATTCGGCCATGGTCTGTCACCAGCTCGACATGTTCCCGGACCGGCCTCTTGCCCACGGCGATGCCAGCCTGCCGTTGCAACAGGCCAATCCGCTCTACGATATTTCCCACGTGCGCAAGCGCGGCTATTTCGAGGCGGACGGCCATGGCGGCGAGCGCTGGGTCGCGCACAATACGCTCGCCAACAGCGCGATACCCCGCCAAGTCGGTGGCATTCGCGCGACCGCCTTCAACCTGACGGAGGTCTACCTGAGCAAGCACCCGTTGCTGCTGACGGACGGGCGAACCCGGCTGGTGCACCAGCATTTTGTAGACCATGCCGCGGTCGCCGACATCAGCGGCGTGCTGTATCACTACAAGTTCGTGCCCGAGTTTCGTGTCAAGGTCGACGCCGCCGTGCGCAGCGGTGTGTACGCGGACGGATCGTGGGAATATCAGCGCTATCAACGGGCACTCGCCGACACGCCTGAACTTGATCTGCGCTCGCCTGCTGCGCAGCGCTTGAAGGGCGTCAACGAACTGGTGGACCAGGGCTTCCTGCAGGTCACCGATCAATATCTCGCCTGGGTGGAGAACGAAAGGAACCTCTAGAAACCTACTGCGCGGTTCGATTGCTGCGTTGCGCGGTGCTCGGTTCCCGGCCCGGCAGCAAGCTGCCGTGCGTTCAACGGCGCGTGGGGGATGCCACGCGAAAGCCCGTTTCACCCTCACATACTCCTTGTACACTGCGGTTCCTGCGCTCCGTGCGCCTTGCACTCGAACCGCTCGCTACGGTTTCAAGAGGTTCCTGACGCTTGCGCTGGTTTAAATTCCTGTCCCGAGACACTGCGTCGATGCCGTCTGTCCACGCCGTGATGACGCCAACGCCAGCGTCCTCAATTCCAGCCGAGCTGCCGGGGCCGAGCACCCCTGCCCAGGTCGGAGCCTTCTACGACCGTACCAACGACGCCTTCCTGCGCGTGTACGGCGAGGTCATCCAGGCGTTCCGCACGCGCGATGTCAGTATCCTGCTCGACTATCAGATCGCGAGCATCGGCTTCGAGTCGGGCCAGCACGTTCTCGACGCCGGTTGCGGCGTGTGCGGCCCGGCGCTGTACTTCAGCCGCCACGCCGACGTCAGCGTCGATGCGGTGACGGTTTCGGCGGTGCAAGCGCAGCAGGCGCAGCAGCGCATTGATGCGGCCGGCCTCGGCAGCCGCGTCTCCGTCCGCCGCGCCAGCTACCAGGACCTCGCAGCTGAGTTCCCCGCCGAGCGTTTCGACGTCGTCTACTTTCTTGAATCCTTCGGCCATTCCGACGACATCGAGCGCACGCTGGCCGCCGCCTGGGCCGTGCTCAAGCCCGGCGGCACGCTCTACATCAAGGACCTGTTCCGCAAGGTCCCGGCGATTGCCGCCCACGCGCCCAAGATCGACGCCGAGATCGCCAAGATCAATGCCGCCTATCACTACAACATCCCGGAGCTTGGCCATTTCCTGCAGTGCGTGCGCCGCCAAGGCTACATCCTGCAATTCCTCAAGACCATCGACCTGCCTTTGCAGGATTTCGAGAACCTCACCATCTCGAACGACTTCCAGGAGCTGACCGGGATCGGCCGCATCGAAAACTGGAAGGACTACATATTTCCTGTGGATTTCTTCGAGGTGAAATGCAGCAAGCCGGTGCACGGCATCCAGGCCGGCAACAGCCGCTATTTCCTGCAGAACCTTTACCACCTGAGCGTGCTGCAGACCCGGCCGGAAGATCTTTGAGCGCGGCGGCCACGCTGCTCCAGTGGCGGGCTTTCACCACGTTGGTCGTGCGCCGGATGCGCTTGCGCAACCCGTGGAACTACAAGGCGCCGCTGCTCGTCGCCTTCACCTATCTCACCATCAGCGTCGTCGAGGTGACGCCGGCGATCGCTTTGGTCGGCATGCTGGCGTCACTGGCCACGATCGCCGGGATTGCCGGGGTGGCCTATTTCCTCAATGACCTCGGCGACATGCGCCAGGATCTGGCAGTCGGCAAGGACAATGCGGTAGCCGGGATGAGCTATCCGCAGCGCGCGCTGATCCTGGCCGGCTTCCTGGCACTGGCCTTGCTGCCCTGGACAGTGCTCCCGGTTACGCCGACGACGGCGCTCCTGTTGGCGGCCGAGATGGCTTTGTTCGTGCTGTATTGCGTGCCACCATTCCGGCTGAAGGAGCGCGGCTGGCTTGGGCTGGTGGTCGATGCGCTGTACGCGCACGCCCTCCCCGCGCTGCTGGCGATGGTGACCTTCGCGGCCATGGCCGATCCGCTGCCCCCGGAACGGCGCGCTGGCTTCGACGCCTTGCTGGCGACGGCATTCGCCTGGCAGCTGGCGCTCGGCCTGCGCAACATCGTGCTGCATCAACTGCTCGATCACGCCAACGACGTAGCCGGGGGC
This sequence comes from Rhodanobacteraceae bacterium, assembly GCA_031425695.1. Lineage (GTDB taxonomy): Bacteria > Pseudomonadota > Gammaproteobacteria > Xanthomonadales > SZUA-5 > JANPJV01. The sequence goes on along the minus strand of JANPJV010000021.1, from coordinate 63,179 downwards.
AATCGTACGCTCGCGGTCAGCCTGGGCCCGGCGGCCCTGAGCGCCCTGCTGGTGCGCGTCTTCGTACCCCTGGAAGCGCTGGCTTTTCTGGCCTTCGCGGTAGCCGCGGCGAGCGCCTTGCCGTGGCTGCTGCCCGCTTTCGCCGTGCACGCCGTCCTGGCCACCCTGCGCCAGCGCATCCTTGGGCTGCCATCGCCGGCGACGCTGCGCGAAGTGCTGTTTGTGTACGCGGACAATTTCTACGCCGACTGGCTGCCACTGCTGATGCTCGCAGTGCTGGTCACTGCAGCCCCGGAATGCTGGCCGCTGGCGCTGCTGCACCTGTTGGCCTTTCGCAACGGCCTGCGCCAGACCTGGCACGACCTGCGTGGCCGCATGCGTTGAGCGCGCATGTCGGCAACTTGGCTTACGCCAGCCGCAAAACGTCCTTCCATTTCGCCAGCGCCGCCTCCCGCGAGAAATGCTGGTCGAGCATTGCCCGCGCGTTGCTACCCATCTGCGCGCAACGCTCGCGGTCGGATGCCAGTGAGCGAATCAGGTGGGCCAGCTTGATCGCGTCACCGGGCTCCGCACTGAGCCCGCAGTCGTGCTCTGCCAGCAACCGCGCGACCTCGCCTTTTTCATCCCCGCAGAAAACCATCGCCCGGCCAACCGCCGCAATGCTGTAGAGCTTGCTCGGCAGCACCAGGCCTTCAAACTGCATCTGCAGGCTGACCAGGTGCGCGTCCCCGGCGGCCAGGCTGTCTTCGAGCGCGCTTTCGGGTTGCGGGCCCAGGAAAACGAACTGCGCTGGTGGATTTGTTGCGACCCGGGCTTTCAGCTCGGCCAGTCGGGGTCCACCTCCCACGATCAGGAAGCGAATGTGCTTTTCGTGCTCGAGCAAGAACGCGGCGGTGGTAAGCGTCTCGAACTCATGCACGCGCCCGAGATTGCCCGAATAGGCCAACACGAAATCACTGTCCGCAAAGTGCGCGCGACGCAGGGACGACTCACCTTGCGCGCGTGCATGGAGACGGTCGTCGCGCGCCCAATTCGGAATTTCGGTGACGTTCGCGCCAGCTCTGCCCAGGCGAGCAGCCATGCCAGCGCTGATCGCAACCGCGGTATCGACCCTTTTCAGCGCCAGGTTGCGCAGCCGGCGCAGTGGCAACAGCAATAGGTACGCGAGCCAGGTTGCAGACGCATGCTGCTCGACGATGTCGGGGTACACATCCTGGCTCCAGTGGACCACGCGCGCCCCGCGGCGCTTGGCGAGCAGGACTGTGAGCACATAGAAGAGCGGCGGATCACTGGTCACCAGCAAGGTGTCGCCAGCGCGAAGTTCGCGGGCGAGAACCGCGAGCGCGCGGCGTGCGAACGTCGGCCACGCCAACAGCTTGGCGAGGATGCCGGTCGGGCCCGAGGCAAGCCGATCGACGACGTGACGTTCGATTCCCGGAATGGCGTCCGCCGCCGCGCCCGCACGCTCGCGGGAGATCAGCACCAGCGGTATGCCGGCGGCGCGCAGGAGCTCGATGATTTCGCCCGCCAATACCGCGGTCGGCGCGAAGTCTGGCGGCAGCCATTGGTTGATGACGAAGACGCGCGGGCTTGAGGTGTTCACTACGGCCTTTGGTTGCTTGAGTGACCACAGTTCGATTCCGGTTCGCAGCTCATGCGGGCGACGATCCATTTGGAGTACGGCGCTCCGCGCCGCTTTGGATGGCTTTGCCTTGGCCTGTGGGTGAAAAGCACCCAAAGCGGCGCAGGGCGCCGCACTCCAAATCAGCGTCCACGCAGGAATAGGCGATCGAGCGCGGCCTTGTCGAGCTGCACCCAGGTCGGCCGCCCGTGGTTGCATTGGCCGCTGCGCTCGGTCGCTTCCATGTCACGCAGCAACGCATTCATTTCTGGAACGCTGAGGCGGCGGTTGGCGCGCACTGATGCATGGCAGGCGAGCGTCGACAACAGCTCGTTGCGGGTCTCCTCGACGCGCGTCGAGGTACCATGTTCGCGCAGGTCAGCGAGCACATCACGCACCAGCGCCTCGAGGTCGAGATCGATGAGCGCGGTCGGCACGCGCCGTACGCTCAAGCACTCGAGCCCCGAGCGAATGATCTCGAAGCCGAGCGCTTCGAACTGTTCGGATGCGTTCTCGGCCAGGTCCGCTTCGCGTTGCGAGACAGCGACCTGGATCGGGACCAGCAAGCTCTGGCCACGCACACCGGCACCATCGAGCGCGCGCTTGAGACGTTCATAGGTGATGCGCTCATGCGCCGCGTGCATGTCGACGACCACCAGCCCAGCGTTGTTTTCGGCGAGCACGAAAATGCCGTGCAGCTGGGCCAGTGCAAAGCCCAGCGGGGGAACGTTGGACTCGTCCTCCACGCCCATGACCGGACGCGATTGCACCGCCGCCTGCGGCACGCCGTAGAGCGCGCGCAGCGCATCCATGGAGCCTTCGGCTATGCGCGTGTAAGGCATCGACAACTGACTCGCGGGCCCCGCGTAGGTCGCAGCCGTGGCGTTCGATCCGTTCCCGTAAGCCGGCGCACTGAATCCATGGGCTACACCCGGCGCGTCCGACAGAATCGATCCCGCCGCCGCGGCGCCGACACCCGTCCCCGCCCGCGTTGCGCCAAGCGCCTCGTGCAGCGTGCGGTAGATCATGTCATGCACGGTCCGCCCGTCGCGGAAGCGCACCTCGTGCTTGGCCGGATGCACGTTCACGTCGACCCGCGTCGGGTCGATCGTGAGGTACAGCACGAAGGCCGGGTGGCGGCCGTGGAAGAGGACGTCGCTATATGCCTGGCGCACCGCATGGGCGACCAGGCGGTCGCGCACGAGCCGACCGTTGACGTAGAAATATTGCTGGTCCGCCTGCGAACGCGCATCGGTCGGCAGGCCGACCCAACCATGCAGGCGCAAGCCGGCACCTTCGTGCTCGAGTGTCAGTGCCCGCTCTGCGAAGTCGGGCCCGATCACAGCGCGCAATCGGACGCGCATTGCCGCCGCGTCCAGCGCCGGCCGCAACGGCAACTGCGCCTTGCCGTTGTGGCTCAGGCGGAATTCCACATCGGTGCGCGCGAGCGCCAGGGCGCGCACGCAGTCTTCGATGTGTCCAAACTCGGTCTTCTCAGCGCGCAAGAACTTGCGGCGCGCCGGCACATTATAGAAGAGGTCCCACGCCTCGACCCGCGTCCCCGGCCGCATCGCCTGCGCCTTCGGCGGCGAGCACTGGCCGCCGGCCACATCGACTTTGAACCCGTGCTCCGCGGCCGCGCGCCGCGAGGAGAGACTCAATCTCGAAACCGAAGCGATGCTCGGCAGCGCCTCACCGCGAAAGCCCAGGGAAAGCACGCCTTCCAGGTCTTCCAGGTTCGAAATCTTGCTCGTCGCATGCCGCTGCAACGCAACCGTCAACTCGTCCGGCAACATCCCCCCGCCGTTGTCCACGACCCGGATCAACTTCGCCCCACCCGCCTCGATATCCAGCTCGATGACGCTCGCACCTGCGTCCAGCGCGTTCTCGAGCAGTTCCTTGACCACCGACGCCGGCCGCTCGATCACCTCGCCCGCGGCGATCTGATTGATGAGGTGGTCGGAGAGGACGCGGATGGGCATTCGATGAGTCTACTGGCTGACGAGTTTTGCGCACTCGGCCGAGCCCGTGCATGCGCTCGTCAACAGCGCCGCGGCGTGATCAAGTGGCTGCCAGCTCGCTCAGAAACTGGCTGTAGTCGCGGATGTAATCGTTGGCGTCGTAGTGATGACTGGCGAACACCAGCAGCAGTGCATCCGTCGAATAGCGGTACTGGACGCCCCAGATGCCGGGCGGCAGGTGCACGGCGAGGGAAGGATCGTCGAGCAGAAATTCTTCACGCGCATGGCCGTTGTCGGCGACCACGCTCAAGGAGCCACGCGCAGCGATCAGAAACTGGTGGCAGCGCCGGTGCGCATGTTCGCCACGGACTTCCGCACTGGGAACGCCGTAGACCATGAAGAACCGTTCGACCGGGAACGGGACGTTCTGGTCGAACTCGCCGACACACAGCCGTCCACGCATGTCCTGGAACTGGGGCAAGCGATGCAGGCTGACACCCGGTATCTGGGTGGGATACGACCCGGGCTGGGTGGGAATCATCGCTGGCCGCGCGCCTTCCGGTGCCTTGAGCGTGCCGACGTAGCCGACGATTTTCGCCGGGTTGCCGACCACGATCGCCAGCGCCGGAACATCGTTCAGCACCACCGCCCCGGCGCCGACCATCGCGCCCGCCCCGATCTTCAAGCCCGGGAGGATGGTCGCGTTCGCGCCGATCGAAGCCCCCTTGCCAACTTCCGTGGTCGGGAAGGCCTGCGGGTACTGCTTGCTGCGTGGGAAGCGATCGTTGGTGAAGGTGGCATTCGGTCCGATGAAAACATCGTCCGCGATTCGCAGCCCATCCCATAGCTGCACCCCACATTTCACGGTGACGCGATCGCCAAGCACCACGTCATTCTCGATGAAGACCTGGTCGCAGATATTGCATTCGCGGCCAATCCGCGCGCCGGGCAGCACATGGGCGAAGGCCCAGATGCGCGAACCGGCGCCTACTTGGGAAGACTCGCAGAGGCCCTGCGGATGGACGTAGAAGCCGGCCGCAGGCTTGGTGTCACTCACGGGAAGCTCCTGGTGCTCAAGACCACCGACTCAGGGCGGTGCTTGGTGTTTTCATAGGCGCGCCATGCATAGGAACCGACGACGCCGAGCCCGAACAAGTTGACCGCCGCGAAGAAGAGGATCACCAGCACAGTGGCCGCATAGCCGGGGACATCGATCGCCCCGCTGATGCGCGCCGCGACCACCATGCCGCCCATCAGCAGCGAGACCGCGATTCCGAGCATGCCGCAGGCCAGCAGCATGCGGATGGGAAGATCGGTGAAAGCGAAAATGCTGTCCTGCAAATAACTCAGCTTCTTGGAGAAAGTCCAGGCACTGCGGCCTAGCTCGCGGCGCCGCCGCTGATAGGGAATCTGCTCGCGGCGGAAGCCGAGCCATAGCACCTGCCCGACCAGCGCGCTGCGCACTTCGGTCAGGGTCAACAAGTGGTCGCGGAACGCCACGTTGCAACCGAACAGATCAAATCCGCCGACCGGCATCTCGGGTTGCACCAGCCGCCGATACAGCGACCAAAACAGGTTGGCTGCGAACTTGGAGGGCAGCGGATCCTCGCGTCCGTCACGACAACCGATGACGACGTCGACCGCGTTCGTTCGCAAACGTTCGAAAAAGCCGAGGATCAGTTCCGGCGGCTCCTGCAGATCGGCCGCCATCATGGCGTAATAGTCCGCCGACACTGCCCTCAGGCCCGCGCGGATTGCGGCAAACGAACCGAAATTGCGCGACAGCAGCAGCAGCCTGGAACGAAAGCCTGCCCCGCCGAGCGCTCCATTGAGCTTCTCCCAGCACCCGTCCGGACTGCCGTCGACCACGAACACACATTCGAACTCGCCTGGCGTTGCTGCCGCAATCGCGGCAACCGCCGGGAGCAGCTCAGCCAGGTTCTGCTCATTGCGATAGACCGGAATGATCAGCGCAAACTTCATGCCCCGGCGTCGCCCGGAAAGGCGTTGACTGCCTCGATGACCTCGTCGACCTCGGCATCGGTCAATTCCGGGAAGCAAGGCAGCGAAAGCACCTCGGCAGCCGCGCGCTCGGTTACCGGCAACCGGCAATCAGGCCAGAGACCAACCCAGGCCGGCTGCTGGTGATCGGGGATCGGGTAGTGCACATCACAGCCGATGCCGCGGCTGCGCAGGTGGGCGATCAACTGCGCGCGCAGCGGGCAGCGGATGACGAAAAGGTGGGCGACATCGGCATCGTCGAGAGCGCACAGGTTCACCAGTGGATGACGGATCCCGGCGAGGTAACGTCGAGCAATCTCGCGACGCCGCCGATTGTCATCGGCCAGGTGCGGCAAGCGGCAGGAAAGCAGGGCTGCCTGCAATTCGTCCAGGCGGGAATTGCGACCGCCTGCGCGGCCAATACGGTACTTCTCGGTCCACCCGTACTGCTTCAATTGCGCCAATCGCGCTGCCAGTTCTGGGTCATTGGTGACGCAAGCACCACCATCGCCGAGCGCGCCCAGGTTCTTGGTCGGATAGAAACTGAAGCAAGCAATCGAGCCGAAGCTCCCGGCTTTGCGGCCGGCACGTTCTGCGCCGTGCGCCTGCGCGCAGTCTTCGATCACGGGAATGCCGAGCTCCGCCGCTCGTTCGCAAATGCGCTCTACCGGCGCAAGCCGCCCGTACAGATGGGTGATGATGAGCGCTGCGGGTCGCTCGTCCAGTGCGGCGAGTGCGGCGTCAACATCGATCAACAGTCGCTCCTCATCGATGTCGACGAACCGTGGCTGCGCGCCAGCGGCAAAGATGGCTATTGGAGCGTACGAGCCAGCGTTGGCGACACACGCCACCGACTTGCCCGGTCCGGCATCGACCGCGCTCAGCGCCAATTGCAGGGCATCGGTTCCGTTGGCGACGCCGATGCAGTCCGCCACCCCGCACCAACTCGCAAAATCGTGCTCGAAAGTGCGCCCCTTTTCGCCCATCACATACCAACCGCTGCGAAGAACGGCGAGCGCCGCGGCCTCCAGCGCCGGTTGCTGTCGATCAAATGCCCGGCGGAGGTCGTTGAACGGTACGAGCATGGGGCTCCGTCGGGCAGGTTGAGGTCGGGCGTAGACGCTGGCATCGCAGCCAAGGCCCACGCCTCAGGATAACAAAGCGACTGCATCTCGGAGGACCGGGGCACAGCGCGTTGCCGCGTCCGGCGCTGCAGACCATTGCTGCCGGCCCCGGGATTCGTCTTGGGCCGCTCGGCTGCTCTGCCAAAAAAAGAGGGCGGCGCTTGCGCGCCGCCCTCTTTGACTTGCGTGGAACTGTATCAGCGAATCGGCTGGGCCGGATCTCCAAGCAGGCTGATGCCGACGAACACTTCCATCCCGCCCAGCACGTTTTGCGTGTCGTTGGCGATCTGGCGTTTGGCGCCCTGCACGGCATCCCCAAGGCGGGTCCCTGGCGTGAGGCGTCCGGCGATCGCAGCCGCCATGGCGTCGTGGCTCGGCTGATCGAGCAAAACCGTGGATCCAAGGACTGCCGACGCACCACGCAGCGGACTCAGCATCAATGCATGCCCCATGGTGTTCGCGGTGGGGGACACAAAGTACGTCGTCCAGCAACCGAACTGCATGACGATTGGCTGGTTGCCATTTTCCGGCAGGGAACCAATCTGAGCACTGTTCAGCAGCTGCTCGAAGCCCCAGCGCGTCGGGCTCGAGTGGCCGGTGTAACTGATCAGGCTCTGTCCGGCGTTGAATCCGCTCACGATTGCGGCCTGAGCCGCTGGCGTGCCGAGCGCGTCTGAATACACCTCAGTCAGATCCCAAACGGATGGCATCGCCGATCCGAGATTTGTCGCGGCCTGCGCGAAGTTGAGCTGCTGGTTGGTGTCCTGTGCGCCAGCGACCAGCATCATTCGCGAGGTTGCCGGCTGTGTCTCGTAGGCGATGATCTTGCGAACCGCTTCGAGCGCTTCGGCGTGGGTACGAACCGGCAGGCGGCCCACCGCGATCTCGGGGATCGAATCACCGGTGAGGTCGCCGTAGAGCGGATCTGCCGGTGCGTAAGCGACGATCTCATTGGTGCGTGCGTACGGCGCCGGCAGGAAGCTGATCGAGCCCGAATTCAAATAGCCGGGCGCATCACTGGTATCGCCGCCGACCAGCACCAAGTACCGCGCACCCAGTGGAGCCGCGTGCTCGCTGATGAAACGGGAGATCGCACGCGGATCAGGGTTGCCGCCGCTGTAGGCCAGATAGATCTGCTCGACATCCACCATGGCGGTATCCAGCCCCTGTGACTGACGGTGCGCCAACAATGCACCGAGATCGGACTGGAACAGGCCATGGGTAAGGACCCAGTAGCTGGCATCTTCAGAGGGGAAACTGACAGGCTGCGGTGCCGGCGCCAGCGTCGGCGCGAACATCGCCGCTGCATCCGAGACCCACAATTCGCTCGCTGCACTGATAGAAGCTGCCGGGATCGCGCGATTGGGCGAGAGCTGCAACTCGGTCGGACTGTCGCCGTCGATGCGGAACGCACGGGTGGTCGTACCGAGCCCGGGTACGGTCACACGGGCTATCGAGCCCACCGGCAGCCCAACCGGCGCATCGCCGCTGCCATCGGCAAAGATGCCGTCACTGACGCTGTCGGTCGAGCGCAGCCCGTCCGTAAACAGGCGCCCGCCGGTGATTGCGGGAACCTTCGGGAACTCAAGCTCAATCGATTCCAGGTGCACGAGGTCCGCAGCGTTACCGGTATCACGCGGCAACTCGATGCGCAGCGTGTTGCCGCCAGCCACAATGTTCGACACCGGGATCTCGAAATTCCAGGGCGTGAGCCCGTCGAACCGGCGCGTCGCAACGACGGCACCATTCAGCAGCACACGCACATGGTGATCCGGCAGGGCCCCATCTGGAAAATCGAGACCACCCCAGAGACTGACGCGCAGCACGCCGCTGGCTGACACCGCTCCACTGGCATCGATCGCAAAATCAGCCGCGCCTGGACCGCTATTGGCGATGATTCGTGACGCGTACCAGGGATCGCCGATGGGTGAGGAGAAACTGTAATTGCTCTGCGGAGCGACCTTTACCTTGGCCACCTGACTGGCGACGCTGCCGGCAGGCAGGGACGGAGGACGGACGCTCGGCATTTCGCGCGCCGCCGCGGCATCACGACGGAGCACATAGGTCTCCGTGCGCGCGTAAAGGTCGGGGGTCGGATCGCCGTAGAACTCGATGACCGATCCGGCGCCGAAAACGGCGTTGCCGCGTACGAGCCGCTTCACCGGGCCCGCGCGTCCAATGACCGCGAGCTCCGCTGCCGGAGTTCCAGACAGGTCGATTCCTGCTGCCACCAAGGCCTCGTGGCTGACCCGTTGCATGCCGCGCTCGGCAACGCGCAGGTAGGCCGACTGGGCACTGCCACCCCGCTGGGTCAGGTATTGCGTGAGCTCGTTGCGCGCAGTCGACCAGTTGTACAGTGGCGCCTGAGCCGGCGAACCATAGGCAACGTCGACCTCGAACGGACCGCGTAACGCCTGCTTGCCGGTGATGCCGATGTCGGCCAGGTAAAGCCGGTCATAACCGCTATCGGCAACGTTCACGCTGTAATCCTGCGCCAACGCCGAATCGATCACGCGGCTGGCAATCATGGTACCGATCGGGGTACGCACTCCGCCGCGTTCGCCATGCAGTTGGAAGCCGAGATTTCCGACTTCGGCGCTCGTCGCGAAATCGACCTTGAGCGCTCCGTTCTGGCGCGTCGCCTTGAAGTATCCATTGGTGACGGGCGTGGTGAACGCGCCGGAAGTGGTCTGCATGCACAGCAGCGGCTCACTGTTGCGGGCGGGAGCCGTGGTGATGGTGCCGACGCCGCCTGAGGTCGCGCCGTTCGGCGGGAATTGCGGATTGACGCCGGCGCTGTTGGTAATGCCGTTGGCGCCGCCGCCCACGCTGTTCTGAGGAATGCCGAAGCCGAGGCTGACCGCGATTACGCCGCCACCGCCGCCACCGCCCGGCCCTTCGGATTCATTGCCTCCGATGACCTGGTTGCCGCCGTTGCCACCCACTGCATCGATGCCGATCTGGTTTTCGATTTCGTTTGCGATCAGCAACACCACGCTGCCGCCGGCACCACCGCCGCCCGGGGCATCGTTGCCGCCGCCGACGGTATTGGGAGCCGTTGCGCCATTGGCGCGGATGAGTGATGTCGGACCGCCATTGTCGGTCACCAGACGCTGGGCGATGAGGTAGACCACGCCGCCACCGCTGGCGCCGTTGGCATTTGCATTGTTGTTGCCGTCACCGGCACCACCGCCACCACCAAAGTATAGGCGGTCGACCGTATCGGTGCCGATCGGACGCGGATCCAACGGGCGCGCACCGAGTCCGCCACGGTTGCGACGGGAATCACCGCCCCAATTCTGGCCACCGTTGCAGCCGTCGTTGAATGCGAGGCAACCGGGTGACAACAATCCGGGATCAAGATCGGCTGTTGCAAACGTATACCCGCCTCTGCCACCGCCCGAACTGGTGCTGGCGGCTGTGACCGTTGGAGCATCGGATGGATCGGCAGTATTGTTGTCACGATTCCAGGCAGCCACGAAGCCCGCCGCGGGATTGCCTGCACCAGTCCAAGACGCCAGTACGCCACCGTTAGCACCACCACCGCCGCCAGCATTGTGCGCATTGCCGCCGCCGCCGCCGTTGGCAATCGCGCCGCGGTTAAATGCGCCGGAACCCGGCTGCACTGTCGCGTCATACACGCCGGTCTCATTGTTGTCCGCGGTAGAACCGCAGACGCCGCCATTGTTGGTGCCGGCAAAACCGAGAATGCTTTCGCCCTTGCGGCCGCCCAGGGCGCAGTCGTTAGCCACGTAGGGATCAATGGCATTCGAGGTCACGTTGTCGATGACGCCACCGCGGAACCCAAGCGCAGAAACGTCGATGCGACCGGTGCCATTGATGACTACGTTGCCATCGGCAAAGTTGGCGCCCAAGCCAGGACGGACGTCGGCGACGACGACACCGCCAGTCGCTCCATTCCAGGCTGGAGCGGTCAGGACACCCCCAGAGCTGATCACCAGGTTGCGCAACTGCGGCACGCGGATGACCATCGCGCCGGAATCGTAAGATTTCTTGAGCCCCGTACAGTTGCCGCCGGCTGCAGAGGTATCGATGGTGACGGTGTTGCCGGCGACCGAGCCGACATAGACGAACTCGTACAACCCCGCCTGCCCGTATCCGGCGCCGACCACGGTACCGAAGGTGGGATCGTTGGCGACCGTGATGGTGCCAGCCAGTTCCTGGGGCTGGTAGATCATCAGCAGGTCATTGGCCTCCAATGGAGTGCCAAAACCATTGGCACCGGTCGCGCCGGAATTCGCGCAGCCCGCTCCGCACGGCGGCAATGCTAGCGCCGCGGCGCTGGCTACGTCGAAGGTCGTGCTGCCGGCAGCAACACCGCCAGCGTTCGCGATGGTCGAGTAGCTGTTGATGATGAACGGCGCGGTGAGGGTCACGTCACCGTCTTCAGCCACGCCGCCCACGACGAAGTCGGTGCGCACATTGTCCAGCTGGAAAAAGCCGGGACCTGTGAAGTTTTCCGGGATATTGGAAATGAAAGCGACACGAACGGCCATGCCAGCAAATGGCGTCACGCTCACCGAGCCGACCAGCGGACCGGTGTCTGGGTTAAACGTTCCCGGCGGCGCTGTCAGCAAAGTAGTGCTCTGCAGCGGCGCACCGCCACCACTTGGCTGGATCTCAACCCGGAAAGTGCGCGGGAGGGTCGAGCCGCCGAAGTTCTGCATATCCCAGGCTGCGCGGTAGTCGAAGACCACTGCGGTGGTACCGGCCGGCAGGGTCAGGTCCTGGGCAATCAGGATGTTACCCGGCCCGCCGCCGTCGAAGCCGTGTGCAGCGACTTGCGTGCCCTGCGTGGGGGTCGTCGCAAAAAAGCCGAATCCAGGCGATACGCCAGGACCCTGGACGGAAAGGCCAAAGAATGGCCCGGCGATATCGACCGCAACCCAGCTGGTAAAATCCCCGGTTTCGAAGCCGCAGTTCAGGAAGGGATTCTGCGCCGAAGGACAGACCGACAGGACGTCCGGAACCTCTGCGGCCGGCACCTCGATCGATCGCGGCGGCAAGGAAGGCTGGGCCCCAGACGACGCAGGTGGTGCGTTCGGCGGTGGATACACCTGACCAAACGCAGGCGCGAAAACAATCAGGGCCAACAGGCCGAACAATGTGCGCATTTTGATTCTCTTCGTCGGTTGACAGCTGGCAGTTAACTTATTGGAAGCGTCGGCGGCAATCAAGATAAAGCAGGTGTTTTCTTGCGAATCTTGGCTACCACTCTCGCCCAAGCCCTTGTTGAAGCGCCCGTGCGCCGTCGCGTACGGTGATGTGGACAAGTGTTGCAATTCTTCCATGGCGTTCAGCCCGGCCTCGGCGCATGCATGAAGCCAAGTCGCTCGTGGGAGGAGTCCAGGCGCGTCGTTATGTTGCCGTAAATTCCCAGGATTCCGACGAAGGCGGCAATCAAGGCCCAGTCGGGCGTGCCCGCCACCGCGAGCGCCACGCCAATTCCTGCGAGGGCGAGGTGCAAGGCGACGCAGGTCGTCACTACCTGGCTGACCGTCAGGCCGCGGTCGAGCAGCAGGTGATGCAGATGATTACGATCGGCCGCAAATGGTGAACGCCTGGAGTGCAAGCGCCGCGCGATCAAGCCGAGGCAATCGAGTATGGGAACGGCAACCAGCCAGGGCGCGAGCGCCGGCGTCGTCGGCATCGGCCCTTCGTGGGACAGACGGACCGCAGCCCACGCCAGCATCAGCCCAAGAAATGCACTACCGCCATTGCCCAGGAAGGCATGTGCCCGAAGCCTTCCGGGAAAGCGCAGGTTGAAGATCAGGAACGCGAAGACGGCGCCGATGCAAATCAACAAATCGACCTGCAGCGCCGAATTCCCGGCAATCTGCGCAAACACCGCCATGATGGCGAGACTGCTCAAGGTGAGCACTCCCGCCAGGCCGTCGAGCCCATCGACCATGTTGACGGCATTGATCAGCCCGACAACCGCAAACAACGTGAATGGCACCGCTGCCATTCCCAGGGCCAGATCCACGACCGCGTCGGTACGCCCCATTCGGAGCAGCACCACGCCGCCAAGCACGACCAGAATCAGGCCAGAAAGGATCTGAACGAAGATGCGCGGCATCCAGTGGACGTCGCGAAGGTCATCCACCACACCGATGCAGATGAGCAGCGCTCCCGCGCTCAGCAGTGCAGAAACCGGCGGCGAAATGGCACCGACTACGGAAAATCCGACCAGCAGTCCGATGAGGATGCCGACTCCACCGACGACGGGAATCGGATGGCTATGGTCCTTGCGCTCCGTCGGATGATCAACGAGGCCAAGGCTACCTGCCCATCGAATGAGCAAGGCAACCGTCAGCGCGCAGGCAAACGTCGCCCCTAAAAATGCAGCCCAACCGATCAATTTGCCCCCTGGCTGATGATCAAGAATTCGTCCAGTGCTGGCCGCAGGCCCGGACTCTGCACAGATTGCGCCTGATGGTCTGTGTTCGCAAGCCATGAAGCGTCAATAAGATTGCCCCCGATGCCAGGCGAGCGCGCTTGCGAGGATGCTCTCCAGGTCTGAATGGCGCGCCTGCCAGCCGAGTGCACCGCGCGCCCGCGCGCTGTCGGCTACCAGCACCGGCGGGTCGCCAGCGCGGCGTTCGCAGAGCTCATGGGTTATGGATTTGCCGATCAGAGCGGCCGCACCATCGAGCACTTCGAGCACGCTGAAGCCGTGCTCGCTGCCAAGATTGAAGGCATGGTGGCCAGGATTGGATGCCAGCCAGCCCAGGGCGCGCCAGTGCGCATCTACCAGATCCAGTACGTGGACGTAATCGCGGACGCAGGTGCCGTCGGCGGTTGGGTAGTCGCTGCCGAAGACCTTCAGGACTGCTCCGCGCCCAAGTGCTGCATTCAGCACATTCGGGATCAAGTGAGTCTCGGGCTGGTGAGATTCGCCAATGCGGGCGTCGAGCGCGGCGCCGGCCGCGTTGAAGTAACGCAAGGCGACGGATTGCAGCCCGTACGCGGGCCACGCGTCCGCCAGCATCCGCTCACACATCAATTTGCTCGCGCCGTACGGATTGATCGGAGCCTTTGGATGGCCTTCATCGATCCTTGCGGACTCGGGCACGCCAAAGATCGCGCAGGTCGAGGAAAAGATCAGACGTTCTACTCGATGGCGGCGTAACGCCATCAACAACTCGAGCGTGCCGACGACGTTGTTCTGGTAGTAGGCGTACGGGTTCGCGACCGACTCGGCGACCAACGCGTGCGCGCAAAAATGCATGGCCGCGTCGAAGCTGCCGTGGGCGAACGCACGCTCGAGGTCAGCGGCGGACAACAGTGTTCCCTCGACCACGGCAACGCCTTCCAGGGCTTCGCGATGCCCGGTCGAAAAATCATCGAAAACCACGACTTCGCAGCCCTCGGATTGCAGCCGCCGCACCATGTGCGAACCGATATAGCCAGCACCACCGCAGACGAGCACTCTCATCCGCGCGTTTCTCCCTGATGCTCGAGAAACCAGCGATAGGTGCTTGCGACCCCCTCTTCAAGGGAAATCTGCGCGCGCCAGCCGCGCGTCGCCAGGCGCGAGACATCCAGCAACTTGCGTGGCGTGCCGTCGGGCTTGGTCGGATCGGTCAAGATCTCACCCGAAAAACCTACGGTGTGAGCAATCAGTTGAGCGAGCTCGAGAATAGACACGTCCGTGCCGACGCCCACGTTGATGATTTCCTCCTCGCTGTAGTGGTCCAGCAAATAGCGGCAAGCGTCGGCCAGGTCGTCTACATGCAGGAACTCGCGCCGCGGCGTTCCGGTCCCCCACATCGTGACCGCCTCATCGCCACGCGCATGCGCCTCATGGAAGCGGCGCACCAGGGCCGGCAGGACATGCGAATTCTCTGGGTGGAAGTTGTCGCCCGGACCGTACAGATTGGTCGGCATCGCACAGATCGCGTCGAATCCATATTGCCGGCGGTAGGCCTGGCAAAGCTTGATGCCGGCGATCTTGGCGACGGCATACCACTCGTTGGTGGGTTCGAGTGCGCCGGTAAGCAGGTACTCCTCACGCATCGGTTGCGGCGCGAACTTCGGGTAGATGCACGAGGATCCGAGAAACAGCAGCTTGCGCACGCCGTAGCGCCAGGCGGCATCGATGACATTGGTTTGGATGACGAGATTGTCGTGAATGAATTCGGCCGGGAAATGGCTGTTCGCGTGGATGCCGCCGACGCGTGCGGCCGCCAGGATCACGCGCGTGGGACGCTGTTCCTCGAACCAACTGCGCACCGCAGCGCCATCGCGCAAATCGAGCTCCGCGCGGTCTGCGGTCAGCACCGTGTCAACCGAATTGCGCTGCCAGCACCGCAGCAGGGCGGAACCAACGAGGCCCTTGTGGCCGGCGACGAAGATGCGCTCCGCGGAAACAGCAACTCGCTCACTCATGGTGATCGAACGCCCGGAATCCGGCACCGCGCACGAGCGCGTCGCGCTGTGCCAGCTTGAGGTCCTCACGCATCATTTCCGCGACCAGCTCGGTGAAGCTCGTTTTCGGGGTCCAGCCCAGGCGTTCGCGCGCCTTGCTGGGGTCGCCGAGCAAGGTCTCGACCTCGGAAGGCCGGCGGTAGCGTGGGTCGACAGCAACAATGCGCTGCCCAACACGAACGCTGCTGTCCCCTGTCACTGAGGCAACGACACCAAGCTCATCACCATCGGCACCGCTCCATTCGATCTCGATGCCGAGCTCTCGCGCCGCGCGCACGACAAAGTCGCGCACCGAATGCTGGAGGCCAGTCGCAATCACGAAATCCTCGGCCACATCCTGCTGGAGCATCAGCCACTGCGCCTCGACGAAATCGCGCGCGTGCCCCCAGTCGCGCAACGCATTCAAGTTTCCGAGGTACAGGCAGTCCTGCAGACCGAGGTGAATGCGCGCCAGCGCGCGCGTGATCTTGCGGGTTACGAACGTTTCGCCGCGCAGGGGCGATTCGTGATTGAAGAGAATGCCGTTGCAGGCGAACAGCCCATAGGCCTCGCGGTAGTTGACCGTGATCCAGTAGGCATAGACCTTGGCCGCACCGTAGGGAGAGCGCGGATAGAAAGGCGTGGTCTCGCGTTGCGGGGTTTCCTGGACCTTGCCGAACATCTCCGAGGTGGACGCCTGGTAGATCCGGGTCTTGCGCTCGAGCTTCAGGATGCGGATTGCTTCGAGCAGCCGCAGCGTGCCCAGCGCATCGCTGTTGGCGGTGTACTCCGGGCTTTCGAAAGACACGGCAACATGGCTTTGCGCGCCCAGGTTGTAGATCTCGTCTGGCTGCACCTGCTGGACGATGCGAATCAGGTTTGTTGCATCGGTCAGGTCCCCGTAGTGCAGGATGAAGCGCCGGTTGGATTCGTGCGGATCCTGGTAGAGGTGATCAACGCGCTCAGTATTGAACAGCGAGGCGCGTCGCTTGATGCCGTGGACCATGTAACCCTTGTGCAGCAGCAGCTCCGCCAGGTAAGAACCATCTTGCCCGGTCACGCCGGTGATCAATGCCGTTTTCATTTCATTTCCAGGTTGGTTTTGTCTGCTTCCGTGCTCGCAGTCCTCGACGACGCTCTTGCCGCCAACAGCCATCGTGAGAGCAAGAAGGAAATCGGAACGGTGATGGCGATCGTTACGGCAGCGGCGATGCGCGGGTCGAGCCTGTAGTGCAGCCCTACTGCAAGCACACCGCTGCTCAGGAAATACATCAAGAACTGCAGCCCGATGTAGCCGAGCGCAGGTCGCGCCCCCAGTTGCGCATCGAATACCAGGCGCGAATGGGCGACATAGCCGGCCAACATGCTGATCGCATAGCTAGTGAGCCAGGCCGGCTGCGGCCCGATCCACAGCAGCAGCAGGCAGTAAAGCAGATAGCTGCCGAGTGTATTGGCGCCGCCGACGATGAGGTACCGCAAGCCTTGACGTTTCATGCGGACGACGTCTCGGCAAGCGGGCGCGGCACGGCGCGGGGACGATCGATCAGCCAGGCCCAGCCAAGGAAGGCCAGCAGCAGGGCTGCCGGGACCACCGGCACCATGTAGCGGCTCTCCGGCATGTTGATGGTCGCGGCAAACAGCCCCGTGCGGGTAACGACCACCACCGCAACCAATGCAATGAGCAGACGGAGCCGCCCGCCGCTGCGCAACGAGGCGCCGAGGAGTGCCGCCACGATCCCGACCAGCAGCACGAGTTGCAGCCCAATCTGAACAAGCTTCGGCATGCGCCAGTTGAGCGCATGCCAGGCCGAGCGCCAGGCCTCCGGCACGGGAAGGTCACGCCACATCGAGAACGCATGATCCGCCGGGATGCCGAGATGGAAGTCCAAGGGTGCTTCGCGACGATTGCGCTCGGCGAGCTCGCGCAAGGGCTCGAAAGGGACCGCCGTTCGCGTACCGGCTGCGGCCGCATGTGCCAGGACGCCGGCGAGGAGCTGCGCATCGCCCGCACCGCGCAAGGCCGCTGTCGGCACGTAACTGGGATCGAGGTGCTCTCCGCGATACCAGTACCAGCCAATATTGGTCTTGCTGCTCTCATCCCCGTACCACGACCGCAGCCACACGATCTCCGGGCGATTGGTGAAGCGGGCTTGCCCGCCGGACCATAGGTTCCAGCGTTCCTGGACATGCAGGCTGTAACCGATATTGAGCGCGATCGCACCCATGAACGGGAGCATCAAAGCGCCGAGCTCAAGCGGGCGAAAATTTCGATCGCGAAGCTCGAGCCAGCACCAGATCGGGATCAGCAGCCCGCCCAGCACCACCATTTCGGCGCGCAGCAAGATCGAGAGCGCGACCAGCGTGCCGAAGGCCAGCGCGGCGCCGGCTCCGCGTGACGGGTGCTCGCTCATTGCCCGCCGCAGCAACAGCGCGAGTGCTGCCGTGAGCGTGCCCATGAGCAGCACGTCCGGCCCCGGCAATAACAGCAGGCTTGAAGTAAACGGCTGGATGAGCAGGAGCAGCGCAAACGCTAGCCGCAGGCTGGTCCGCGTCGTTACCCGTAGCGCCATCCACAGCAATAGCGCCAGGCACAGCGTTTCCACCAGCAGGTTGAGCCCCCTGCCCGCCTTGCCGATTTCGTGGTCGCCAAGGCCTGCGGCGGCAAAAGGCGCCAGCACGACGCTGTAGGCCGGTGGGCGCAGGTAGAAATCGAGTGGGAGTTCGCTGGCAGTCGGGAGCCGGCCATGAGTCGCGAGGTAATGCGCACGCGGCAAATAATCCGTATTGAAATCCCCGACCAGATAGATCGGCGTCGACAGCGCGACCGGTGCCAGCAGCGCCGCGCGCAAGAGCAGTGCAACGAAGAAACCCCAGAACCACGAGCCGGGCCGGAAAGTCACAGGCAAATGACAGCCGTATCCGCATCGGAGAAGACCGCGGTGGCATGTGGCCACTTTCCGAGTTGCTTGCAGCGGTCGGTCCAGTCTGGTCGCGCAGACGCGTCGACGACTTCCCAGGCGCGGCCGGTGTATTCAGTCAACGCAGGCGCGCGTGACCATTGAATCGCAAACGCTGACAGGCTCATGTCCCCGCTGCGCGTGCGCACATTCGGCCCGTGCTGCCAGTGACCGACGAAGGCGATCCTGCGCGCTCCGAGCGCGCCGGCGCGGTTATCGATCAACGCAGCGACATGGCGATCACGCGAATTCACTCGGCCCTGGTCGAAGGCGACCGTATCGCCGATGACACAGAACGCTGCATAGACCACGCCCAGCGCCGCGAGTGCCGGGGTTGCCAGACGCGTCGGAGACCCGCGGCCGGCAAGAGCCACCAGCATGCCGGTGGCGAAGGCGAAGCCAACCAGCGTCCGCGGAGCCGGCCAGAACACGGCACCGGCGCCGACGACGCCGATGGCCGCAAACGGCACCAGCAGCAAGAGCAGAAGGATGGCTCCGCGAGCCGGCCATCCTG
Organism: Rhodanobacteraceae bacterium; assembly: GCA_031425695.1. GTDB lineage: Bacteria > Pseudomonadota > Gammaproteobacteria > Xanthomonadales > SZUA-5 > JANPJV01. The sequence goes on along the minus strand of JANPJV010000021.1, from coordinate 44,571 downwards.
CGCCGGCAGCGATCACCCGAATGCTGCCGATGGCGGCGAGCAGCATCAGAAGAGCGCTCAGTAACGGTGCGGGGAACAATTGCTGAAAACGCACCAATGACGACACCGTGGCAACCAGCTCAGTGGCCCGGTGCGGGAGGTTGGCCAGTGGCAGGGGCTGCGCGCGACTGTCGGGGGTGATCCCGAGCACCACCACGATGAGCTTCATCGCCACCAGGAATACCAGCGTGCCGAGCACACAGCCGCCGAGCATGCTGATCAGTGGACGCCGTGTCGTCAGCTCGTGCAAACGCGTGCCGGAACCAAGCTCGGCCATCATCCGGAACAGCAGCACGACGGCGAGCACGTTCAACACCAGTTGGTAGATGCTGATCGCCAGCGTGATCAGCGCTGCTCCCGCAAGCCAGCGCCACAGCGAGTGCGCGCGCTCAAGCACCAGCAGGCCCGCGGTGCCGCAGGCAATCGCCAGTGCGTAGAACGGGAAGGCCTCGCGAAAGCTCAGGGCCTCGGCATGAAAGGGATGCACCGCAAACAACACACCGGCCGCAATCGCCGCAGTCGAGTAACGCCGATCCGCGTCGAGCAGCGCCAGCCGTGCGAGCGTGGCCCCCGAGACGGCAAGCAAGGCGCACCCCACTACGCTGGCATGCACATACCAATATGGTCCGGCCATGCCAAGCGAATAAAACAGCCGGTCGGCGAGCAGCCAGCCAAAGCGTCCCTGGGACAGCAGGAATTCTTTCGGTGGCAGGCTGTCGAAGTACTTGAGATCGTCGAGCGACACCCCGTTCCCGGACAGGAAGGCGAGGCGCGCGAACAGCACCAGCACGACGGCGCTCGCGAGTGGATGGTGCAGCACCCATTCGCGGCCGCGCATGAGCCGCTCATTCACTCGCGCGGCTTCCGCTCTTCGACCGCCAGCGCCGAGGCGCCTACGATCTCGCGAATGATCGCCAGCGGCCGCGCCTTGACCTCGACGAACATGCGGCCGACGTACTCGCCGAGGATCCCCAGGCACAAGAGCTGCGCCGACGCGAACAAGGCCACCACGACGGTGAGGCTGGCCCAGCCACGCACCGCATCGAAGAACAGCCAGGACACCAGCGCGTAGACGGTCACGGCAATCGCGGTGAGGAAGCCGAGGCCAGACAACCACAGGCTCGCGCGCAGTGGGATGGTCGAGAAGCCGGTGATCGCATCGACTGCGAGACGCAGCATCCTGCGCAGCGGATATTTGGTCGTGCCGGCAAAGCGCTCCTGGCGGACATAGGGAAACGCCACTTGCGTGAAGCCCAGCCAGGACACCATCCCGCGCACGAAGCGATGCTGTTCGGGCAACGCGCGCAGCGAATCCAGCACCTGCCGGCTCACCAGGCGGAAATCGCCCACTTCCTGCGGAATGTCGACGTCGGTCATGCGGTTCAGGACCCGGTAGAACATGCTTGCGGTCACGCGCTTGAACAGGGTCTCGCCTTTGCGCTCGATGCGCCGCCCGTATACGACATCGGCACCCTGATCCATCAGCGCCATCATCTCGGGGAGCAATTCCGGCGGGTCCTGCAGGTCGGCATCGATCATCAGGATGCGCTGGCCGGTGCACACCTCGAGCCCGGCCGTGAGTGCCAGTTGGTGCCCGAAGTTGCGCGAAAGCCTGACGGCAATGAACTGCGGCGCCTCATCTGCGAGCCGGACGAGCATCGGCCAGGTGGCATCGCGCGAGCCGTCATCGATGAAGATGATCTCGACCCCGGCGTCGAGATATGGCCCACAGGCCGCGAGCAGCCTTCGCGCCGCCTCGGTGATGACCTCCTGCTCGTTGAATGCGGGCACGACGACACTCAACAACGGCTGGCCAGGTGCAGGTGACCGGCTCTTGAGGATGATCGAATTCACGTCAGGGGCTCACTTGGGACTCGGATCTCGCGGAAGCGCCGAGGGCAGGCGCCAGGGTGCTGATCCTTCTCGACAGCGCTCGGCCGCGCCGGATCAGCGGTTTCTCGACGAACCGATGGAGACCATCGCTGAGCGCCAGCGTGGCCAGCAGGCCGATGCCCATTGCGCACCAGGACGCCCACGAATCAAGCTGCATCGGCAGCTCGAAGAGTGCAAAGCTCAAGGCGAGCACGCCGAAATGGAACAAATACAGGGGATAGGCGCGCTCGCCGAGCCAGCGCAATCCGCTCAGTCGAAACAGGCTGCACACGGTCGGCAGCAGGCCGGCGAGCAGCGTGAGCAGAAGCAATCCGAAGAAGATGGAAAACACGAAATGGTTCAATACGCCGCCAGCGTCGCTCGACCAGAGCACGCAGGCGCCAAACGCCAGACCCGCAAGTCCGAGGGCGCCGATCAGGCTGGCGGGGTGCCGTCCGATGAACTCGCGCGCGCGGGCGTCGGCCCACGCTAGTGCGAGGAGGACGCCAAAGAACAGCCCGTCCGCCCGGCAGTAGGGAAGCGCGTAGCTGGCCGGAAATTCATGCAACCAACGCAGCATCGGGGCAGCCAGCACGAGCGTGCAGCAGATGAGTACCAGTGCGCGGGTGCGCGCGAACAGGAAAATGACCGGCAGGATCAGATAGAACTGCTCTTCGATCGCGAGCGACCACGTCGGCGCAAGCCAGAGGCCCCCGAAGCGGCCGGTCGCTGCCAGGTCGAAGTTTTGCAGCAGCAGCAAATAGCTGCCCCAGGAATGGTTGCCGGCGCTGAGCGCAGGCGGCGCCCAGGCCGAGCGTGCGAGCCAGAAAGCAATGGCAACGCTCAAAAAGTACAGCGGGAGAATGCGGAACGCCCGACGCGAATAAAAGGCGAACGCCGGTCGCGGACGCATCAGATCCCGCCGAAGCACGGTGGTCACGAGAAAGCCGGAGATTACGAAAAACAGGTCGACGCCTGCCCAGCAGAATCTCGTCCCAGCCTGGGCATACGCAAGCGCCGACTGTGCAGGTGCGTTGGCAAGGAGCACAGTGAAAAAGTGGTAGACAAGAATCTGCCCGATTGCCAGTCCGCGTAAGCCGTCGAGCTCCGGCAGGTGCACGCGGCTTTCGTCCGCGGCGCCAGCCGCAGCACGCGCGAGCTCAGCCATCTGCAGGGGGCGTGTACAGAAAAGTGCGGATGACGCCGTGATCGGCACTGGCATCGGCCCCGACACCACGCACCTCGAGCACCTGCCGCACACTGCTTGCCGGCAGCTTGAACGGCGGCTCGGTCAAATAGACACCGGAGTTCTCGTACAGTCGGATGTCGCCGCCGTGCGCCTTGTCCCTGTTGGCGACGATCTGCGGGTTGTCGGATGGATAGTGCTCGGTAATGAGCACGAATCGATATTTGGAGAGCTTGCGCAAGACCTGCTCGATCTGCGCGTTGGACAAATGCTGCAGCACTTGGCGCAGGAAGCAGACTTCGCCATCGGGCAAGGCATCGGTGACGATGTCGAGGTGCTGGAAGCGCACGCTGTCGCTGCCGAACGCAAGCTGGTTGCGCTCGACCAGCGACCGCACCACATCGATCCCGATGTATCGCGCGCTCAAGCCGGTGAGCTTGCGTCCGACCCGAAAGTCGCCACAGCCCAGGTCGACAAAGTGCTTGCCAGCAAATCCGTGAGTCGCGGCCAGCTCGTGCACGGTCGCCAGATAGCTCGAGACTGCGATGGCGTCGGCGGTCCCCGAGCCCGAGTCGAACTCCCCAGGTTGCCCACCCCAGAGATTCTTGGCGTAGATGTCGGTGAAAACCTGCTCGGTACTGCGGCGACGATTCAGCCATTGTTGCCAGCGGCGACGCAGCCGCGCGACGGCGTGCACGACCGCACCTGGCAGCAGCGCCTTCAGTTGGGCCTTCACCGCGCCCCGGCTTGCATGCGGTCGTCCGTAGCTGGATCGACCTGTGGCCGTTGCCAGATCGTGGTTTCACTGGGGTGTCCAATCATCGGGCCATAGCCGGGATACGCGAACTTCGCCCATTGCGACGGGATGCCCTCGATCGGGTGCTCGCGAAACCAGTGCCAGTCGGTGTTGTCGACGACCAGGAGGCCGCCGGGCTTCACATAGGGGACGGCCGCACTCACGCAGTTGCGCCGATGGGCACCGTCTACCAGGATCAGGTCCTGGCTCGCAGGCTCGATCTTCTCGAGCGCGCCGAGATATTGCTCGAGCGTCGGCGCGAGAATGAGTTGGTAATCGCGGAATCCACGGGCCTTGAGGTCGCTGTCCAACAGCTCGTACCAGCCGGCGTGATCCTCCACCGAGAACAGCCGGGCGCCCTGCTCCAGCCACCAGCGCGTCGAATGGCCACTGCCGAACTCGAACACGTTGGGCTGGCTCGGCAACAGCTGCCGGATCTTGCGGATCGCCCCGAAGGTCAACCACGGAATGGCCATGCTCAGCGGTCGTCGGCGCGCATGCATCGAGCGCAGCCAGGTCCATGCGTCGCTCGGATGGGCGGAAAACAGCAGCGTGGCGAAGACCACGTTCGCTCGCAGGAGGAGCCACGCAGGACCGCGCTTCAATGGCGGCTTTGAATCGCGGTCAGGGTCGAAGGCGGCGGGGTCACGGAACAGGCTCATGCGGGCGTCTCGTCCATCTGTCGGGTCGTGTCGGCTGGGCGCGTCCGCTCGTTTTTACGAGCGATGAAACCCAACGCCGAACGCAAGCCTTCGGCGCACTCGACGAAACTCCAGCCGCCGATGCGCGTGAGCGAGGCCGCACCCATCGACTGCATGAGCGCCGGACTCCTGAGAAGTTGCTCGATAGCCTGTGCAAGCTCACCGGTGTCGCCCGCCGCGACCTGAAAACCATTGGCTCCGTGTTCGACGAGATCCTCGGCGCAGCCGGCTTCGCGCGAGACAATGATCGGCAGTCCGGCGCACATGGCTTCGTTGACAACCAGGCCCCAGGGTTCATCCGCCGCGGCAAGCACGAAAATCTCGCAGCTGGCAAAGGCGCTCGGCAATTCCTGCTGGTTCAGGAAGCCAACGAAACTGATGTCGCGCACGCCGAGCGCTTGCGCCTGTGCGTGCAACTGCTGTTCGAGCGGGCCTGATCCGATCACGCACAGCCCGAGCTCGACGCCTGCGCGCTGCAGGATGGCGACGGCCTCGAGCAGAGAAGTCGGATGTTTGCGCTCGACCAGCCGCGAGGCATACAACACGGTCGGCACGCCCGGGCGCAGTCCGAGGCGCGCACGCATGCGCTCGCGCTCATCCGGAGCCAGGCGCGCTGCCTCCATGAAGCGTGCGTTGTCGACCGTGTATGGCACCAGGTGAATGGCTGCATCGGGCACGCCCATCGCGCGGTAGTAGGCGCGGTTACGACTACCGATGGCGAGGAAGGCCGCCATGCGCCGAAACAGCGCGCGCAACACGCCGTCACGGAGGCGCCCGCGCCAACCTGGACGAACCAGCCCGAGGTGGGTTTCGCCACGCATCAGCACCGGCATGCGCACCGTGCGTGCGGCGACCAGGGCCAGCCAGCACGCTGCATAGCCGTGGCCGTGCAACCATAGGACGTCATGCCGGCCACTGCGGATCTCTCGCCAGAGCTCGGGAACTATCAGGGACCAGAAGCCGGAAAGCTTGCGCGTGGCGGCTGCCTTGCCAAGGAAGGTGTGGGTGTAGCCCGCAAGCAGGTCGATGTCCCATTTCACCGGTTGGGCAAATCCCTCGTCAACTGCGCCCCGCAGGCTGTAATCCGTGCAGTAGAGCGCGGTGAGCTCGATGTCCGGTGCGTGTTTGCCGAGGTAGGCATACAGCGGCGCAAAATACTGAATCGGGTGCGTATTCAGCACCGCCACACGCACCGGCCGCGTGCTGCTCGGCAAGAGCCGATCAGTCACGCGCGGCTCGCTCGCGGCTGACGCACCAGTTGCCCAGGTAAACCACGTCCATCTCGGTGCGCAGCATGCAGCGCAAAGCTTCGATTGGGCGGCAGACGACGGGCTCGTTTTCGTTGAACGACGTGTTCAAGAGGATTGGCACACCGCTCAGCCGCGCGAACGCGCGGATCAGAGCGGCATAGCGCGGATTGTGCTCGTCGTCGACCGTCTGCAGTCGCCCGCTGCCGTCGACATGGGTGACCGCTGGAATCTTCTCGCGCTGTTCGGCGCGAATCGGCAGCACCATCGACATGTACGGGACATCTTCGTCGCGCTCGAACCAGTTGCCCACTTCCGTGCGGAGGATCGAGGGAGCAAATGGGCGAAAGGACTCGCGCCGCTTGATCTTGCGATTGATGATGTCCTTCATGTCGGCCCGCCGCGGATCGGCAAGGATGGATCGATTGCCGAGCGCACGTGGGCCCCATTCGAGGCGTCCCTGGAACCAGCCGACCACCTGTCCTTCAGCGATTCTCCGCGCGGCATCTTCGACCAGGGTCGCGTCGTCAGCAAACTGGGTGACCGTGCACCCCTGCGCGGAAATGGCGGCAGCTTCCTCACCCAACATGGCCGCGATTTCCGCATCGCTGAACTCGGGGCCGAGATACGGCGATCGTTCAGGGAACGGCCGCACTCCCGCGCGCGCACTGGCCCAGCAAGCTGCGCCCACGGCACCGCCGGCGTCGTATCCAGCAGCGGCGATGTAGACGCGCTTGAATGGCGTTCGCGCGGAGATCAGCCCATTGGCGACTGAGTTCTGTGCGCACCCGCCCGCGAGCACCAGCGCGTCGGTGTCGTAGTCGCGTGCGAGTGCCTGGATGATCCCCAGGTAGCATTCCTCGAAGACCACCTGGACCGAGCGCGCCAGGTCCTTGTGCAACTGTTCGATGGGCGCATCCTCGGCGCGCGCCGGTCCCAGCGCCTCCACCAGCGCGTCGGAATAGAGGTTGGAAAATACCGGCTGCCCATCGTCCCAATCGTAGGCGATGCGCTCGCGATGATGGCGAAAGTAGTTCGTGTCGAGCGCGAACTGCCCGCTGCGCGCATCGGTCTGGACGAGCTTGCGCAGCGCATCGGCGAAGCGTGGCTCGCCATAGGGCGCCAGGCCCATGACCTTGTACTCGTCGCCGTAATGCGGAAAGCCGAGATACTGCGTCAGCGCCTGGTAGAAAATGCCGAGCGAGTGCGGGAAGGCGGTCTTGCCATCAACACTGAGCCGTCCATTGATGCCGATCCCCCAGGCGGCGCTAGCGAAATCGCCGAAGCCATCGACCGACAACGCAACCGCGCGGTCGATCCCGGACGGAAAGTAGGCACTCGCCAGATGGGCCAGATGGTGCTCGACCGGCAACAGCCGGGCGCGCACGTTTTGATCGGGAAATGCCGCGCGCAACAGGTCGAGCACCGATAGGCGCTTGCGTCGTGCCCGCAGGCGATCCACGACCACCGCCGGCGATGGCAGATGGCGGAACGCGAACGCCGCGCGCGCGAGTCGCCCTGCTTTCGGGTCGGTGTTGACTGCCACCGTGTCCACCTGGGAAAGGCTGACTCCCCCTTGTTGCAGGCACCATCGAATCGCCTCGGTCGGGAACCCTGCCCAATGCTTGATGCGCAGGAAGCGTTCTTCCTCGACAGCCGCGACCAGCCGGCCATCGATTACCAGCGCGGCGGCCGAGTCGGCGTGAAAGGCGTTTAGGCCGAGCACGATCATGCCCGAGCGCGTCCGTTGACAGTTTGCAAAAGCAACTCCTTGGATATCAGACATTCGGCGAGGAAGCGTTCGTAGGCATAGCGCAGGCCGGCGCGGCCATCGAGGATCAGGCCCTGTCCAAACAGGACATAGGCAGGTACCAGCCAGGGCGCGAGCACCAGCAGGCGACGGACGCGTTTTTTCCAGCCGAGCCGCTGCCACGGCAGCGAGCGGATGAATTCGGCCTCCATCCGCGCGTAGCGCTGCTGGCGCGCCTGGAAGGTCGTCGCCGGCTTGCGATCGTCGTGCAGCATGTGCTGCGAAAGGTTACGCACCCGGCCCGAAATCTCGAGGAAATGTGCGTGCCCGTCCTGGCGGTAGCGAGCCCGCTCCGGGCGGTAAAGACAGATGCGTGCCGGATACAAGGTTCCGCGCAACGGCACCCCGCCGATGCAATAGCGGAACGGGATCCGGTAGCCGGAATAATCAGCATCCGGGTCGAGCTGCGAGATTTCTTTCTGCAATGCCGCGGTCACGACATAGTCGGCGTCCATGCTGAGCACGAAGCGCGCGCCTTTCAGCAGGTGCTCCAGCGCGTAGTTGCATTGACCGGCATGGTGATCGAACGGGCGGACATTCCACTCGACGTTGGCATGGCGGGCAGCGATATCCCGGGTGGTGTCGACACTGCCACTGTCGAGTACGACCACGCGTCGCGCCCAGCTCAGCGCGCCAAGCGTGCGCTCCAGATTGGCGGCTTCGTTGCAGGTGATCACCAGCGGCGTAATCTCAGCGAGCATGCTGGCGATAGACCTCGGTCATGCGCTCTGCGATATGCGCCCAGGCCAAGTGCTCGCGCACATACGCGCGACCTTTGCGACCACACTCGGCGGCGTGCTCCGGATCTTCGAAAAGTGACTGGATTGCCGCCGCGATCGCTGCTGCCGACGCCGCGCTCGCCACCAGGCCGGCGCTACTGGCCTCGACCACCACGCGCGCACCCACGCCGGGCGTGACGATTACGGGACAGGCATGCGCCATCGCTTCGATCACGACATTCCCGAAGTTCTCGTTGATCGATGGCAACACCAGGCAAGCATTTTCCGCGAACAGTCGCGTCTTGTCGGCTTCGCCAACGGCTCCGATCCAGCGCACACGCTCACCGCATCCAAGTGCGGCGGCGCGCTGTGCCAGCACGTCAGCGATGCGTTCATCGTCGGGCCCGACGAGCGTGAGCTGCCATTGCGGCAGGGCAGCCACCGCCGCGATGAGTTCTGCCAGGTTTTTCTTCCACGACAGGCGACCCAGGAACAGCACGCTTCGCGGGACTGGCTGGCGCGGCGCGGTCGCGTTGAAGTCGACGCCATTGGGGATATCGACGACAGGTGCCAAGGCCAGCTCGGACCGTAGCAGATCATCGCTTTCCAGCGGGCTGGTGACATGGATGGCCGCCGCACCACGCAAATTGCGCGCTTCGACGATCGCTATCCACGCGCGCTTGGCCCAGGAACTGCGCTTGGCAATCAGCTCGGGCACCAGCATTCCGCGGGGCGACAGCAGATAGGGAACCCGGCGCCGCCGCGCCATGCTCGCCACCCGCGCCATCGGCCACAGGAAAACCGAATGAAGATGGATGCAGTCGAAGCCATCGATCTCGCGCTTCAAGGCGCCGACCATTCCCGGGATCCAGCACAGCCGCGCCCAAAGACATCGGAAATACCAGACCTTGACGCCGTCGAGGTCGACCGGAACGCCTTCCGGAACCACCAGCCGCTCATTGCCGTCGAGGCTGCTGGTAAAGACATGAACATCGTGGCCCTGCCGTACGAGCGCCTTGCACAGGCCATGGACGGATTGGATCGGACCGCCGTAGCGAGTGGCCGGCAGATACGTGGGAACTACGTGGAGCAGGCGCAAGTGCCAACCAGTATTCGGTTGTGGGGCTTTGGTCTCTGGATTCGGCGCTCAGGAGTTTGGAAAAGCATCGCGGCGATGGCCGCTCCCACCAGAGGTCCCATCGCGGCCTTGGCCGATGCCACCAAGCTCTCCCACCAGGTGCGAATCACGCGCTCTCGTCCTCGTCGCCCCAACTTTCCTTGATGACTGCGGCCCGGTTGATCGGAATCACCGGGCTCGGCACCGATAGCCCGCGCGCGGGCTCGGGTCGTAGTTCGCGCATCGCATCACGCGCCTGCCTGATCATCAACACCCGGGGCGCGGCCAGCACGAAGCCGAGCATCGATCCCATCAGGATCAGCACGAACGGGTCGCCATAGATCTGCGAAGCGCCGACAAAGACCGGCACGTTCGCGGCGACGAAAGCAAGCAGGCCAAGGCTCAAGCGCAGCAGGCGCGGATCGGCCTTCGCCGCCGCCGAAATGGCCAGGCGAACCTGGCGCGCCACCAGCCATGTGCAGACGAGCGTCAACAGCAACCCAGGAATGCCCAGCTCGGCGGTAATCTTGCCGAGGCCGCCCTCAGACGCGCCACCGACTGTCGCCGCTGCGCCCGCGGCAAAATGCTGGGTGCCCTGTGCGCCCGCACCGGTACCGAGGCCGAAGAATCCGCCAGCGTCGTATCCCCACCCGATGGAAGCGATTCCGAGGCTGCTCAGGCGGTCCCAGGCGTCGGCAAACACGGTCGAACTGCGCAACAGGTAGGGCGACAGATTGTCGACATCCGGCGCCATCGTCAGCGCACCGATCAGGATCAGCAAAGTCATCGACGCGACGACAATGCCGCCACGACGGCTCGAGCGCTTCCTGAAGTAGTAGAGCCCGAGGAAATAAATGGCGACGAACAAGATCATCACCGCCAGAACCTTGCGACGCCCGGTCAGGATCGCCCCGTAGGTACAGAACAGCACGATCGCTGGGGTATAGATGCGGCTCAGTGCACCCCCGAAAGTGATCATCGAAACTACCGCGACACAGGCGACTGCCGCTGCGTGCCACGCACTGATTTCCGATGAGCGCATGAACCCGCTGTGCGAGGCGACGATGCCGGCCACACGGTCGAAGATGAGCATCTCGCCGCCGATCGGCTTCAGCAGGACCGAATCGAACCCGCTGCTGCTGAGGTAGATGCCGACGGTCGCGACCAGCCCGAGGACCATGTAAACGCGCATGAAGCGCTGGATATCGGCTGGGTCGCGGACGTAGTTGTAGGCCAGCCAGAGCGCAGGGATTGGGGTCAGGTAGGCAAGCACGCCGATGGCCGGCACCATGATCGAGTCGAACCGGAACAGGGCATTGCCCGCTTCGATCAGTACATACACCAGGAAGATCCGCAGCAAGGTACGGGTGCGCGCGCTGTTCCCACTCATCGGTCGCAGCGTGACCATGCCCTGCTTCGCAATGGCCCCGATCAAAGCGAAGCCCAGCACGAACGCACAGAAGACGACCATCGCCACCGGCTGGGTGGTCAAGACCTTGCGGACTGGATCCTGGACGAAGCCGGCGACCAGGGCCGCGAGGAAGGCGTAGCGCCAGTTCGTCAGCGCCAGCAGCATCATCGGCAGCAGGGTGAGCCCGAAAATCAGGATCGCGTCATTCACGCTGCCGCCTCCAGCAATCGTCGACCAGAAAGCACCAGCTTGATCGCCCACGCCATCCCGCCCAGCTCCGAGATGAGGGTGGCCGGGATCCACCAGGGTCGACGCAGGTGGTGGCGGGTGAGCACGCTGCGACGCAGGCGCTGGAAGGCGAGGCGCAGCCATCCGGACGGTCGCGCGGCGAGCAGGAAATAATATTCACCGACGGAATGTGCCGGCAGGAAAGTGCGCAGGTGATCGCCATAGCTGCGCGTGCCACCAGAGCCCGAACGGAGATGCACCAGGCTGGCAGCAGGCCAGAACTGGAGGCCGGCGCCGCCTCGGCGCAGGCGCAGCGAAAACTCCGCCTCGAAGCGATAGGCGACCTTGATGAATTGCTCGTCGAAGCCGCCGGCCGCGACGCCGAGCGCGGTCGGCAGCGAAAAATTGCAGCCGATGAACTCGTCCACGGCCGCCGGCTCGCTGCCGGCCAGCCCATCGAGCGGCGCTTGGCCGGACACGTGCCACGGCTGCAGGACGCGGCCGGCAATGATGCTTCGCGGATGGCGGCGGTGGGCGTCGAGGTGGGCCTCGATGAAGCCTTCGTCCGGAATCACGTCGTCATCCACGTAAATCACTATCGGGGCGCGGGCCGCGAGCATGCCTGCATTCATCGCCGCGGGGATGGACGGTTGAGCGCGCCGGAGCCAGCGGATGGCTCCGGACGCGTCGAGTTCGGTTAATTCCCGCGCCACCGCCGGCTCGTGCTGCGCAGTCTGGTCGACCACCACGATTTCCCCACGCCCGGCGACTTGGGGTCGCAGATACCCGATGGTATCGAGCAGGACCTGCTCGCGCCGATAGGTCGGGATGACTACGCTGACGAAGAGATCAGTCAGCGAGCCGCTCCCACCCGCGTCGGAACGCGAATCCTGTCGCATGCAGTGGTGCATAGGCGAGCGCGGCGGCAAATGCCCGTCCGGATGCGCGCAAGTCGCGTGAGCGCAACGCCTCGGCAGCCTGGAACAAGGCGCATTCGGCACTGTAGCGGTCCATGGCCAACTGCTCGTCCCCAATATTCCAGTCACTTGGCCAGCGCGGTCGCGAGACGCTGCGTTGCTCGGCAAGGAAACGCGCCTTGGCGCGTGAGGTCTTGGCGGCCGGGTGCAGGCGGAATGCGCTCAGGACCCGATCCAGATAGACGACACGCACCGCGGGGACGGCCAGCATGCGGCAGTAGAGATCGTAGTCCATCACGTAGTGCAGGTCGCGACGCAGACCTCCGCAGTCGACGTATGCGCGCCGGCTGAAGAAACAGGGTGGCTGATGATAGCGAAATTTGCCATCCCAGAAGCGCAGGCACCCAGGATGCGTATAGCCCGCGGGCTTGAAGTGACCGACCGGTTGATCGACGCTCGCCGTGAACTGGATGTCCTCGCCGACGATGAGATCGGCGGGCTCCGCAACCCAGGCGTCGGCCACGGCCTGCAGCGAGCCGGGGCGCAGCAGGTCATCGGCATTGATCCAGTTCATGAGCTCCCCGGTGGCGCGCGAAAACCCCTTGATGAGGGCATCGGACTGGCCCCGGTCGGGCTCGCTGACCCAGTAGCGGAGGTGCCGGGAATAGCGCTGGAGAATTTCGACGGACGCATCGCTGCTGCCGCCATCGATCACGATGTACTCGAGATTCGGATAACCCTGGCTCAGGACCGAATCCAGCGTCTCGGCCAGGTACTCCCCCTGGTTCAGCGAGGGCGTCACCAACGTGATCCGCGGCAGCTCAGTGGCCATCGACCAGCACCGGCAGGCGGCGTCCCTTGAGCTGGCCGAGGCGGACCGACAGTCGCAGCAGCCAGCGGCGCGGATCGAGGGTGAGCGCGGCCAGCGGCGCCTGCAGGACGCGCAGCACATATGCGAGCGCGCTCATGCGCCGAGGATCGCCGCGCAGGCGCAACAGCAGCCAGCCGTCGCGCTGGATGGCGTACATCAGGCGTACGAGATAAGGGAGGCGCAGCCGCCCGGCGGGGATCAGGTGGTGCAGTCGCAGGGCAGGCTCGTAAGCGAGGTAGAGGCGAAGATCGCTCGCGGTGCGCGCGAGATCGGAATCGCCACAACTGCTGAGCGCGCTGCCGACACGGTCGAGTCGTTGACGCTGCGGTGCGCTCGCGGCGAGCGCGTAGGCGGTAGCGACTTGGCTGCGCAGGACCATGCCGGCGCCACAAGGCTCCCAGGGTCCAAGCGTGTTGTGGATCAGCGCGCGAATCGGATGCTCGCCAAAATCGCGCACAGCGAGGCAGCCGAGCGCGTCGGATGCCCAGGCCGGCGGCTCGTGTTCGAACTCACCAGCGATGCGCCCTCCGGCGGCGCCAATTTCCGGGTGCACCACGAATAGCCGCAAGGCCTGCTCCAGATAGTCGGCCTGCAGCACCGTGTCGTCGTCGACCAGCACCAGCACCGGTGCGCGCGCGGCGGAGAAGCCACACAGGCGCGCCGGCGTCAGTCCGAGCCTGGGCTCGACGAGCAAGCGCGTCGGCAGTCGCGGCAGGAGATCGGCGAGCTCGGAACGCTGCTCCAGGGCCGGGCTCGATGCGTTGTCGACCAACAGGAGCTCCCAGCGGGAAGCATCAAGCGTCTGCGCGATCAGGGCCTCGAGCACCCGGCGCAAGGGCGTCGTGCGTGGGTTGTGGGTGCACAGCACCACGCTGATGTCAGGCCGGGTCTCAAGCATCTGAACGGCGGCTCAGTGGGCGCGCGGGAATTCCGCCGACGATGATCCCTGCGGGGACCGTGCCTACCACCACTGCATTTGCAGCCACGGTCACCTCGTCGCCGAGCGTGGCGCCCGCCACCAGCGTCACTTTGGTGGCGATCCAGCAATTGCTGCCGATGCGGATCGGTAGCGTCTCCATCCCGCCTTCGCGCAGCGGCTTGCCGGGTATGCGGCGGTGGTTCATGTCCCGGATCGACACAAGATCCGCGATCATGCTGTCGTTGCCGATCACGATGGATTCGGCACAGGCGATGGTGCTGCCGTGACCGACGTAGACATGATCTCCGAGCTCCAGGCGGCCCCCGCGGTAGACCACGATCTCGACGTCGCGGTCGAAGCTGCAGAAGCGCCCGATTCGCAGGGCGCCACCGCGCTCGACGACCAATCGGCATCGTGGCCCGAGAATGCGCGGCGTCGAGGCTGCCAGCACGCCGCGCCGGGCCCGCCAGAGTGTGCCGCGAAAGAGGCTCAACGCGACTTTCCCGTAGCTCACCAATAGGCTCCTGCTTCGACGCTGTCGTGAGCCTTGGGCGTTTCTTCGGGGGCAGGCCGCACCCAATGCTCGTTGTAGAGCCGGGTCACTTCCGGGCGGTCGTCCCAGCGCTTGCCGCGGATGCCGAACAGCAGCTGGGTGGCGCCTCCGATGTGGATGGCCATGCGTCCATGCCGCTTGACGTGCGCAGCCAGCGGCAGCCCGTAGGCGCCGGCGCCGATGATGGCGACGTCGTAGTCCATGTCATCGATGCCGCGCTGCATGTGCTCGAGCGCCTCGAACCAGTTGTCGAATCCGACCCGCTCTCCAGCCAGCGTCTGCACCGCCTTGAGCGTGAGCAGCTCGCATTCGGGCCACACTTGGTGCTCGCCAAAAATGCGCTTGCGGTTGGCGAATTGCGATCGGATCGAAGCCTCGTAAGGGTGAACCACGAGCACGCGCTTGCCAGCCAGCTGCATGCTCCACGGCTGCGCGTGGTAGTACGGCTCGAGCCCGCGCGGCTCGATCGGCAACGCCGCCGGCGCGTGCTCGCGCATCAGCGCAAGCTCGTGGCGGCGGTACCAGATGGCCAGCACATCGGCCTCGGCGACAGCGGCCACCAGGACATCGGCCAGCCGCGTGACCATCGGCGGCGTCGGCGGAAAAAATCCGGAGACCCGATCGAGCCAGTCGATGAGCTCGGCTTCGAGCTGCGCCGGCTCGCCGCGAACTTGGCTGAGCCAGCGAAGCCGTGCGTCGGCGCCCTGCTGCGCGCGGATGCCGGCGACGCTGCGGATCGCATCCAGCTCGGTGAATCCGACGCGCCCGGCCATGAACGGCTTGCCCGCGGCAAGCGCGCTGGCAATGCGGGCATTGCCGCCGGTTTCGGAGAGCACCGGATGTCCGGCAAAGCGTTTCATCCGGCGCGCCAGGGCCAGCTGCGAGCGGGTCCAGGCCGAGAGCAATCGACGTGCGGATTTAACCGCGAGGGTCTCCTCAGCCACGCGCCCACTTCCGCCAGCGGCCGAGCATGCCCTTCAGTGTCGAATACGGTTTCGCCACCGGCGCAATCAGCGCATCTAGGCGTTCGGCACGGCGCAGGAAACGATCGCGGTCGGCTGCGATCAGGCGCACACGGTCGAGCGCGAGGTCCAGGCCAAGGTGTTGTGCCAACACGCGCACGATCTCGGCCTCGCCCTCGACCGCCATGGCCGTGGTCTTGCCCCCATCGTGATAGCGGTATGCCGACAGCTCGCGCGCGATCGTCCCGACTGGCGCGAGCTTGACCAGGCGCAGCCACAGGTCGAGGTCCATCGCGTAATGCAGATCCTCGCGCACGCTGCCCCCGGCGGCGTCATAGAGCTCGCGTCTAAAAAAGGTGCTGGGCTGCGCGATCCAATGCGCGCGCCAATCGCTGAGCTGAGCCGGTTCGCGCAATTCAGCGGGGCTGCCGTACGCATACAGGAACCGATTCCCCGCATCGATGAAATGGCCGCTGCCGGTCCACCAGCGCGTCTGCGGCTGCGCAGCGATCCGTTCTCGCAAAGTCGCCAGGGCGCCGGGGAGCAGCAAGTCGTCCGAGTTCAACCAACCCAGCCAGTCACCACTTGCGCGGGCAAAGCCTTTGTTGATCGCATGGCTTTGTCCACGATCCTTTTCGCTCACCCAGAACGCAAGGCGCGGCGACCAGCGCTCGATGACCGCGAGCGAGCCGTCGTTGCTCCCGCCGTCGAGCAGCAATACCTCGAGGTCGGGATCGTCCTGGGAGAATAACGAGGCCAGGGTTGCATCCAGGAAATGCGCCTGATTGTACGAAGGCACCACGATGCTGATTCGCCCCGGAGCGCTCACAGCCGCCCCTCAGCCAAAGCGACGAAGCGTCGCGCAAAAGCTTCGATCCCGTGCGCATTGGCAGCGCGCGCCGTAAGTTCGTCGTGCGGGCGCCCACGGATCTCCCAGGTCGCGGCAATCTTCGCCGCCAGCGCAGGCACATCGTCGAGCGGAAAGTAGTCCCCCGCGACCGGCGCCTGCTCGCGATGCACCGCAATATCGGACATCAGGATCGGGCAACCGAGCGCACGCGCATCCTCGACCACGGTACTCCAGCCCTCGAAGCGCGATGGTTGCAGCATCGCTACGGCGGCGCGCATCAGCTGCACCTGGTCGCCACGCGGAACGACGCCGAGAAAGTACAGCTGGCGCCCGATGCCGAGGCGATGCGCGGAGTCGAGGAGCCCATCGAAGTGACGTGGGTTGCGATAGTCGTGGGTATGGCCGGTCAGGACCAGCGGCGGATGGATCCCACGCGCGGCCAGCTCAGCCAGCGCCAACCACAGCTGGTCGTGATTCTTGTGTTTCCAGAACTGATTGCAGACCAGTAGGTATTCCTGCGGAAGGTGGTAGCGCGCGCACGTCTCCCGGGCATCGCGCTCGAACCATTCGCTGCGCGGGCAGCTCGGAAATGGCAGCACCACTGCCGCCGCGGTGGCCGCGGTATGCGTTCGCGCGAACTGGGCACGGGCATCCTCGCTGCTGAGCACGACCCGATCGGCGAACTCGGCGACTTCGGCAAAGCGCTGTCGGCGCTCGTCCAACTCCGCCGCGGTGAACATTTCGGGCATCGCCTCATGTTGGAAATCGGGCAGCCAGGCAGCCGCCCGAAAGCGCCTCGGCAGGTGATCGCGCACATGGTGCGGGTAGACGAAGTCGATCCCGAGTGCGGACAGCCCGCGATCAGTCCACGGATCGGCAAAGCCACGCACGCGTTTGCGCCAGCGATCCTGCATGCGCGCCCAGGAGGTCACCGCCGGCATCGATTCGCGGCAGTCATCGACCAATGGCAGCACATCGCGCAAGCCTTCGCGCTGGGCCGTTCCGGCAAACAGCGTTACCCGCAATCGAGCGCGTTCACCCTGCGGCAGGCGCGCCAGGGCTTCGATCAGATGCGCGGTGTATTGGAGCCCACCCATCCAGTGGCTGCCGCCCTGCGCCATCAGCGCGATGCCGGTGCTCATGCGTGCACCGCGAGGCTGCTGCGGGCGTGTTCGAGCAGTTGCGGCAGCTCATCCATGAGCGCATGCCGGGGCGTGAAGCCAAGTTCCGTCAGGCGACTGATGTCGGCGCACCAGCGCGCTGGCATCCCGGGCGCTGCGATGCCATCGAAGCTGACCGCGACCGGCACGGGCAACAGCGCCGAGATTGCGCGTGCCAACTCGGCGATTGCGATCTCGCCGCCACTACCGAGGTTGTAGGCCGCGTGCCAGCGCGGCGTTTCCGCGAGCAGCGTGACCGCCTGCGCGATGTCGGCGGCGTGGATGAAATCCCGCGATTCCTGACCGGTGCCATGCATTCGCAATTGATGCTCGCTCAAGGCCCGTATGCAAAGGTCCCAGACGACCTGCCTGCGCAGACCGACGCCGAACGCGGAAAACACGCGCAGGCTGGTCGCCTTGATCGAGTACAGGACGCGAAACTGCTGCAAGAGCTGTTCGCACTGACTGCGGTGAAAGCCGTAGGGGGAAATCGGCTCGATCGCATCGGTCTCCGCAACCGGCAGGTGCTGCGGATTGCCGTACACCGCCGCGCTCGACACGTACAGCACGGCACTTTCGGGACTGCGCTGGCGCACGCTGTCGAGCAACTGGAACATGACTGGAACAGTGCCGGCAAAATCGGCGGCGGGGTCTGCGACCGATCCGGGCACCGAAGCGGGCCCTGCGCAATGGACGATGATCTGTGGGCGCAACTCGCCCAGGAGATCAGCCAGGGCGGAATCAGGCAGATCGAGATAGCGCTGGTCGCGCGCTCCGCCTTCCAGGCGCCGGCGGCCGAGCCCGAAGACGTACCAGCCGCAAGCGCGCAGATGCGCGGCTATATGCGAGCCCAAAAATCCGCTCGCGCCAGTGACCAATGCACTCCGCTCGGCCACGCTGCTCATCGATTACGGAACAAGAAGCTGTAGAGCCGGCCCGGCTGCCGATGCCGCGCCTGGGCGCGTGCAACCGCAAAGCGGCGGAACGCGGAGATGCCCGCGAGCCAGCGGCCGAATGGTTGCCAGGTCAACGTGGCCACCTCGCGCTGCCGCTCGGCGAGCGCGGCCTTCGTGCCAGGGTAAAAATTCAGGATCGATTGCTCCGGGCCCCAGCTCTGCTCGAGCACGAAGCCCGCAATGGACGCAGCCTCGAGGTATTCCTTGACCGAATATGCCCATTCGCCGCCATACGCCTGATGCAAGGGATGCGCTTGCAAGAACTGGTTGCGTTGCAGCTCATCATCGACCACGTGGTCGCGCACGGTAAGCAGTGGCGCGCCCGGCTTGAGCACACGGGCGAGCTCGGCAAACAGGCGCGGCAATTCACGGCTGTGATGCAACACCTGCCTGCCGAAGCCGGCGTCGAAGCTGTCGTCGCGAAAAGGCATCGATTCGCCGATCGAGCGCACGACGCCGATCGAAATTGCCGGCGCCCGTGCCAGCGAGGCAATGGCAGAAGCCCCGACTTCGCCGCTGGGATCGGGCTCGAGCGCGGTCACCTGCCAGCCATCCTGGGCAAACGCGAAGCTGGACACCCCCTGCCCTGCGCCGACGTCCAGCAGGCTACGGTTGTCCGCAGTGCCCAGCAGGCGGCGGATCTCCGCGAACTCTTCACTCCTGGCGAAGCGTTGCGCAGCGGCTGCGAGCGGCAGGTCGAAGTAATTCGCCGCGACTTCCGCGGGGGTCGCCGATGCGCGGTAGCTGCGCACTGCGGACTCCCACATTGGCGCGTGGCCGGGGACGTTCACGAGCTCTTTGGGTTCCCTGCCGCAGGCGCTGGCAAGCGCAATTGCGCGCCCAGGCTGGTCATGGCGCCGCTGCTGACATCAACCAAGGGCAGGTCCGCGATCACCGCTGCTCGCTGCGCACCTTCGAGGAATGTCAAAGCGCCTGACGCGTCCCGCGAGTCGCGGAAACAGGCGTCGACGAATGCCGCTTGCGCAGAACGCACCGGCAGTCCGCCAAGGCGATCACTGCGTACGAAAAAGAGGTTGTTACCGGCACGATTCGAGCCAACCAGGGAATAGCCCTTGCGCGCGGCGAGCAGCTCAAAGGCGGCGACGGACGCACCCCAGTACTGTTGCGAGAAGTGCGCTTTGCGGCGATCAAAATCGTGCTGGTACGGAACCGACAGCGCCGCTCGATCGCCGAATACAGAGTTCCACTCGACCACCAGGATGACCGGATCCACGGAATCGATCGCTTCCAGGATCCAGTAATCATTGCCGTCGACATCAATGCTGAGCACGCCGATGCGTCCCTTGATACCGGCGCCGAGAATCAGCTCGTTGATGTTCTCACGACCGATCCAGGCACACTGCGCATCGAGTTGATGGCGCCAGTACAGGCGATCCGCACGGATCAGCTCAATGTTGGCCGCCGACCCGTCAATGACCAGCCCGCGCCAGTAATCCTTGAGCAGCAACAAGCGCGTGTTCGCCTCGCGATAGCTCTCGACGCCGAACTCCACGAAGATCTTTTCCGCAGCGCTGATCTGGGTATGCGTGATCAGGAACTGCAGGATCCCATCCTCGCCGTATTGCGAGAACGCACGGAACTCGACTTCCGCCAGGGGCGTGGTCGCCGGAAGCCGCGCATTCATTGCCGACAAGATCTGCGCTTGCAGGATGAGCGTGTCCTCGGCCAGCAATCGCTGGGCGGCAATCTGCGAACGGGCCTCGCGCAGGTCACTCGCGCTGGCGACCCTGCTCAACAATTTCTGCAGCAGGTGTTTGAGCACTATTGCTGCAACGCCTCGTGCAGCGGGCGCATCTCGCAGCTCACCGTGCCTTGATAGAGCGTGTTCGGGGGAACGTCCTTCACGACCAGGGAGCGTGCTGCGATAACGCTGCCAGCACCAATTCTCACGCCCTTGAGAATGGTCACGCCAAAACTGATCCAGACGTCGTCCTCGATCACGATTGGCGCCGAGCGCACCCCTGGAAGGTCGCGGATATCGGTCGGGTGTCCGCGCTCCAGCAGATGTTTGAAATGCGCGTGCCGCTCGGTCGCGCCGAGTGAGTGAGCGGTGCCATCGTGGATGTTGACGTCATGCGCGATCAGGACACGATTGCCAATGCGGACATTCGAAGCGGCCCAGATCTCGGATCGCACGCCGACATAACACCAGTCGCCGATGGTGATTTTGCCGGCATGCGCATAGACCAGCAGCCGGCCACGAATGTAGCTGTTGGATCCAATGGAAATCGCGGTCGGGGCAATTTGCAGATTGTCGATGCGGGCCTCAGGTCCGAGCGTTGCTCCCACCCCTAGCGTACAGAACTGCGCTTGTGCAGCGCTCTGCCGTGCCTCGATCGCGCGACCGACCTTGTTCACGAAGCGGTCGAACAATCGATGAAGCACTACAGCTTGCTCCCGCTCTTGTCGGTGCGCGTGAAGTACTTTCCCACCAGGCCCGACCCGAGCGCGCGAACGCGGTGACGCCAGGGGCGGCCTCCTCCCAAGGTCTTGGAAATTCTCAAGATGTCTCGCCAGCGTGACCGCCGCAAGCGCGGCCATCGGGTGACGCGGATATCCAGAACCGAGGCAACCGGCTCCGTGAGGGACTGGTCGGTCGAGTGCGTGCCGGAGTCATCGAATCCGATATTCGCCACCAGTGATTTGCTGGGGAAAATGGCGAGCGCGGATTGGCGGAAGAACCCGAGGTACCAGCGGATATCCCAGGCATCGATTTCTTGGCGTCGATACTGGTCGAGCATTTCCCGGTAGGGAAAGGCACCGAGCAGATCGAATCGAAAGCGCCTGAACAAGGATTGATCCAGCCAGGGCAGCGCGCGGAGCTCGGTGTCGAAATGACCCCACGCACGGCGCCACGTTCCCCAGCCCCAACTGCTGGTGAGCGGAAGGAAAAGCGCCGCGCCGGGTGATGTGAAAGCGTCTTTGAACATGAAGCCGGAGACATGCAGGACCGATTCGGCGGTCGCATAGCGTTCGAGCGCCGTATTCATGTACTCGAGGAAATAGCGGGAGACGACGAGATCGTCCTCGAGGACGATGATGCGCTCGTGCACTCCCAGGACCTCGTTGATGCCGGCAAGGATCGATGCGGCGCAGCCCAGGTTGCGCTCGCGCTCGATGATGCGCACGCTGCCGGCGCGGGCATTTTCGCGAACCACCCGGCGAGTCGCGGCGACTGCCTCGCGCTCGCTGTCGTTGCGTGCCCCTTCGCAGTAGATGATGAGCTCGGACTGCGCCAGCTCGGCATTGCGCGCAAGCGCTTCGAGCACGCGCGCGGTGTGCTGGGGCCGGCGGAATACGAACAGCACGATTGGCGCGAGCGTCGACACCTTCAACGCACGCCCGCGATCTGGTTGAGCACGCCCAACCAGCGTTCAGCAACGGCATCCAGGCTGTACTCGAGCGCTGTGCACTGCGCTGCTTCCGCCAGCTCTGCGGCGCGCTCGCCCCCGGCAAGATCGATGGCGTCGACCAGCGCCTGTACGGCGTCGGGCCGGCGATGATCGAAAATTGCGCCGTTGGCGCCGTGGCGTACGAAGTCCCGGAAGCAGCCGAGCGCCGACACGACCGGCACCGCGCCGCAGGCCATCGCCTCCAGCGCGGCGACGCCGAAGGTCTCGCCGGATTCACTGATCGAGGGGTAGATGAATCGTCCGCACGCGCGATAGACGTCGGCGAGCGCAGAAGTGTCATAGAGGGGATCGAGCCACTCCACCGGAAGATCGCGGGTCTTTTCCTCCAGCGCCTTGCGATAACCCTCACCGGCGCCGCCCTGATCGATTGCGACGGGACCAATGATGCGCAGGCGCAAGGCAGGATCGCGCGCCGAGAGCTGGCGGAACGCCGCAATCAACAGCTCCAGGCCCTTTTCCGGGTGAATGCGGCCAGCAAACAACAGCTGATTTCGTGCGCCCTGACGTGCAGCTGGCTTGAAGCAATGCGTGTCAATCGCGTAGGGCAGCACATGGCATTGCTTGTCCAGGTGCGGCGCCTCGGCCGCCACTGCATCGCGGATGGCTTGTGTCGGCACCGCCAGGTTGAGCTCGCGCGGATAGAAACGATACTGACCCTTGGGGGCCCTGCCGACTGCCACCAGCGTACGCCGGGCACGACCCCTGGCAGCGAGCAGCCAGGGCGAAAAGAGATCGTTGCTGACGTAGACATCGCCGCGTGGAAGCCCGGCCGTGCTCCCCAAGGCCCACAGCAGGCTGCGTGCGTAGTCGCGCAGGCGCGAGCGGGACAGATCGAACCCGCCCGAGCGTCGAAAGCGCACCCCGTCGACGACCTCGCCAGCGGACTGTTGCGGCCAGGCGCGCGCGCACACGGTCACCTGGTGACCACGACGGGCAAAAGCCGGTGTCATCTGGCTCCAGAAACGATGCACGGCACCGCCGCGGACCGCCGGCAAGGGCAGGTTCGGGCCGGTGGAAATCACGATATGCAAAGGCGAATGTCGCTCGATTCACATCGGCGCTCTGGCACCGACGCCTGCGGCGGCTCTTCGGCGCGCCATTGTTTGATCAGCCGGCGCAGCTCAGCGGTCACCAGCACCGCTTCCTCGGAACGCAGATGCACCCCATCGGTGCTCTCGATTCCGGTGCAGCCGAGTACGCGAACGTAGCCAACCGTTGCGAAGGCCTTCTGCAATTCGGAGCGCAGCTCCCGTTGCCGCGGCAACTCGCACAGGTCCGGATGCGTGGGCATCTCGAAAAACCGTACCTCGATCCCGCGCGCCCGCAAATCCTGCAGATGCGCGCTGAGGTGCTCGAGCATGCTGGTGCGCTCGGGCGCCGGCAGCGGCTCTGAATATGCCACCCGCTGCAGATCCAGCATGCGCCCGAACAGGCTCTCCGAATCCGATGCTGTCGTCGGCTGGCCAGCAGTGGGTTGATCGCCTGCAGTCGCGTTGGCGACACGCGGCGCGGGGAGCAGTCGTCGCGCCAAGGCCTGCGCGTAGCTCAGGCCCACGGTGAGCGGACGGGCGACATCGCGCAAGGCCCACAACGGCTTGCGCAGCCACGCCATCGGCGGCGCCAGCAGCCGGTCCAGAAAGCTGTCGCTGGCCGGCCGGAACAGCACATTCGACTCGATCATGACCAGCCGCGGACGCATGTCGGCGCGCGTGATCAGCTCCAGGCCGTCGAGTGCGCTGAGCCCGCCGAAAGCAAGATTGATCGTACGGGCATCCAGCAGGTCGGCGCGCAAGCGACCGCTCAGCGACGACCCGACGATCACCACTTCGGCGTTGGCGCGCTCGTAAAGATAATTTTGCGCGTTCATCGCGTTGAGGATCGGAATGCTGTCGGCGCGCGGCATGTAGCGCGAGCGCACGGCGCCAAAGAGCAGCTCGTAGCCGCCGAGCAGCAACAGCATGACCAAGAACGCGCGTGCGATCAGCGACACCGGCTAGAACTGAAAATAGACAAAGGCTTGCGATTCACCGCTGTTGGTCACGATCAGGAAAAGCATGAGCCCGTAGACCAGCGACTCGACGTGCGGCCGCCGCACCCATTGCGTACGCTGCGGGTATTCCTTGATCCAGTGATAGGCGACCACCGGGACTGCGTACATGGCGACGATCCAGTTGAGGTCGATCGAGGACTCGAGCTCCCCGTTGTTCGCGATCGAGCGCATGAACTCCAGCACGTGGGTGAAATCGGTGAGCTTGAACAACAGCCAGGCGAGGCTCACGTAGAGGAAGACGAACAGTGTTCGCAGCACGCGAAAAGCCCAGTGGGTAGGCAGCCGCACGTGGTCTTCGACAACGCGCTCCACCACCAGCGCCAGCCCGTGGGCGGCGCCCCAGACCATGAAGCTCCAGGCCGCCCCGTGCCACATGCCGCCGAGCAGCATCACGACCATCAAGTTGAAATAGGTACGCAGGCGTCCGTGCCGATTGCCGCCCAATGGCACATACAGGTACTCGCGCAGGAAGCTCGACAGCGAGATATGCCAGCGCGTCCAGAAATTGGAAAAGCTGTGCGCGAGATAGGGCGAGTTGAAGTTCTCCGGCAACTGGTAACCGAACACGCGTGCGATGCCGAGCGCGATCAGGGAATAACCAGCGAAGTCCGCGAATATCTGCAGTGAATAGCCGGTCAGCATGACCAGCAGGTCGCTGCTGGATTTCGCCAGGAAGTACGGGTACGCGATCCAATAGGTCTGCTGCGCGAGGTTGTCGGCGACCACCATCTTCAAGAAGTAGCCGAGCGTCGCCAGGCGGAAGCAGGCGGCCAGGTCCACGTCCCGCCAGTATTTGGGAACGATCTGCGGCAGGAACTGGCGCGACTTGGTGATCGGGCCGGCGACCAGTTGCGGGAAGAACAGGAAGTAGAGGCCGATGCGCATTGAATGCACGGGAAGCGAGCGCTCGATACCGAAGTTCTTGTCCTGCGCGTGCGCTCGAAAGGTATCGACCAGCAGGGTGATGCCGTGGAAGGTGAAGAACGAGATGCCGAGCGGCAAGGGCAAGGCCACCAGGAATTGTCCGAAGGAGCTGGTGCCGGCACCGATCGAGCTCGCCAGCAGCGCGCCATACTTGAAGAACACCAGCACGGCCAAATTGAAGATCACGCCGAGCGCTGCAGCGCGACGACTGTTTTCGCGCGGGCCATAGACCACGGCATGACTGGTCCACACGTTGATCGCGAGGACCACGATCAGCAACAGCAGCAGCACCGGCTGGAAGGCTGCGTAGAAGATCACGCTCGCGACCACCAGGATCAGTACCTGCAGGCGGCGCAGCGCCGGCTGGTAATACAGCGCGGCCGTGACCGCGACCAACAGGAGAAATTCGAAGCTGTTGAAGAGCACGCGTGATCAGCGCCTCAGTGCTCGACTGCCCGGCGCAGGCACGCGACGACACGTTCCTGGTCATTGGCAGTGAGGTGCGGGTACATCGGCAGCGACAGCATGTGCCGCGCCGCTGCTTCAGTAACTGGAAAGTCGCCTTCGCGATGGCCCAGGAAGGCCAGCGCTCCCTGCAGATGCGTCGGTACCGGATAGTGGATGCCGTAGCCAATTCCCGCGGCGTCCAACGCCGCACAGACCCGCTCGCGCTTCGGCACCTGCACCACATACAGGTGCCACACGTGGGTATTGCCGTCGAGCACTGCCGGACGCTGGATTCCGGGAATGTCAGCGAGCATTTCCTCATAGCGCGCGGCCGCCTGCCGGCGCCACGAATTCCACTCGTGCAGCCGCGGGAGCTTGGCGCTCAGGACGACTGCCTGCAGTGGATCGAGCCGGGAATTGAAGCCCAGCTCGGGGTGATGGTATTTGCGCTCGCTGCCGTAATTTCGTAGCGCGCGCACCTTGGCCGCGAGCTCGGGGGAACCGGTCAATACGGCGCCGGCGTCGCCGTAAGCGCCCAGGTTCTTGCCCGGATAGAAGCTGGTCGCGCCGATCGCGCCCCAAGCGCCGGCCGCGCGCCCGAAGCGGCTGGCGCCCTGGGTCTGCGCGGCGTCCTCGACGATGTCGATGGCGGGGTCCAATGTTTGCAGTTGCTCGAGCGCCGCCATCTGCCCGAACAGGTGCACCGGGAGTATCGCGCGAGTCTTGCGCGTGATCCGCGAAGCGACCGCCCGCACGTCGATCAGGTAGTGCAGCGGGTCACAGTCGACCAGCACCGGCGTGGCGCCAGCACGCAGCACGGCCAGCGCGGTAGCAATGAAGCTGTTGGCGGGGACGATGACCTCGTCGCCGGCGCCTATCCCCAAGGCCCGCAGGCCGAGCTCGATGGCGTCGGTGCCGTTGGCGACACCGATACAGTGTTCGACACCATGGAACTGCGCAAACTCGGTCTCAAACGCGCGCACGGCATCCCCGAGCACGAAGCTCATCTCCGCGAGCTGACGCGTCCAGCCAGCCGCAATCACTTCCGCGACTTCAGCGTGTTGTGGGGCGAGATCGACCAGCGGGACCGGCCCGTTCATGCGCCCGGACCGCCAGTAAAACCAGCGCGACCGAGCTCGAGGAACTCCGCATAGTCGCGAATGTAATCCGACTCGCGGTAGACCGCGGATGCCAGGACCAGGCAGATCGCACCGGAGGAAAAGTTCTGCAGCTCACGCCAGATCATCGGGCAGATGAGCAGGCCCTGGTAGGCACGATCGAGGCGGATTGTGCGACGCTCGCGGCCGTCGTCGATGACCACGTCGAGCGCGCCCATCACGCACACCAGCAGTTGCATGAGCTCGCGATGCGCGTGGCCGCCGCGCGACTCGCCACCGGGCAGGTCATAGAGGTAGTACACGCGCTCGATCGCGAATGGCACGTCGCGCCATTGCTCGACCGGGGTGATATTGCCCTGGCGCGCATTGATGCGCCGCAGCTCCAGCACGCGACAGTCCTCGAGCTTGCCGCTCATGAGCGGACCTCCGCGCGAAAGGTGGCGTAGTCGCGGATGTAGTCCTGCTCGTCGTAAGTCTCCGACGCGAGGATCAGGCAAACCGCATTGGTCGAAAAATTGTCGAGCCGCCGCCACACCAGGTTGGGGACCACCAGCCCGAGGTAGGAGCGATTCAACGAGACCGTCTGCCGCTCGCTGCCATCGTCGAGAGAGACATCGAAGCTGCCCGAGAGCGCCACGAAGCACTCCTGCAGGCTGCGGTAAGCATGTCCACCACGGGTTTCTCCGCCAGGCACGTCGTAGATCCAGTAGGCGCGCTTGATCGCGAACGGAACCGGGCGCCCAGCCTCGATGAAGGACAGGCTTCCGCGCGGGTCAGTGATGCGCGGGAACATGACCGTCGAGTATTTGCTAGCCGTCATTGTTGCCTTCCCTCGCTACTCGCAAGTCGCGCAATCACGGCCTCGACCAGCTTCTCCACCGCGGCTGGATCGATGCGGAAATCGGCGTGCTCCACGGGCCCGGCAGGCGTAGTCGGCGTCCCGGCAATATCCCAATAATCGAGGCCAGTGGCGGCGGCGAGTGAGAAGAATACGTGCGGGGTCATGCTCGCGTCCGGCTGCAAGCAGACCAGCGCGGCTCCCGGTCGGGCAAACAGGGCGTTCGTCAGAGCCGCCCCGCTCGGTCCGATGATGAGCTCGGATTCGGCGCACAGTCGGGCTTGCTCGATGAAGGAAAGCTCATGTGTGTGCACCACTTCGATTCGATGCCGCTCCAACATCGGCAGCAACTCGCTTTCATTGACGATGCGGCGTTTTCCGGTGCGCGCCCGCGACAGGTAGATCCGCCGTGAGCCGCGCGCGGCGCTTGGATCCTCGCCGAGCACGCGCGCACGCAAGTAGCGCGGCGCCCACGCCGGGAAGTCGAGCCCCGCACAGAAGGCCGGAACCAGCAGATGCTCGGGCGCGTAGTGACTGGAGATCTCCATCGGCAGCAACTGGTCGGTCCGCAGGCCAAGCGCGAGCAACGAGTCGCGCATGCTGTCGGGCAGTCCGGCCGGGATGAAAACGCCATCCAGCGCATCCACGTGCGGCTCCAGCAGGCGCACTCGCGGCAGGCATTCGACCAGCCAATGGAAGTAGGCAAACGCGGATGGATAGGCAAGCGTCGCATAACAACCGGCGAGCGGCTTCGCGGCGGGGAAACGGCGCCGCCGGAAGATGCTGTGGCGATCAATGCCGCCAGCCTCGTCGACGTAGGTGAACTCCGCAAAGACGCGGTTATCGGGCGAGATCACCGCGGCATCGCTGCCGAGCACGCGCGCGCCGCGCAGGAAATAGAGCGCCGTCGCCGGAATCGGAAACAGCCGCTGGGCGTGGCCGGGCTTGGAACCAGGCAGCGTCTGCGGACGCGGCAGCGAGACCAGCGTGCACGGATCGATCTCCCAGACGGCCGCCGGAGGGCCGCGGCGGATATCAGCCGGAAGTCTGGCCTGTTGCTCGGCAACCCAGGCACGCGCTGAGCCAATGATGCCCCTGGGAGCGCCGGGCAGCAGCGCGCGCGGGTGACGCAGCAGGTGACGCAGGAAACCGGCATCGCTCATCCGTGCAGCAGGCGCCGGCCGAGATTTCCAGCGACGGCCCGATCGAACAGCAGGCTCGGTGCGGTCACGCCCGCGCGCCACCACCAACCGAGCCGCGACAGGCGGCTTCCGGGTCGTGCCAGCGTCTCAATCAGGTAGCTACGCAGTTTGCGCAGCAAGAGTTGGCGCTCGGGCGCAGCCACTGCGTTTGCGCGATCCAGCGCCCAGCGCGTGGCGTCAACGATCACCGCGAGAAACGCATTCCAGGCGTGCTCCTGGTCGAGCCCGCTCCAGGAGTGCTGCTGGTGCCGGCGCACACACGCCACTGGATGCCCGGACTGGATAACCCCGACCGAATTCGCTGCGGCCATGCGCAGCCACAACGCAGTGTCCTCGCCCAGGCGAAAATTCGTGTTGAAGCCACCAAAACGCGAAAAACCCTCGCGCCGCACCGTCGCCGCCGGCACCGTCCAATAGTGATTCTCGCTCAGCATTGCTGCCAGCGCCGCTACCCTGCCCTGCCCGTCATTTGGAAGGTGCGTGAGATGCGCTTGCTGGTTGCGCACACCGTCTTCGTCGGTTTCATATGGCTCGACACCGACCGCGACCTGGGGATGGGCACGCATCCATGGCAGGGCGACGTCGAAGCGCGACGGCAGGAACCAGTCATCGGAGTCGAGGAATGCGATGAACTCGCCGCGCGCCGCAGCGATTGCCAGATTGCGACTGGCTGAGACGCCACGATTGACCCCACCCGGATGGCGCAGCACGCGTATCCGCTCTGGATGCCGCGATTGCAGCTCGGCAAGCACGGACGGCGTCGCGTCGCGGCTGCCATCGTCGACGACCAGGAGCTCGAGTGGATGGTCGATCGCCAGGACCGATGCCACCGCCTCCGCCACGCACCAGGCGCGATCGTGGACAGGCATGATGACGCTGACTGCGACCTTGCTCACGTGTTCGAAAAGATCAGGTTGCCCCAGAAGCCGGCCGGAATCGCATCCTCCAGGCCGCCCTTGCCAAGGCGCGCAACGCGATAGCCCAGTGCCTGCAAATCGCGCGTGGCAGCACTGTCGATTCCGGTCTCGACCATCAACATGCGTGGGCGGAAATGCTCCAGGGCGACCCGCGCGCCACGGATGACGGCATCCTCGGCCTGCTCGACGTCGATCTTCAGCAGGTCCATCCCGGTGATCTCACCGGCGGCCAGCAGCTGGTCCAGCGAGCGCGCCGGCACCGTGATCACATCGTCCGGACGCAGGTAGCCATGCCCGGTCGCGTAGTCGTGCAGCACGGTGGATCCGAGCCCGCTCAGGTTTCCTTGCGGGCGGTAGAACTGCAGGCTTTGCGCACTGCCGTCGGCAATCGCGCAGGCGTGCAGCCGCGCGGAAACGCTTGGGTTGAGCGCGAGTGTGCGCCGCAACCGACCCGCAATGAGTGGGTTGGCCTCGAACAGATCCAGCTTGGCGCCAGTGCCAGCGGCGCTCGCCACGCTCACGCCCCAAAAACCGTGGTTGGCGCCAATGTCGAGGATATGGTCGCCGGGACGCGCCTGCGAACGGAAGAAGTTGATCTCCGCGAGCTCGTAGATCGGCGTTTCGTTACGCAGGTAGTGGACCAGCATGTGATCGTTGAGATCGCACGCGAAACGCGCGCCCAACGGCTCCAGCATGAGCTCGGCTTCGGCCGACGGCACGCTGTCGAGATAGTGCTGGAGATAGCCCAGCAGGCGCTTACGCAGGCGCGTCGGTTGCTGCGCGAAGATCGGCATCAACTGCCGATACGCACCCAGCTTGTGCAGCAACGAGCCCATGCCGACGCGGGCCTGATGGCGGATGCGCTGGCTGAGCTCGAGTGGTGGCGCCACCCCGTTCATGCCCCCGCGGCCGCGTCCGCATGCAGCGGCTCGCGCCGGCGGAAGATCGAGTTGATGCTGTCGACGAAAATCGCGTCGTAGCCGGCCGCCAGGATCTGTTCGCGCAAGCTGCGGTGCTCATCGGCGAGCGCATGCCCGGCGAAATCGGCGTGCTGGTCAACCAACTCCACGATCAGCATGCGTGGACGCAACTCGAGTCGCCGCATCTGTTCCCACACGACCGTTTCCATGCCTTCCACGTCGATCACCATCAGATCGAGCTGGCGTCCCCCAGCGAGCGGTAAATCATCGAGAAGAATGGCCGGCACTGCGCGTTGGCGACGGTGCGCGAACGCACTCGCTGCCCATTCGGTGCGCCCATAGAGCTCCACCTGCGCGTCCTTGCCGCTGGTCAGCGCACCCATGTCCTCGAGCATCAGCTGGCCGCGGGTGGCGCCGATGGCCGCTTCGACGACACGCACTTCGCGGTTGAGGGCGTGCCGCAGGCGACAGCGGAAAGCCTGCTGCGCAATCGGCTCGACATAGATGCCGTGCCAGCCAAGGTCAGCCAGGACCGAGGTGTTGGAGAAAGTCTCGCCGTCGAATGCGCCAATCTCGAGGAAATGTCCGGGCCGGTCGAGAAAGCCGTTGTCGCGATAGATCGAGAGCAAAGGGCCGATCTGGCAACTGGTCGAAAGACGCGGCCGGCCGCGGCGCGCCGCCAGCTTCCCGAGAAGGTTGCTCCTGACCAAGGCAAGCAGCTCGCGCGCGCCCCGCAGACGAGCCCGTGCCGGCGCGCTGGCCCGCTTGACCGAATCAAGAACGCCGGTCATCGGTTTCGATTTCGCAACAGCACGTCGTCGGGATACAGCGCGATAACGCGGAACGTCGGCAGCATGCGCCGAATCCCGGCAAGCTTGATCTGGCCGGCGAACAGCTCCTGATTGCTGTACTCGGTGTAGATCACGCTGATTCTTGGCAACATTTCGCGGGCACCGCTGAAGACGTCGACTTCGGCGCCCTGCACATCCATCCAGATGAAATCGATGCTGTCGATGCCCTGCCCGGCGCACCAGGCATCGAGCGTGGTCGTGGCCACACGCAAGCGATGGTCGAACTTCAGGTCCGGCAAGGCGGCGAGATGCCCGGTCGGGCGACGAATCGAGCCGGAGCCGTCCCAACCGGTCGGCTCGCCGTCGGCATCGCCGTTGGAGCTGCGGAAGAACTCGACTTCGCCGACTTTGTCGGACATGGCGACCTGGTGCAGGCTGACGTCGGTCAGGGCCTGAGTCTTCGCGAGAAAGCGCGCAGCCGCACGCGGCTCCGGTTCAAAGCTGTGAATGCGCGCCCGCGGGAACACGCTCTTGAGCCAGATCGTGTGCGTACCATCGTTGCAGCCGATCTCCAGGATCAGCGGGTCGTCGCGGCCCACTGCCGCGCGCAGGTCCTCCGCGCGAACGCCCGTCGTCTGCATCGGTGGCAGCCCTTGCAGGCGCGAGCGCACCCCGCGCAAGGCCTTGCCCACGGTTGAATTGCGATCAAGCAGTGACTTCAGCATGGCTCTCTTTTCCAATCATTCCCGGCAGCGACGGCGCTCGTCATGCGCGGCGAAATCCGAGCAGCGTGAGCGCACGCTGCACGCGCCGGCGTACCGCACCGGACAATGGATGCTCGCGTGCGCGATCCCAGGCACTGCGCATCTTGCGCCGGCTGGTGTCGACCTTCACACCAAGGCTTGCGCAGATCTCGATGGCGTCCGGCTCCCATTTGCCGCGAATGATTGCCGTACAGAAATAGGGGATCGGATAGAGCCAGTCCGCGCGACGCGGCACGCTCGCGATCTTCGCCGACGTCGTGGCGGCGCGCTGCGAGCCATGGATCTCGAATTCCCAGCCCGTCTCGCCGGCAACTGCCATCGAGCTCAAGAAATTGCGCTTCCAGATGGCTGCCTGCGTGCATACGGCATACGGCGCGTCCGGCGCGACCGTCGTGAACTCCGGATTGCGCGCCGAGGGCGCACTGCCTTCCGGAAACGGAAACAGCCGCAGGCAATCCCAGTCGTCGGCCACCGCAGTGGCGAACAGGCGCGCGATCTCGGCTTGCGTGACCGGCTTGGTGATGAAGTAGTCCTCGAGCAGCAACAGGACGTGCGAATGCGGGATCTGCGCGAGCGACTGGATCAGGCACCCGGACCAGTCCTGGCGTGCGCCGGTCGTGAGTGGAATCGCCTTCGGATTCGGCAGTGGCGTTCCGCTGGTCATCATGTAGACCGGATACGGGCAGTCGCCCCAGAACTTTTCGAACAGCTGGAAAAACGGCAACCAGGCATCCGAATAGGCATCGCAGGTCGCGATCAGGATCGCCAGCGAAGGCGCGTCCGCAGCGGCAGCCCGCAAGGACGGGTCAACCAAGGCTTGGCTCCGCGGTCGATGCGACTGCCGGCGCCGTCCGGCGATCGAGGCTCCAGTGTTGCTGCAGCATCACCCGGCATTGATTACGCAACGAGCCGGTGCCGTAGAAGTCGCCATCTTCCACGTCGATGACGATCCCAGCCTGGAGAAAATCGCAGACCTGGCCGCGCGCCGAGCAATAAACATTGCCGTGATAGCGGCCGGCGCGGATTGGGAAGCGCGGCAGCCGGCAGCGGAACACCCCGGGACCGGCTCGGACCTCCTCGAAATCGGCGCCGACATCTGCGGTGTTGCAGTTGCTCACCGCTTCCCCAAGCTGGTCGCGGATGTCGAAAGCTACGTAGACGGTTTCCAGATCGACCTGCGCCTCGTAGCCGAGGCACAGCACCACGGTGTCGCCGAGGAGGGCCGTCGGCAAAGTCTCGCCGCCGGCACTCTCCAACCAATAGCCGGTGAAGCGCAGGCGGCCGTCACCCGTGCGGTCGGTGCGATCGGCCAGGCTCGCTCCGCCGAGCTGGTCGAGCGTGTTGAGGTGCATGTCGATGGCACCGCGCACCGGCCCGTCAAACCGCAGCCGGCCATCGGCCAGATAGAGCGCGCGCGTGCAGAGCGCAGCCATGGTGGCCATGTTGTGGCTCACGAACATCACCGTGCGCCCGGATCCAGCGACGTTTTCGATCTTGCCGAGGCACTTCTTCTGGAACTGTGCATCGCCGACGGCGAGCACCTCGTCGATGATCAGGATGTCGGGCTCAAGGTGCGCGGCGACCGCAAACGCGAGGCGCACATACATGCCGCTCGAATAGCGTTTCACCGGGGTGTCGAGAAAACGTTCGACGTCGGCAAAGGCCACGATCTCATCGAACTTGCGGGCGATCTCGCGCCTGCGCATGCCCATGATCGCGCCGTTCAAGAAGACGTTTTCCCGCCCCGTCAGCTCCGGATGGAAGCCGGTGCCGACCTCGAGCAGGCTGGTGAGGCGCCCACGCAGGCGGATGCTGCCAGTGGTCGGCGAGGTAATCCGGCTCATCAATTTGAGCAGCGTGCTCTTGCCGGCGCCATTGCGGCCGATCACGCCGACCACCTCGCCCGGCCGGATCTCGAAATCGATCTCGCGCAAGGCCCAGAATGACTCAGGCTCAGGTCGTCGACGCAGCCAGGTGGCCGGCGCAGAGAGCAGTTCGCGCAGGCTCGAGGTGACGGTTTCGCCGAGCCGATACTCCTTGCCGAGCCCGTTCACGCTGATGGCGGGAGGACTAGATGACATCGGCAAAGCGTTGTTCAACCCGCTGGAAGTACGCGACGCCCATGCCGAGAAGCAGCAGCGAGATACCGACCGAAATGCCGAGCATGCCCCAGTCGACCGGCTGCCCAAGGATGCTGGCGCGGAAGGCCTCGGTGTAGCCGGTCATCGGGTTGGCGAGCAGCACCCAGCGCCATTGCTCCGGAATGAAGCTGGTCGGGTAGATCACGGGTGTGGCGAACATCCACAGCTGGATCGCGAACGGGACCACCTGTGCAACATCGCGATAAGTCACGCTGAGCGCCGCCAGGAAAGTACCGAGGCCGAAGGCCAGCACCATCATTGCCAGGACCAGGAGCGGCGCCAGTAACATCGACGATGACCAGCCGAGCCCGTACCACAGAACCAGCGCGAGCAGCAGCACGAGAGAAACGCAGAAGTCGAGCAGTGCACTTCCCATCGAGGCTGCCGGGACGATCAGCCGCGGGAAGTACACCTTGCTCACGAGATTCGACGAGGCCACCAGTGAATTCGCGCTGGCGCCGACAATGGTGGCGAAAAAAGTCCAGGGCAACAGCCCGGCGAACACGAACACCGGATAAGGGACGCCATCCGACGGGATCTTGGCCAGCTTGCCGAACAGCAGGGTGAAAATCAGCATTTGCAGCAGCGGCCGGATCACCGCCCAGGCGGCGCCCAGCACGGCCTGCTTGTAGCGCACGCGGATATCCCGCAGCGCGAGTACCCAAAGCAGTTCGCGATAGGCCCAGATCTCGCGAAAGTCCGGCATGTGCCAGCCGCGCCGCGCCGTGATCACCGTCGCGTGCGCGTGGCCGAAGAATTCCTCGTGCAGATCCTGCTCGGGCGCGCCGGGATCCCTCAACGCGCGCCCTGCCATGCGGGATTGGCGTCCTGCGGCGTGACCGCGACACTGCGATACAAGCTGGCGTACTGCTCGGCTATCGCCGGTAACCGGAAGCGCTTCACATTCTGAAAACCCGCCAGGATCAAATCGTTGCGATAGTCGGCATCGGCGATCACGCGACTGATGCCGGTGCGGATACTGGCGATATCCAGCGGGTCCACCAGGCAGGCGGCGGTGCCGGCAACCTCCGGCATCGAGCACACGGTACTGGTCACGACCACCCGGCCAACCGCCTGTGCCTCGATGATCGGCAAGCCAAAGCCTTCGTACGTGGACACGAAGGCGAGCACATCCGCGTTCGCGTATTCATCCAGGATCTGCTCTCGGCTGAGGCCCGTTTTTTCTTCGCAGGCGAGGCCGGCTGCGGTGACCGCCGCGCGCTGGCTGATC
This sequence comes from Rhodanobacteraceae bacterium, assembly GCA_031425695.1. GTDB lineage: Bacteria > Pseudomonadota > Gammaproteobacteria > Xanthomonadales > SZUA-5 > JANPJV01. The sequence goes on along the minus strand of JANPJV010000021.1, from coordinate 9,480 downwards.
GAGAGCTGCCCGATCACCACCAGCTGCACATCGAGTCCGGCAAGCGCCTGGGCGAGACGCTCGATGTTCTTGTTCGGCGCGGTACCCATCTGCAACACACGGATGCGCGAAGCCGGAAACACGCGGTCCACGCGTTGGAACTCTTCGGACAGGTGCGGATGGATGACGCTGACGCGCGCCGGGTCGCAGCCGGTTTCCGCCAGCAATTCGCGGCGGGTGAACTCGGAGACCACGGTGACGTAGCGGGCGCGGCGTACGGGCAGGCTGTACCAGAGGTACTTGAACAAACGGCGCCGCCAGCCCTGCAGACGGCTCAGCCCCACGCAATCGTGCACGGTCAGGATGGTCTGGCGCGGATCAAGCCACCACGCCAGGTAATGCACATCGCCGGTCACGTGCTTGACCGAAGCGGTGAGCTTGCGTGCGGCCCAGGCGTCGCGCACACGCGGCAGGAGGCCGCGACTGGTGAAACAATTGATGCGCACGACCACCTTGAATTCGCGCCCATCAAGATGCTCGCGCACATCCTTGAACATGCGCTCGATGCTGTGGAAGCCGGGCAATGGCCGCCGCTGCAGATGGACGACCTCGATCACCGCTCAGGCCGCCTGTGCACTGCTGGCCTCGGCATTGATCAACCTGCGCGCCCACGCGCGCGCCCAGGGCTCGGTATCGGAAGGTTTGCGGATCCAGCTGCCAACCGGCGTTTCGAAGCCGCTCTTGGGGCGGACGATCAAGCTCTGCGGCAAGGGCAGCGACGGCGCCAGGGCGAGCGCCGTCTTCGCCGGCCCCGGCGCGCTCGCGGGCATCAACGGGCCGAGCCGCGAGACGAGTGTGGCATCGACCAGCGGCACGCGCAGTTCGATCGAGTGCGCCATGCTGGCCCAGTCGCTGTCGCGGAGCAGCTGATTGCGCATGTACGCACTGGACTCGAGCACGGCGACGCGACCGTGGTCGCTGCCGGGATCGGGCTGCAACATGGCTTCGAGAGCGCTCAGGGATTCGACGATGGCGTCGCGATCCTGCGGCAGCCAGCTCGGGCGCTCAGCTTCGATTTCCCAGGGCATGAACAGGCCGCGGCGCAGGTAGTAGGCACCGGCCCAGGAGCCGCCGAAACGCAGCAAGCCCTGGGCCTTCGGATGGCGCACAAGGCGCCCGAGCAGGCGCCCGGCGAACTCACCCAGACGCGGCGTATGGCGTGCCCAACCCAGCCAGCGCGTCCACAAGGGAACATCGCGGAAGGCCGGATAGCCGCCGAAGAGCTCATCGCCGCCGAGTCCGGACAGCGCAACTTTCCAGCCGAGCTCGCGCGCCGCCTTGGCGACGAACCAGGTATTGACGCCATCGATGCTGGGCTGGTCCATGGCGGCCAGGATCAGCGGCAGGTCGTGTTCGAATTCGCTTCGCGTGACGCGGCGGACGGTATGGGGCGACCGATAGCGCTGCGCCAGTTCGGCCGCGAGGGGCGCCTCGTCGCGCCCGCTGCCGGTGAATTCGGCGAAACCCAGAGTGACCGATGCCGGCTGCGCGCCCGCGTCGCGCGCCAGACCCAGCACTGCAGCCGAATCGATACCGGCCGACAGGAATACCCCAACCGGCACGTCGGCGATCAGATGATGGCGCACGCTGTCGAGCACGGCGGCGCGCACTTCGTCGGTGGCGGCGCTGGTTCCCTGCGAGGCGTAGGTCCCTGCCAGGCTGAAGTGTGCCACTGCCGGCTCGATGCCTTTTTTCGCACTGGCGCGCAGCCAATGTCCGGCCGGCACGGCGCGCACCGCGGCATAGGCGGTGCGCGGCTCTGGCACGCTGCCCCACAGCAGGAACTGCGTCCATGCCCGAGTATCCGGATCGGCGGCAATGACGCCGGTGTCGACCAGCGCGCGCGCCTGGGACGCAAACCAGAGGTGCCCGTCGCGTTCGCCGAAGTACAGCGGCTTGATGCCGAACGGATCGCGCGCGAGCAGCAGTTCGCGCGTCACTGCATCCCAGATTGCCAATGCATACATGCCGCGCAGGCGCGGGAACATGGCCACGCCGTCGCGCGCGTAGAGTTTCAGGATCACTTCGGTGTCCGAATCGGAGACGAAGCGCTCGCCCTGCAGTTCGAGCTCGGCGCGCAATGCCTGGTAGTTGTAGATCTCGCCATTGAAGGTGATCGACAGTGCCCCGGCGTGCATCGGCTGGGCGCCGCGTTCGGACAGATCAATGATGGCCAGCCGCCGGTGCGCGAGGCCGACGCGCTGGTCTGCCGAGATCCACGTAGCGGAACCATCGGGGCCGCGCCGTTGCATGTGGTCGCGCACGCCATCGACGCGAGCCCGCTCAACCTGTGCGCTATCCCGCAGGGCCAAACAGCCAGCTATGCCGCACATCGTGTCAGTTGAAAAGTGATCTCTGCCGTTCCGGTTCGCTGCTTTCAGCGGCAATCTCTTGCCGCAGTTGTTCGATCTCGCCTTCGAGGCGCTCGAACTCGGCCTGCTTGCTGCGCAGGAAATCGACCGTCGCTCGCACCTTTGCGCTCACGCCGTTGGGTGTGAGCACATAGGCATAGGCCAGCTTGTTGTCGCTGTTGCGGAAGTTCTGCACCTTGATCCAGCCGCGTTCGACCAGCGCACGCACACTGTAATTGGTCTTGCCGAGGGACAGCCCGAGGGCATTGGCAAGCTCGCGCTGGGAAATGCGCGGGTGCTCGGCCAACAGGCGGAACAGGCGGTAGCGGGTGTCGTCGTCGAGCATGAAGATGGGTGTTGCGGGTGCTGGTGCGCGTGTCTGGTGGGAGACGCGTCCGGACAAGGTCCGGACCCACGGAGCGCGCCGGTAGAAGGTTCGGGCCCGCAAAAAACCACGCTGCCGCCATGCGGTGTAGGCCCGCATGGCCGCAGTTCCGTCCCTCGCGAACCGTTTTTAGATTCGGGCGCCCAATGCGTAACTCGGAATCACGATCTCGCGGTCCGAATTGAGCATGGTCAGCAACAGGCGCACGCGGTCGTCGCCTTGATGGGACATGAAAATTGCATCCAGCCCGGAGAACGGGCCTTCGTTGATGCGTACCTTGGCACCGGCCTGCAGCTCCGGTAGTGCCAGTTTTACGAAACCATCGGCGTCGTCGATGCGAGCGCGAATCTGTTCGATGATCAGATCAGGCACGCAGGCCGGCAACATGCCGAAGCGCACAATCCCACTCACGCCGCGTGTCGAGCGTATCGGCGCAAGCGACTGTGTCGAGGGATCGGAGCGAATGAAGACATAACGCGGGAACAGCGACTCGGTGCGCACGACCATGCCGGAGGCAGCGCGCACGCAACGCCGAACGCGTGGAAACAGGCATTCGAAGCCTTGCCGGCCGAGGCAGATCTGCGCTTGCGCCTCCTCGCGAGGCTTGGTCATGACTGCAAACCAGGAAAGCAAGCGCGGCTCGGTTCGTTCAAGCAATGAACTTGACCATACGTGAGGCCTTGGCGCGCGGCAAGGCGCGTCACGTGAAGGTGAAGATAGTTGACTTTTCAGGTGGTTAGGGGCACACCCACTCGACCAGGAGAGTTGGCTCGCAGGTGTCACACGCGCCCGAGACCATTGGTCGCCATCCCCAAATCGTCGCGAACTCGGCATGCCCTACCAAAGAGCGGGCTTTTCCACTTATCGAATGCGCCGGCCGACGCCAGCCAGCAGCCTTCGCAGATAGGCGAGCACCAGCCCCGCCGGCCCCAGTGGACCATGCAGCGCACGCATCCAGGCCGCTGTGGGAAAGAGACGACGCCAGAGGTAGCGGAGCCGCTCTGGCGTACTTGGCATTGCGCGCAGGGCCAGCCCCAGCTCGCGCAGGGCTGGCTCGTCGGGTTGGGCGCGCACGCTGCGCCACTCTGCTCCGGCGCGGCCTGTCCACGTCGCGAGCAGCTCGGGCGGGCATGGACACACAAACCAGCTCCGGGTGGTCTCGATGGCTGTTGCCACGAGCGCGCTGCAACCCGCTTCATGGACGCGCTCGTCGAGCGAGAGCCAGCCAGCAGCATCCAGCCCGCGCGCAAGCAGGGCAATATCGAGCAACCAGATGGCCGGTCGCGTCGCGGCCGGCAGGTGCGCGTAGTAGTGGATCACCGCGTGCAGCAGGGCATGCTCGGGATGGAGCCCGCGCGCGATGGGAGAGAGACGCGGAAGCTCGATTGCATGGGCGGCCAGCTCATCGAACGAGAACAGCTCGGCAAATTCCGGCTGGTTTGCCAGTGCGAAGTGCAGGTCGATCGTGAGCCCCGTTGGGCCATCGACACTGAAGCTCATCTGCCGCGCGAGCGGGTCGTGGGCGCTGGTGGAGGCGCTGCGATAGCCGTGTGCGTTCAGCAGCCCGACTGCAGCGGCGCGCTGCTCGGCGCGAACCAGGAGATCGGTATCGGTACGCGGCCTGTGCGCTGGATGCGCGTAAACGGAGTACGCGAGCGCAGCGCCCTTCAGCACCAGTACGTCGATCGCAGCGGCGTGGAAGGCCTGCAACAGCTCTGCCAACCTGCTATCAGCGGCCATCGCCGGGCTGTCATCCCGGCCCTGCGCGAGCGGCAGCAGGCGCTCCCGTCGCAAGCGCGTCAAGCGATCACCAGGCCGCAGTGCAGCCAGCTCGCGCTGGCGGCTCGCGCTCAGAAATCCGAGGTCGAGCTGCATTCTTGCCGCGCCCGGCGCGTCAATCAGGCGGTCCATCGGTACTGCCGGGGACGCTGCGCAGGCGCCGCACCGATGCGCTGCGTGGAGACGGTTCGACCGCAGCTCGCGGTGGCAGCAGGCAGGCGCAGCAGATCACGAACGCGCTGAGGTCCATGGTGGTGCGCAGCTGATAATCGAAGGCAGCGTGCAGCAGCGCGAGCAGGATCGCCAGCCACGGTCCGAACAGATACAACGCGGCGTCGGCTTCACGCTGATCAACGGTTGCTGTTGATTGGATGTCGCCAGGGACGCCACGGGCACTGAGCCGGCGTAGCTCACGTGTGCGCGCACCCAGCCAGGCAAGGAAAGCGAACGCCGCCAATGGCAGCAGCAGTCCAACCTCGAGAAACCACTCGAGCCAGTCGTTGTGCGCGTGATTGATGATTTTCGGTCCCAGCGAGGCGATCGGCTCGAAGGCGGCATAGGCTGCGGGGAACGCGCCGGGGCCGACGCCGAGCCAGGCGAACTCGCGCGCCAGATCGAGGCTTGCGCCAAGGATCTGCCAGCGGTGATCGCCGGCGAACATCTGTTGCGCACGTTCGACCATCCATACGAAGCCAACCTGAAATCCGAGCAGGACCACGAGCACCGCGCCAATCAGGATAAAGCGCAGGACACGCGAACCGAGCCGGCGCCATGCGAACCAGGCGCAGGCTGCCAACGCCAGCCCACCGAGCCCAACGCCGGCGCGCGAGCGGGACAAGGCCAGTCCGAAGACCAGGACTGCGGCGAGCAGGATCCACATGGTCACGCGCAGCCGGTTTTGTGGTGTGGGCTCGGGGTGCTGGGCAAGTTCGGCAACCAGGAATCCGCCGCAAAGTGCCAGGCCCGCCACCAGCAAAGCAGCAAAGTGGTTGCGATTGGCAAATAGGCCGACGGCATCGTGCACATTGGTCGGCGTATAGAAGCGCAGCGGACTGGGCGTCCCGCCGTTGATCTGCGCCAGTCCGAGCGGTACGGTGAAAACGCCCGCGAGAATGACCAGGTAGAGCAACCGGCGGCGCCACGTCGTATCGAGACGTGGGACCAGCAATCCGAGCGCGAGGGCTGGCAGCAAGGCGCGCAACGCCGCCCAGGTCGCCACCGGATCGAGGCTCAGCGAGCGACTCCACGATCCGCCCAAGCCATGCGCCGTTTGCAGCGCGGCGATGTCATCGCGCCCCGGCAGCCACGACCACACCACCGCCGGCAGCGGGATCAGATAAATGAGGGGCAAACTGGCAAGCGCAGCGAGCAGGCACAGCCACTGTTGCTCGGCGCGCGGCAGCCGACGAAAGTCCAGCTGATAAAAAGCGAACAGCAGCAGTGGGATCGAGCAGAGTTGCACGAACAGGTCACTGAACAGGTCATTACGGGTACCGCCACCGAAGACCAGGATCAGCAGCAGCAGCGCGCACGCAGCCAAGCCCTCGAGGCCACTGGCGCCCGCTGCATGGGTGCGCTCGCGTCGGGGACTCGCGCCCGAATTACGTCGCTCCGCTCGACGCTGCCCAGGAACGGGATGGGTCACTTGATGTGGACCGATACCAGAAATGGAATGGGCCGCTAGACGCGGCCCAGTACCAGAAATGTGATGGGCCGCTAGACGCGGCCCATCGTTATCCCATTGTCCTGTTGGCATCAGGGTGAGGAAACGTCGTTTTCCGAATCCTCGACGGTCACGCAAAGCGCCGTGGCAGCCGCCGCGCTCGCCCACCAGGTGCCCGAACGGAAGCACGGGGAGTTGTGCGGAACGGTATAGCCCGCTTCGCCGGCACCGACTTCGACTTCCTTGCTGCAGCCGTCGTCGAAGCGGATCAGCGCCTTGGCACCATCCGCGACGGTCACCCGCTGCCCGGCCTTGAGGCGCGTGCCGGGCTGGATCGGGGTGGGCGTGCCGCCGTCCTCGCTGACCATGACCTCGCCTTCGGCCTGCTCGAGCGCGCCGAGATACTCACGGAAATTTCCGGATTCACGGTTGTGGCCCACGCCCGCGAGCGCACCGCCGACCAGCAGGCCAGCCGCGGCGATGTTGCGCGAATTGTCATTGTCGGACGCATGCGCGCCGGCGCAGATCACGCCCGCGGCAACTGGTGCCGACCACCAGAGTGTCGCGCACGGCGAACGGCCAGGAATGCGATAGAGCTCTTCGGCATCCAGCGAGATGTCGCAGCCGTCATTGAAGACCAGCATCGCCTGGGCGCCTTCGGTGACCAGGATCTCCTGCGAGGCACGAACCGCCTGCCCTTCAACTGCGGGCACGGATTCCTCTCCCTGCTTGAGCAGGACGGTGCCCTGCACGTCTTGCAGAGTCCCAATGACGTCATCGGACTGCGCCTGCGCCAAGGGCGCCAGCATGAGACCAATCGCAGCAGCGAGCAGGTTACGCGACGCTCGATTCATTTCCTGTTCCCCGCAAGCAGATTGACCAGTTCGCAGAGTATCCGGATCGGCCGTCAAGCTCAAGTCAGAATTACTTGCGGCGGGCGCTTCAACTGACTGTTCCTGCGTGATTCTGAATCGGCACTGGTGGGTCTGCGCTGTGCGCGGAAGCTATCTTCCACCCTCGATTAGCACCCAGCCAGAAAAAGAGTCCGCGCGCAGCGCAGACCCACCAAAAGCCGCCAGAAAAGAGTCCGCGCGCAGCGCCGACCCACCAAGAGCCATGCGCGCCTTGACTTCTACCTATTGAGCTTCCATCGGCACGACTTCCAACTCGTCGAACCAGGCGACGCCACTGACGGCAAGCTCCGCCGCAATCCGTGCGGACACTTCGAGTTTCAGCAGCTGGCCGCCGCAGTCGGCAGCCGGCACTGACGCGCTGAATTCGAAGCGCGACCAGTCCTGGGTGCCGCGGAGCAACGCTGATTCACCGATCACGGCTCCGCCCGGGATGCAGCTCAGCTTCCATTGGAGCCCGCGTGGTGCTTCCAGCTTCTGCATGCGTGTCCAGCCGCGGATCGACCAGCTGCCAGGCGCGATAATCAGGACCTGTTCGACTTGAATCTGCGCGCGGCGCTCGAAGAACTCGAGCCTGAGAGCGCGCCCGCCTTCGGCTCCGCGTTCCGCTACCGTGGCTTCGATACCGGGCGATCTTGGCATCACCCAGCCTGAGAACGGCCCGCGACCCCCCAGCTCAAAGCTGCCATCCGCCAGCGCGGGACGGTTGGGAGCTGCTTCGTTCAACAGGCGCCTCAGGCGCGGCCAGTCATATTCGCGGGCCAATCGCTGCATCCACACTTCGCGTTCGGCGCCAGTGAGCGAGGTCCCGGCCCGACGCAACGCGTTGATGAAGCTGGCAACCGTGCGGGTATCACGCGCTGCACGCACGAATTCGGCAAAAAAGCCGTCCCGCCAGGGCGGTGAGCCGGCCAGAACCTGCGCCAGCGGCCCTGCGCCGGCAGGGTTGGAGGCGATGGCGGTCAGCAGCGGCATCATCTGGGGCTGGGTTTCTGGCTGGAAACGCTGCAGCCGATCCACGCGTGCCAGCGCGGTATCGAGGTCTTGCTGGCGAATTGCCGACAGCACCAGCCAGAACTGGGTTGCGGTGTCGCGCGGGGAGAGTCGTGCGGCGATATCCATCAATGTCGCTGCGCGCGCGCTGTCGCCGCCGAGATCAGCGACTGCGCCAAGAATCCGGAATGCACGGCCTTCGAGCGGGGCCGCTGCGACCGCTCGACGTGCCAGGTCCTCGGCTGCACTCAAGTCTTCCCGCGCCAGCGCGGCTTCGGCGAGGCGTATCAGCGCTTCAGGCTGTTGTGAATGCATGCGCAGCGCACGCGCAGGATCCACGCGTGCCATGTAATCGGAGTAGCCGCGGATCAATACCAGCCACAGGGCGGACAGGGCGACCACGAGCAGGAGCAGGAGACGCATCTGGCGGCGGCGCCCGGGGCGCGGCCGCTGTCCCGTCTCAATTGGCAACGGCCGCAACCTCGATCGACGAGATGCGTGCCTTGCCGGAGTCGCGACGCACGATCAAGCGGATCTCGCCGCCCTGCGTGACCGACTTCTTGGCGCCGCGCGGCACGAACGTATCGCGGAAGCTGACCCGGCCAACGGCGCTGTCGTCGGTCAGGTTCCAGTCGATTTTCCCGACCTCGAGGTAGCGCATCTGCGTCGACTGCATGCGGCTGCGCAGGACACCGGCGCCACCGGCGCGACCCGGCGTGCCAATGAACAGGCTGTCGAAGTGCGCCAGGTTTCCAGAGGCATAGGCCGATGCCATTTCGCCGACGAGCGACTGCGCTTCGTTGCGTGCGGGTGGCGCTGCTGCCAACGTGGCTGGAGCCGATTCAACTGCCGACGGCACGGGGGCAGCGCTCTGGCTCGCGGAGCCCCGCTCCGAAGCGAGGCGCTGTGCGGCCAGGCGCGCTTCCGCCTGCACCGTCGCGCGCTGCCGCGTGGCAAGTTGCTCGGCGGCGAGCTGCTCGGCCGCACGCTGCTCTGCGAGATGCCTTTCGGCGGCAAGTTTCTCTTGGGCGCGCCGCTCCGTTTCAATTTTCTCGGCCGCAAGCTTCTCGGCTGCAAGCTTGTCCGCAACGAGCTTGTCCGCGGCAGCCTTCTCCGCTGCTGCGAGCTTGTCTGCTGCGAGCTTCTCTGCCGCGAGCTTCTCTGCTGCAAGCTTCTCCGCTGCGAGCTTGTCTGCTGCGAGCTTGTCCGCTGCGAGCTTGTCCGCTGCGAGCTTGTCCGCTGCGAGGTTGTCCGCAGCAAGCTTGTCCGCAGCAAGCTTGTCCGCTGCGAGCTTCTCTACTGCGAGCTTCTCCTCTGCGAGGTTGTCCGCTGCAAGCTTGTCCGCTGCGAGCTTCTCCG
>JANPJV010000020.1:0-5123 GCA_031425695.1 Rhodanobacteraceae bacterium | reverse complement strand
CCATGCCTCCCGTAGAGCGGCGCACCGCTATGCGACGTGCCAGCACGCGCCAGTTCGCCGCCGGTCGCGACACACGCTCCGCGGGGCTGCGAATGCCCGCGCAGCCCCGCACGGCCCGCCGTGGCCGCCAGCGCCAGCTTGCGCGCCGTCAGGCGCTCGCCGCGCGCGAGCAGTCGGCTGCCGGCCAAGCACTCGTCGCCGGCCGGTCGCACATTGGCGCCCACGGCAGGTGCCGCTGTCACCCGGATGCAATCGCGCTCGCGCTCGGTGTTTTCCTGGATGACGACGGTATCGCAGCGATCCGGGATCGGCGCACCGGTGGAAATGCGCACGCAGGCACCGGGTTGCCAGTCACCGATGAAGCCCTTCCCCGCGCGGCTCTCGCCGATCAGCCGGAGCTCCATCGACGAGCCCATCTCGCCATGGCGAAACGCATAGCCGTCCATCGCCGACGCGGCGAACGGCGGCAGCGCGTGACCGATCACGACATCCTCGGCGAGAAACCGCCCCAGCGCCTCATCCAGCCCCAGATTCTCGAAGGCTACCCGCAACGGCATCAGCGCCGCCGCAATCGTCTCCTGCGCCTGGCGCAAACTGACACGCATCGGAATCCCGCGCGCGAGGATCTGGGCTTCGAGAGTCATCAAAGTGTCGGTTCTCGGTTTCGGTTTCGGAAGGGCGGGCGATGCGGTTCGCTTGCGCTCACCACATCCTACTCGGCCGAGCTTGCGCCACGCTCGTTCCGACACCGACACCGACAACCGACACCGCTCTTCACCGCTTCACGTGCTTGATCAGGCGCTTGCGCTTCTGGACTTGGCGCTCGGTGAGGACGTTCTTGCGGCCGGCGAACGGGTTTTCGCCTTCCTTGAAGTCGAGCACGAGCGGCGTGCCGGTCAGGCGGAACTTGGTGCGCAGGAAGTTTTCGATGTAGCGCTTGTAGGTTTCTGGCAGCACCGACAGGCGATTGCCGTGCATGACGATGCGCGGCGGGTTGCGGCCGCCCTGGTGGGCGTAACGCATCTTGGCGACGCGGCCGCGCACCAGCGGTGGCTGGTGCTTCTCGAAGGCTTCGTTAATCGCGGTGGTGAGCTCGTTGGCGGAGAACTCGCGGGTCGCGGCGCGATGCGCCTGGTGGACCGCCTTCAGGAGTTCGCCGATGCCCGAGCCGTGCAGCGCCGAGATCGGTACGCGCTTGGCGTAGTCGACGAAGGCCAGGCCCCAGTCGAGCCGGGATTTGACCTGGGTGCGTTCGCGCACGGAGAGGCCATCCCACTTGTTGATCGCGAGCACCAGGCCGCGGCCGATTTGCACGATCTCGCCCAGCAGATGTGCGTCCTGGTCGGCGAATCCCTGCTGCGCATCCAGCATGAGGATCACCACGTGGCATTCTTCGATGGCTTGCAAGGCCTTGATCACGCTGAATTTTTCGACGGTTTCCTCGACCCGGGCGCGGCGTCGGATGCCGGCGGTGTCGATCAGCACATAGTTGCGGCCATCGCGCTCGAGCGGGATGCGCACGGCATCGCGCGTGGTGCCCGGCATGTCCATGGCGAGGACGCGGTCTTCGCCCAGGATGCGGTTGACCAGCGTCGACTTGCCCACATTGGGGCGGCCGACGATCGCGATGCGGATCGCATCGCCGGTCACGTCGAGCGCTTCGACTTCTTCCGGCACGCGTGCGAGCACGTTCTCGAGCAGCTCGTCGAGACCCTGCAGGTGGGCGGCCGCAACGGTGATCGTCTGGGCGAGCCCGAGCGGCGCAAACTCCGCGGCAAGCGCGTCGGCATCCTTGCCTTCGGACTTGTTGATGACCAGCAGGATCTCTTTGCCGGTGGCCCGGATGCGCTGGCAGATATCGCGGTCGTCGGCATTGAGGCCGTCGCGACCGTCGACCATCAGGCAGACCAGGTCCGATTCTTCGATCGCCTGCCAGGACTGCGCGGCCATGCCCTTGGCGAGCGCGTCCTCGCCATCGGTCAGGCCCGCGGTATCGACCACCATGACCGGCCGCTCACCACGCCGGCAGATGCCGAACAGGCGATCCCGGGTGACCCCGGGCATGTCGGTGACGATCGCATCGCGCGTACGCGTCAACGCGTTGTAGAGAGTGGACTTGCCGACATTCGGCCGGCCGACCAGGGCAATGACGGGCAACATGATTCGGCCTTTATGGACGGGTGGGGAACGCGGTGTCGGGATTGAATTTTTTGACGCAAAGGGACGCCAAGAGAAGCGAGCAAAAGGACGCAAAAAAATCAAAAGCCCTTCTGGTTTGTTTGCGTCCTTTTGCTCCCTTTGCGTCCCTTTGCGTCAAATCCCTACATTTTCCGGATGCGGCGCACTCGCACGATGCGGTTCGGCCACACCCTGCATGTCACTTGCCGATGCGGAACGCGCCGATCTTGCCGTCGCGGTTCTGCACATACAGCACGTCGTCGACTACGACGAGGCCGGCACCGAAGCCTTCGTCGCCGAGATCGGAACGTGCGGCGATGTTGCCTTCGGCGCGGGTGAACCAGTGCAACTGGCCTTCAAGATCACCGACGACGATGTATTCACCCATCAACACCGGGACCGACAGCATGCGGTGCTTGACGGTTTCGTTCTTCCACAGGGAAGCGCCAGTGCGGCGGTCGAGCGACCACACGGTGCCATTGGTGGCAGCCACGTAGATGGCTTCGCGTCCGGCGGCGAGGCCGGCGACCGACGACAGGTTGCGCGTCCAGAGCGTGCGGCCGGTGTCGGCGGTGAGCGCCTGCGCGCCTGACTCATAGCCGGCGACGAACAGGTCGCCGTCCATCAGCACCATGCGCCCATCGAGATCGGACATGCGCTCGAGATCAGTTCGCCCTTCAGCGGCGCCGACGGTGGTCTCCCAGATCTGTCGACCATCGGCGAGAGCCAGTGCGCTTACTTTGCCGTTGGCGGACGCCACCAGGACGCGATCGTTGGTCACGATCGGGGCCGCGTTGCCACGCAGGCTGAGCAATGGCACGCCACGATCGACCGCCCAGCGCAGCTTGCCATCAGCGGCTTCGAGCGCGTGGGTACGGCCATCGTTGGCAATCACGATGACGACATCGCCGGACAACACCGGCGGCGAAATGACTTCCGAGGACACGCGCACGCGCCAGCGCTCTTCGCCGCTGTCGGCATCGAGCGCCACCACCTGCCCTTCGATGGTGCCGGCCACGACCAGCGTCTCGCTGGCACCCGGACCTCCGCTGACCGATTCGACTTCCTTGGTCCACATGCGCTCGCCGCTGGCTGCGGCATAGGCATGGATCTCGCCGTCGACGCTGGCCGCGAACACGCGACCCCCAGCCACTGCGGGCACCAGGCCGGCACCCGTCACGCCGGCGCCATCGCCAACGTCGGCAGACCAGATGCGCTCGACCGCGAGGGTCGGCTCGAAATCGACGAGCTCGGTTGGCGGCTCGATGTTTTCTTTCTTGGCGCTGTCACCAGCGCACGCGCCGAGCAGCATTGCTGCGATCAGCATGGCGCCCAGCGAAGCGCTGCGCATGCCCTGCGCTTTGTTCGTGCCGGGTCTGCGCTGCGCGCGGATGCTCGTGGCGGCCATGGCCGCGATGCTCCTCATGAACCCTGCTCCGCGGGCTTGGCGATATCCGCCGGCAGTTCGATGACGTTCGGTGCAGCCGGCGCCGGCGTCACCGGCATCTGGATCACCGGGGCTGCCGCAGGCGTCGGTGGCGCGCCGCCGGCAAGCAGGTCATCACGCTTGATCTCGAGCGCGCGGCGGTTGGTCGCCGCCACATCGATCTCCACCAGTGCGGCGTCATATGCCTTGCGCGCTTCGTCTGGCTTGCCGACGGCGACGAGCGCGTCACCGCGCAGCGCCTCGACTTCACCCTTGAAGCCGTCCGTGGTGACAGCCTTGACCGTGTCGAGCGCCTGCTGCGGCTCGCCGCGTGCGATCAGCAGGCGCGCCAGGCGCAAGCGCGCCACGCTCTGCACGGTTTCCGGCACGCCGTTCTCGACCGCGAAGCGCACCAGCGGTTCGGCTTCCGCCAGCTTGTCCGCCTTGACCAGGCCTTCGGCGTGCTCGAGCGCGGCGAGTGCCGCGTGCGGCGTATCGGCGTAGTTGCTACGCAGATCGTCGAGGTGCTTGCCGGCGAGCTCGGCATCGTCCTTGTCGACCGCGACCTGCAGCTCTTCGAACTTCATCAGCGCTTCAGCGCGGTGATCTGCCCCGGACTGCTGCCAACGCTGCCAGCCGAGCAGGACGGCGAGGCCGAGCAGCACGCCGACCACGATCGAACTACCGTTTTGTTGCAGCCACTTGCGCGCCTGTTCGCTTTGTTCGTGCGCATCAATGATGTCGTCGGCCATCTTCTCGTCAAATCCCTGAAAAACGGTTTGGGTGATTGGTGTCGGTGGCAGAGCGCCGGCGTGCTGGCCGCTATTTCACCGCAATGGAACTGTAGCGAGGGCGCGCCAGGAGCGCGCCAGCGGCGTCAGCCTTCGTCGCGTGCGCCGTTCTCGGCCGCGCGCGATTGCGCGCTCCAGCTGCCGGCATTCTCGCTCACGTTGAAGCGCGCGACATTGCCTTTGCTGTAGGGCAACAGATCGACCTTCTGGCCGCCGACCGTGGCCTGGACGCCACCAACGTTGCCGATGCTGACGGAGAACGGTGCGCCGATGTTGAAACTGCGCTGTTCGCCGGCGCTGACAATCTTCGATTCAAGCTTGTTGCCATGCCGATCGCGTACTTCGATCCAGCTGTTCTCGGCGATCGCCAGATGCAGCGGCGCTGCGGCCTCCAGCTGGGCAGCGGCCGACGGCTGGCTCACCCGGAACGGGCTCAAGGAGGCCAGCACGGGCGGCACCTCGGCCTTGTCGCTGACCGGCGCGCGGCGATCCCCGGCGACCGGACCGAGCTCCCCGGCCGGCTGCGCAGGCGCACTCACGTCTGGCGTGACGTGCGCTGGCGGCAGGCTCATCGGCTGGCTTCCAGTCGCCAATGACGACGGCTGACTTGCTTCCGGAAAGCCGAGTTGCGGGGTGTTGCTGACCAGCCAGTGCACGGCGGTCAGCGCCAGCGCCGTGCCGACCACAGAGCTCGCTGCCCACTTGTAGCGATCCAGCCACGAGACGCG
>JANPJV010000019.1:0-6379 GCA_031425695.1 Rhodanobacteraceae bacterium | reverse complement strand
CCGGGGGGCCTTTGTGTATCCCCCCGGGGGCTTTTTTCCCCACGAAAATTCCCCACCGAACCTGATCAAGGCGTGGTCAGCACCGTGCGGCGGGCATGGTCGAGCAGGCGCAGGCGCAGGTCGCGGGCGCCAGTGATGCCGTAGGTCGGGGCCGAGAGCAGGCTGGCGCTGGCGGCGTGCGGCGTGCCGAGGCAGAAAGCCGCGAAGCCGGAGTTGTCACCGAACGGCGGTGCGGCATGGTAGCCACCCACGATCACGCCGGCGAAGAAGCCACCACCGGGACGGTCGAGGAAGCTCGTGGTGAGCGAGATATAGGCCTGGCCATCGGCGGCGCCGCCAGGGACGCTGGCTGTGCCTTCGGGCCCAAGCGTGACCACGTGGAATCCCGGCGTGATGTTGATCGAGTGATTGAATGGGGTTGCCAGGCTGAGCGTGGTCACCGTTTCGTAGATGGTTTCGTTGACGCCGGCGGCGGGCTGGCGAATGACCCGGATGCGCACGGGCAGCGTGCTGCTGAGGCTGCTCGCGGCGTTGCCGGTGATCGACAGGTTGAGGCGCTGTTGCTCCGCCCTGGGATTCTGCACATTGAATCCGGCAAAGGCCGCCTGGCTGCCATCGAGCAGGCCACCGAAGTTGAGCCCGCCATCGAGCAGTTGCGTGCCGGGTGCGTTCAAGGTCAATGCCAGGCCGAAGATGCCGTTGGTAATGCCCGAACTCGGGCCGTCATCGACCACGGCCGTGAAGTAACCACCCGGGCAGTTGGGGAAGCCAGACGGCGGTGGCAGGGCGAAGGCGGTGAAGCTCGGCTCGTCCGCGGCGGCGCCCGTGCTGATCCGCGCCGAGAACATGTCGGTGGTGCTGTTGGTGTCGCCCGGGACCAGGTTGGACGCGCCGGAGCCAAAGAACACGGTGGTGCCGTCACCCGAAATCGAGGGCAGGTTGCTCGAACCGTTCGGCTCGGCGGTGGTGGTGGTGAGCACCTGCCGGGCGACATCACCCGTGGCGACGAACTTGACCATGATGTCGGTGCTGCCGTTGCTGTCCGGCAACACGAGGTTGGTCGCATCGGTCTCGAAGGTGATGGTCTGGCCATCGTCCGAGATGCTCGCGTTGCGGCTGGCGCCATTGGCCTCGACGCCGGTCTTCGACACCGACATGCGCTGCAGGCCGCCCAACTGGTTGTTGATGATCTCGAATCGATAGATGTCGCTGACGGCATTGGCATCACCATCGATGAGATTGCTCGCCAGCGATTCGAAGACGCCGAAGCGCCCGTCCGGCGTCACCTTGATGTTGATGCTGTTGCCATTGCCGAGCGCGCCGGTCGCGCGATTGCGGCTGAGGTAGATGCGCGTCTGCCCGAAGCCACCGCCACGCATCATCATCGCCTGCTGGATGGTGCCCGCCTTGTCGGCCACACTCGTCGGCGGGCGGAGATTGGTCGAAGTGACGCTGTCGATGTGCGCTCCCGCGTCGCCGACCGAGGCATCGGTAACCATGCGCCAGCGGAAACGTACGCTGGCCCCGGTCGGAGCACTGGCGGGCAGCGTGTAGGTGCTCGCCATGTAGGAGGCCGTGCGCTGAGTCCAGGCGTTGCGGCCAGCGATCGGGCTCTGGAATCCGGTCGAGATCTGGCCGTCGTAGCCGCCGGCCGTGAAGCTGCCGCCGGCGGCGACCGCGTCGGTGAAGGCGCCGCCGTTGATCGAGATTTCCAGCACCATGCCGTCGAAACCCACTTCGACTTGCACATATCGCTGGAAGCTCAAGGTCGCCGGGACGCTGGTCACGGTGACCGCGGGGCTCTCCAGGACCTTGTCGGAAATGCCGGACTGGTCATCGATCCGCGCGTAGTTCGGGGCGGTATGCGCAGCCGGCGTCCCGCTGTTGCTGGTGGCCCAGCGGATGCTGTTGCCGGTGACCGGATTGCTGGCGGTCCAGCCGGCGGGCAGCACGGGTGCGGTGACCCCATCGAAGTTCTGTGCGAATGGGGCGGTCACCACCGGGGGCGCGGCAGCGATGTTTTCCGCCAGCGTGTGAAAGACGATGGTCTGGCCGTCGTCGGAGGCATGTGGCGTGGAGCTCGGGCCGTCGGCCGGCTCGCCATTCTGGCCGCGCGAGATCAGGATGACTTCGCCGCTGCTCAGGTTCTTGGCGAAGATGTCGGCCGTGGAATTGGTGTCCGGGATCACCAGCAGGTTGTTCGCGAGCGAATCGAAGAACACCAGGCCGCCGGTGCCAGGAACGATCGGGCGCCCGGAAACACCGTTGCCGATGACGCCCGCCGAATTGACGCTGACGCGCTGGCCGGCGCCGTTGACCATTGCATAGATCTGGCCGCTGGACCCCGAAAACGCGACGCGCGTACCGTCGGCGGAAATGGCGGGATCGCTGAAGGACTCGGCGGCACCGCCATTCAAGCTCTCGGCCACGGCGCTGACACGCGTGGCGGCATTGGTGACGCGGTCGCGCAGGAAGATATCGGTGCGTCCGTTGGTGTCGCCAGCCACAAGATCGCTGGCGTCGGACATGAAGCTCACGCGCAGTGCGTTGCGCGAGGCAACCGCCTTGCGGCTCGGGCCGTTGGGCACGCCGCCGTTGAGCGCGGCGCTCTCGATGCGCGGTTGCGAAATGCTCGGTACCGGCGTCGGTGCGCCGCTCGGGCAGGTCAGCGTCCAGCTGCGCTGGACCGTGCTGCCGCTCTCGACCGAGCCACGGCGCTCGGTGCAGCTCAGGTTCGCGTTCTGCGGTGCCGACTGTGGCACGCAGTTGGGCAGGATGATGGCGGCGGGCGCCGGTGTTCCGCTGCCGACCAGGTTGATGGCCGGGTTGAAGCTCGCAGTCGGGAATGCTGCGCTGGTCGAGATCAGGCAGTTGAACACCGAGCTCGTTGCAGCCGGACCGGAGCCGGTGCCGCCACCGCCATTGCTCACGGTGATCGAGGGTCCAATGCCCGAGGCCGGGAATGCGATCGTCGTGCCCGCCGCTGGACTGTAATTGACTTGCGGGGCAGTGCCACCGATGGTGCAGCCGCCGATCGAGCTCGGGATGAACGGATCCATCGTGATCAGCGCACCGCTGCCTCGGGTTTCGCCGACATAGATGCCGATGCCGGGTGCCGCCTGGCCGATGCCACCGGGATACTCGGCCGCGATCGCAAACGTGCCAAGCTGCCCGACCGGCGCAGAAAACGACTGCGCGAACTTTTCGGTGTTGTCGTCGAAGATCACGAACCAGACGGTGTCGAGGCCGCCGCCGTCGTTGACCGTAGCTGCGAATGTCAATGTCGCGTTGTAGCGCACCCCGCCACAGTTGTCGGCTGAGCTCGTGACATTGCTGAGGTTTGCATTACTGGCCTTGGCGGCAGCGCTGTCGACCGGGTTGGGATGATTGCTCCGGGCTGCTGCCGATGCGTCGAGGCCAGCCAACATGCACAGTGCCGCGAGAAGGATCTTTTTCACGATACGGTTCCTGAGTCGGCAGGCAGGACATTAGCGTACCCCCAAAACCACCGGATTGCGGTACCGCTCGGGCGGGTGGTCAGGTGGTCTGATTGGGTGGAGCGGTTTTTGGTTTTCGGTTTTCAGTTTTCAGAGAGGAGCAAAGCAGGCGGATCGGGGGGCCTGGCTTTCAACCGAAAACCGAAACCGAAAACCCGCTTTCAAGCTCGCCGCTCCAATGTCACCACGCTGATGTCGTCGTGCTGGTGCATGCCCTCGCTGTGGCGTGCCACGGCGGAATGCAGGCGGCGCGCGGCGTCTATGGCGCCGGCGGCGCGGGTCAGCGTGTCGAGCACGCGCCAGCGATTGAACTCCTCGCCGCTGGCATCGACCGCCTCTTCGACGCCATCGGTGAAGACACACAACAGCTCTTCCTGCTTGAGATAGCTGCTGCCGCTGCCGATATCGGCGGTGGCGCCGAGTCCGAGTGCGAGCCCGGGCGGGAGGGTGGTCTCGACGATGGTGCCGTCGCAGCGCTTGATCAGGGCGGGGCCGTGGCCGGCGCAGGCGAACTCGATCTCGTGCTCGGTCGGGTCGAGCAGCACGGCGAGTGCGGTGACGAACATGCCCGGTTCCAGAATCGGATGCAGCGCCCGGTTGGCGCGTTCGAGCATGTCGACGGCGCTCTGCGCAGTCGGCACGATCTCGTGCAGCAGGCCGCTCACGTACGCCATGTACAGCGCGGCCGGCACACCCTTGCCGCAGACGTCGCCGATGACCAGCGCATGGCGGCCGTCCGGCCGTAAGCTCCAGTGAATGAAATCCCCACCGACGCCGAGCGCCGGCAGCAGCAGGTGGGCGAGCTCGTAGCCTTCGATCTGCGGCGGCCGATCCACCAGCATGCGCCGTTGCGCGAGCCTTCCGAGACGCATCTGGTGTTCGAGCAGGCTTTCGGTGGGCGCGGTTTCCGACCGGGAGCCCTTGGCCGCGGCCCTGCGTTTGAGCGTGTCGTCGCTATCGCCCGCAACCGAATGAAAACTGGCCTCGAGCGCGCCAAAGCGCAGCTGGTCGCCGTGCTGGAGGAGATAGGGGCGGCGGTCGAGTGCGCGCCCGTTGACCGCAGTTCCGTTGGCACTGTCGAGATCCTGCATCTCGACCTCGCCCGCCCGCACGTTGAAGGCAACATGGCGGCGCGATACGGTCGGATGATTGACCACGAAATCGGCGCCCGGATCACGCCCGAACGTCCCGCCCTCGGCGAGATCGAAAACCTGCAACTGCTGGTGCTGATCGACAATGCGCAATAGGGACACGCCGCATCCTGCACGCCTCGAGACGGTACATTTCACCACAATGCTGTATGCCTGACGAAGCTGGATTTTTTGACGCAAAGGAACGCAAAGGTAATGCGAGCAAAGGGGCGCAAAGGGAGCATTCGTTTGCTGGGCTATTCCTTTGCGCTTCCTTTTGCGTTCCTTTGCGTCGAGGCTTTTCACAGCTGGGTCGGCGCGTTGTGTCCAGGATCTTCCGCACCCCCGCCATTGACGGCCACTTAACCCTTCGATAGCGTGCTGCGCAGGCGGCGCCGCCGTCGATGCCCCGGGGGACAACCCATGCGTGAAAGCCCACTCGTTCGTGCACTTGCCGCAAGTCTGGCTCTGGTCCCGCTGTCTGCTGCCGCGATCAGCGACGATGAGGTCAATCGGGCGTTGCAGTTCAGTTTCTCCAACCCGGGCGCACGTTCGCTCGCGTTGGGCGGAGCGTTCACCGGCCTTGCCGACGATGCCACGGCTGCCTATGCCAACCCGGCGGGCCTCACCATCCTGCGTTCGCCGGAAATGGGGCTGGAGCTGCGGCACACCGGCTTCGACACGCCGTTCGTTTCGGGTGGCGAGGTCGTCAACAACCCCTTCAGCTCGGCCGGCGTTGGCGAAGACGCCGAGTCCGATTCGGTCACGCAGGCGTCCTTCGCCTCCTTTGTCTATCCGTTCGAGCGCGCCACGCTTGCGGTGTATTACCACCGCACCGGTGATTTTGACGGGCAGCTCGACGCCGCGCCGATCGAGTTCGTGGATGCCAATGGCAACTTCTTCGACCAGTACCCGGCCGCGCGCGGCAGCATTTCCTACCAGATCGAAAATCTCGGGCTCGCGGTCGGCTACAAGCTGTCCGACGTCTTTTCGGTCGGTGCCGCGATCGCCTATTCGGACTTCTCGATCGACTCGATCACCGAGCGCGACGATCCGCCAATCACCGTGCAGCGGCAGAGTGGCAATGACGACGACCTGATCTTTTCATTCGGCGCGCTGTGGTCGATCACGCCGAAGCTCAATCTGGGCCTGGCCTACCGCAGTGGTGGCGATTTCTCCTATGCCGCCAGCAACGAGCTCCTGATCACGCCTTTCGGCGAGCTCGAGTTCACGCCCGGCTTCAAGGTGCCGCATGTGCTCAGCCTCGGTCTCGCCTACCGTCCGAGCGATGCCTGGCTCATCTCCTTCGACGTGAACCAGATCGAATATAGCCGCCTTTCCGACAACCTGGTCACCGTCTTCAACGGCGCGCTGCCGCCACTCTCCATCGACGACGGCACCGAGATCCGCCTGGGCGTCGAATACGCGCTGCTGGAGATGAACACGCCGCTGTTCCTGCGCGCTGGCGTCTGGCGTGACCCTGACCATCGCCTCGCCTTCGATGCCAGCGCTCCCAGCAACTGCGCGCTGAATTTCGACCTGTGCGCTGCCGCCGCGCTCTACCCGCGCGGCGACGACGAGACCCACTTCAGCATCGGCATCGGCTGGGCCTTCGAGAAATTCCAGCTCGATTTTGCCGCGGACCTGTCTGACTTGGTCGACACGTATTCGGCGTCGGGGGTCGTGCGCTTCTGATATTTGGAGTGCGGCGCTCCGCGCCGCTTTGGATGCTTTTGTTTCCGGATTCAATAA
>JANPJV010000018.1:0-14552 GCA_031425695.1 Rhodanobacteraceae bacterium | reverse complement strand
GCCAATTTTCTATACATTTCCCCCATCACGCATATAGAAAACAGCAATTTGCTATACACGTCTCCACCCACTTAGCTACAAAAACGTCCTTTTCTATACTTGGCGGCGCGCCTGGAATTCGATGGTGAGCGAACTGACCTCACTGTTCACTCTGGCACCGGGGCGCTTCGATCGCCCCGATGTCCTGAAAAAGCTGATCGCAGCTGGCCGTCAGCTGGCCGAGCTCAAGGGCGTTGCTGCATCCATACCGCAGCAGGGAATCTTGATCAACGCGCTTGGCATGCAAGAGGCCAAGGACAGCTCGGCCATCGAGAACATCGTCACGACCCATGACGAGCTCTATCGCGACGATGCCTACCCCGACGCATCGGGTAGCCCGGCGGCTAAGGAAGTGCGCCGCTATCGGCAGGCGTTGTGGATCGGCTTCCAGCAAGTCAGGGACACCGGGCTGATCACCAACAACCATATTCTGGCCATCCAGGCCGAACTGGAGCAGAACACTGCGGGCTTCCGCAAGCTCCCTGGGACAGCCTTGAAGGACGGTGCCGGCCGAATCGTCTACACGCCACCGCAGGATCCAGCTGAAATCGTCCGATTGATGACTGATCTCGAGCGCTTCATCAACGTTGACGAGGCTTTTGACGTCGACCCGCTGATCAAGATGGCACTGCTGCACCACCAATTCGAGACCATTCACCCGTTCTACGATGGCAACGGTCGCACGGGCCGCATCTTGAACGTGCTCTACCTCGTGCAACAGGGGCTGCTCGACATCCCGGTGCTCTACCTCAGCCGGTACATCGTCCGTACCAAGGCGGACTACTACCGGCTGCTCCAAAGCGTCCGCGAAACCGACACGTGGGAAGAGTGGGTGCTGTACCTCCTGACCGGTGTCGAGCAATGCGCTCGTGACGGCGTCACCACCGTACAAGCCATCAAGTCAGCATTGCTCGACACGAAGCATCGTATCCGTGCGCAGCACCGGAAGTTCTATAGCCAGGATCTGATCAACAACCTGTTTTCGCACCCTTACACCAAGATCGACTACGTCAAGCGCGATCTTGGCGTGTCCCGGCTGACCGCTCGCAAGTACCTCGAGGCGCTCACGGCCAGTGGCTTTTTGCAAAAGCAGCGCATTGGCAAATCGAACTACTACGTCAACATCGCACTGAACGACATCCTCACCGGCGCCGCGATGCAGGGAGGAGGGTAGGGCATGCGTCCAATCAAGCTCATCTGCCCGGGTACCGCTGTCAAACCGACTTCATCTCACCAGCCTTCTGGCTTGGACAAGTGACCCATGGCCCGTAAGCAAGACAAGTCGGTTCCGCTGAGCGTCGAAACGCTGACCCACGATGAGGCCAGGCGCAAGAACATTCCGACCGCAGAGTACCAGTCAGTACTGCGCACCGACGAGAAATCGCCGGTGCGCAAAGCCTATGAGCGCCGCAACAAGGATCTCGATCCGCAATTGGTATGGCGCGGCAAGGACCTGCAGGACTGGTCGGACCTGGTGGTGCACGCGCCGCCGATCTACATTCAGGAAAAGATCCATCCCAAGGCGCTGATCGACGATCTGCGTCGGCAGCGGTCCAAAGCTGCATCGGGCGACCAGCCGGACCTGTTCGCCGACTTCAACGGACTGCCGAGCGAAGCGGCGAAGACCGAGTTTTACCAGCATGACGGCCATTGGGCCAATCGCATGATTCTCGGCGACTCCCTGCAAGTGATGGCCTCGCTGGCGGAGCGCGAGGGCCTTCGCGGACAGGTGCAGTGCATTTATTTCGATCCGCCCTACGGCATCAAGTTCAATTCCAACTTCCAGTGGTCCACCACCAGCCGCGACGTCAAGGATGGCAATGCGGATCACATCACGCGTGAGCCCGAACAGGTCAAGGCCTTTCGCGACACCTGGCGCGACGGCATCCATTCGTATCTGACCTACTTGCGCGACCGCTTGACCGTGGCGCGTGAGCTCCTCACCGAGTCAGGGTCGATTTTCGTGCAGATTGGCGATGAGAATGTGCATCGCGTGCGTACTTTGATGGATGAGGTGTTTGGGGATGATAATTTTATTTCGCAAATCTCAGTTAAAAAGACTAGTGGCGCAACTGGCGAGAATTTGGCAGGCACAACCGACTATGTGCTGTTCTACGCCAAACGCCGAATCTCACTCAAATATCGGCAGCTTTATTTTCAGCGCAAGTTAGGTGACGATGGAGACCTTACATATACTTTCCACCAGGATAGTTTAGGACAAAGGCGGCGCTTGAAGCCGCGCGAATTGAACGACATTGGAACATCAGAAGAGTCAAAGAAAGTATTTCGCTTCCAGACTCTGGCAAGCCAATCGCTTGGGAGAACTAAAGGGGAGGGCGCAGCGAGTTGGTTTCCGGTAGAACTCAACGGTAAGACTGTTCGTCCATCAATCTCGTCAAGGTGGAAAACGAACGAGCAGGGTATGGCTCGCCTGAAGGCGTCGGCCAGGCTTGAGCTTACCGGCACTTCCGCCTCCTACGTTCGCTTCCATGGAGACTTCCCAGTTTTTCCGGTCACCGACCTCTGGATGGATACTCAATCCGGAAGCGCCATGGAAAAAACGTACGTCGTTCAGACTTCACAGAAAATTGTAGAGCGCTGCATTCTGATGGCTTCCGATCCAGGTGACCTGATCCTCGATCCAACCTGCGGTTCTGGCACTACAGCTTACGCCGCTGAACAGTGGGGCCGGCGCTGGATCACGATTGACACCTCGCGCGTCGCGCTTGCGCTGGCACGAGCCCGCATCATGGGCGCCCGGTACGCGTACTACCTGCTCGCCGACTCGCGCGACGGACAGGTCAAAGAAGGGGAAGTGACCCGGAGCGCGCCCAGAAGCGCACCGACACACGGCAATATCCGACATGGCTTCGTGTATGAGCGCGTCCCGCATATCACCCTCAAATCCATTGCGAACAATGCCGAGATCGATGTGCTCTGGGACCACTGGCAAATAACCCTGGAGCCATTGCGCACCCAGCTCAATCGAGCGCTAAAGAAGTCATGGCAGGACTGGGAGATTCCTCGCGAAGCTGATCCCAAGTGGCCCGAACTCGCACGCAAGGTCCACATTGACTGGTGGGCCGCCCGCATCGCGCGTCAGCAGGCGGTCGATGCGTCAATCGCCGCCAGGGCGGAATCCGAATACCTCTACGACAAGCCATACGAGGACCGGAAGAAGGTCCGCGTGGCGGGGCCCTTCACGGTCGAGAGCCTGTCGCCCCATCGCGTGCTCGGCGTGGACGAGAACGACGAGCTGATCGACCGGGTGGCGGAGTCCGATTCGCCTTACGGCGAGGAGCGCAACTTCGTTCGGATCATCCTCGAAAACCTCAAGACCGCCGGCGTTCAACAGGCGCACAAGACCGACAAGATCGACTTCAGTGCGCTCACCGGCTGGCCTGGCGAGCTGATCTGCGCAGAGGGACGCTACAGCGAACTGATTACCGAACCACTCACCGGCGGCGACACGGCGATCAAGAGCGTCGACCGGCGAGCCGCGATCTTTATAGGGCCGGAGTTCGGGACTGTATCGCGGCCGGATCTCGTGGCGGCGGCGCGCGAAGCCGGCGACAGCGGCTTCGACGTCTTGATTGCCTGCGCCTTCAACTTCGATGCGCACTCGACCGAACTTGCCAAGCTCGGTCGAATCCCCGTGCTCAAGGCACGCATGAACGCCGATCTGCACATGGCGGAAGATCTGAAGAACACGGGGAAGGGCAACCTGTTCGTAATTTTCGGCGAGCCCGATCTCGACGTCCTGGACGCCGGTCCTGAGGGCGGCGCGGACCAGATTCGCGTCAAGGTCAACGGCGTCGACGTGTTCCATCCAAGCACCGGGGAAGTGCGCAGCGATGGCCCCGAAGGCATCGCCTGCTGGTTCATCGACACCGACTACAACGAAGAGAGCTTCTTCGTGCGCCATGCCTATTTCCTCGGCGCCAACGACCCGTACAAGTCGCTCAAGACCACGCTCAAGGCAGAGATCAACGAAGACGCTTGGGCGTCGCTCAACAGCGACACGTCGCGACCCTTCGACAAACCGGGCTCAGGACGGATTGCTGTCAAGGTGATCAACCACCTTGGCGATGAGGTGATGAAAGTCTTTCGGATACCCTGAAGTCCAAGTTCGGGTTGAATCAACTGCGTAAAGGGTTGTCGCCACGGTGAACTTCCGCATTTCCGATACCTTCACCGACAGCCTTGGCCGGCTGACCGGCGACGAGCAAAAGGCCGTCAAGACGACTGCGTTCGATCTTCAGATCAACGCAGCGAATCCGGGCATGAGCTTCCACAAACTCGATCGCGCTCGCGACCCGAACTTCTGGTCGGTACGCGTCAACGTCGACTTGCGGCTGATCGTTCACCGTGCAGAGGGCGCATTGCTCCTCTGTTACGTCGACCACCACGACAAGGCCTACGACTGGGCGTCGCGCCGAAAACTGGAAACGCATCCGCAGACGGGTGCGGCGCAACTGGTCGAATTACGCGAGACCGTGCGTGAGGTGGTGGCGCCTCAGCCGCTCGTGCACCACCAATACGCACCAACCAAGCCAGCGCTATTTGCTGAACTGGCAGACGGCGACTTGCTGGCTTTCGGCGTCCCTGCGGAGTGGTTGGATGACGTAAAGGCCGCCGACGAGGACATGTTCCTGGAACTCGCGGCGCACTTGCCAGCCGAGGCTTCAGAGTCTCTCTTGCAATTGGCGACCGGCGGAACACCGAGCCGCCGCGTCGCAACTCCCGGAACGGATCCTTTTGCTCATCCCGACGCACAGCGCCGGTTCCGGCTGATGCACGATGTCGAAGAGCTCGCGCAAGCGCTGGAGTACCCCTGGGACAAGTGGCTGGTGTTCTTGCATCCCGCGCAGCGCCAGCTGGTCCAGCAGGACTTCAAGGGCCCGGCCCGGGTGTCGGGCTCAGCCGGCACCGGTAAGACAATCGTGGCACTGCACCGCGCGGTCCACTTGGCCCGCCAGCATCCCGAGGCACGCGTACTTTTGTGCACTTTTACCCAAACGCTTGCCAATGCATTGCACAACCGGATGCGCAAACTGATCTCCAGTGAGCTCAAGCTAGCAGAGCGGTTGGAGGTGAAAGCACTCGATGCTGTGGGCGAGCGTCTCTACCAGATCCATTTTCGCCGGGCAAAAGTGGCAACGCTTTCGCAGATCGATATAGCACTTGCCGATGCAGCTGCCGCCGTTTCCGGTAGCAACTTCAAGCCCGCTTTCGTGCGCGACGAGTGGCTGGAAGTGGTAGACGCACGCCAGTTGAGCACCTGGGAAGCGTATCGTGACGTCCGTCGGATGGGCCGGAAAACACGCCTTACCGAGAGCCAGCGCGAATTGCTGTGGCAAATATTTGCGGACGCCGGCCAGCGTCTGGCCAGCGCCGGGCTCATCACCCGGTCAGCCATGTTCCACCAATTGGCAGGCAAGCTTGCGCATGCCGGGCAGTCGCCAGCCTACGACTTCGCCGTCATCGACGAGGCACAAGACATCGGCATTGGGCAACTCAAGTTCCTGGCGGCGCTGGCAGGCGGCCGTTCGAATGGGCTGTTCTTTGCGGGTGACGTCGGCCAGCGCATCTTCCAGCAGCCGTTTTCATGGCTGGCACAGGGCGTGGACATTCGCGGTCGCTCACGTACTTTGCAGGTGAACTATCGGACCTCACACCAGATCCGGGTACATGCCGACCGTTTGCTTGCGGATGCCCTGACGGATGCAGACGGGAACTCCGAGCTGCGCAAGTCCGTGTCGGCGTTCAACGGACCAATGCCTCGCATCGAAGCCTTTGACGATGAGACCGGTGAAATACGCGCGGTAGCCAATTGGCTGCGTGCGCTCATCAGCGAGGGATTCGCACACCACGAAATCTGTATGTTCGTGCGCTCAGACGCGCAGCTACCTCGCGCATTAGCAGCGGCCGACAGCGCAGGCTTGCCTGTGACGATGCTCGATCAACACGCTGACCCACCGGCTGGATCGATCGTCATCAGCGCGATGCACCTGGCCAAGGGGCTCGAATTTAAAGCGGTCGCTGTCATGGCTTGCGACGACGACGTCATTCCCCTTCAGGGACGGGTCGACGCCATCACTGACGAAGGGGACCTCGACGAGGTGTACCAAACCGAGCGTCACCTGCTGTACGTCGCCTGCACTAGAGCACGCGACCGGCTGCTCATAACCTGTCTCAAGCCCGGGTCCGAATTCCTCGAAGACATGGTCAGCTAGCGGCATCAGGCACGGGCTTTCCGGCGAAGCTCCCGGAAAGGGAGCTCGTCGGAATGCGCCGCTCTAGATCAAAATGAGCTGTCGACTTGGGAGGGTAGGGTGCCGCAGCGGCGACCTTCCTCCCGTCAGTGATGCAGGTCATGCTTTCTTCTTGTTGCGATCCAGCAACAGGCGCGCCCAGTCAACCGATCGAATGCAGGCGATGTCGCGCGGCTCAAGCGTCGCAAACAAGCCTGCAAACTCTTCGCGGCCTGCCTCCGACAGTTGCGCGGCTAGCGCGCCGATCAGGATCAGACCTCGAGTCCGCTCCTTTCTACCGATGTCGTTATCAACGATATCTTTTGCACGCTTCGTGTAAAAAGCCGCCAAGGCCTCTGCGGCCTCGACAGCGGAAAGTGCGCTGACGTTCGGGATCGAATCTACCTCCTTGCTGTCAGAAGCGACGAGCGCCAACATCCACTGGAGCTCTGTGAGTTGCGGGACCTCCGTGAGCTCCTGCTTTTTTGCACGCCGCGGTCGCGGTCGGCTGGTCGCCCCTTTTGCCTGCTCGTCTGTCTCCACGGTGTCACTCTCGTTGTCGCTCTTGGTCACGGCTCACCTTCTTACGGCTGGTTGAAATGACAGCATAGCGCTTTCCAGCCGATGCGAAGCGAGACGCAATAGTTGCGACGGAGGGCTCTTGATGTCCTTGAGGAACGAAAGCGCGTTTAGAGTATCCTTCGGATACACGCGCCGGCTGCGCCGGAAATCAAGAGCAAGATCACGATCAATGGCAGAAGAAGCGCACTACGGCCACAGCATGAAAGCGCTGCAGCGCGCCGCGGATCGCAGTGCCGCTGGCGCGGCAGCTTACCGTGGCGCTCGCAGGCTAGTCGATCCACGGACGGGTTCCGTGTACGACTATCTGCGCCGCCGCGGAGTCGTTGCCGCATACATATTGGTTCCAGGCTCCGCCGAGAATGAGGTGGACGCGCAGGAGCTTTGGGGTGCCGTCGAACTCAGTCATCGCCGCAAAGATGCTGTCGTTGCGCGGGAGATCCGGGTGTCCCTCCCGCACCAGTTGCCGGCCGACAAACGCGAAGCGTTGACGATGCTATACGCTCGCGAACTATCAGCACGGTATGGTGTTGCAGTCGATGTATGCATCCACCTGCCCACCAATCGTGAGGGGGCTGGCGATCGAAATCATCATGCTCATCTGTTGATGTCTGCGTGCTCTGCAAGCTTTGGTACCGATGGGCTGCGCTGCGGAACGAAGGTTGAGATCCTGGATCCCATACATCGGCAGCGACGCCGGATGGAGCCGATCTGCGAAGAAGAGCGCGAACGGTGGTGCGTGCTCGTCAACGCTGCACTCGCCGCCGCCGGCATTGAGGCCGTTGCAGATCATCGCTCTCATCGCGAGCGTGGCACAGGGCTACTGCCGGAGCCGAAGCTCGGGCCAGCGGGCCTGAGCAACCTGAATCGATGGATTGAAAGTGATGGGGAAACGCCGCTGCTTGGCGTCACCGAGCGCTGGCTTGATGTAAAGGAAGCGAACGACGCGGTGCGCCACAACTTGGAAATGGCGTCCCGTTCGAAGGAACTGGCAAGTCAGCTTAGAGCAGCGCAAGTCGTGGAGTTGCCAACCCCGGATAAGCGCGCAGTTGACGAACCCATGTCTGGACCAACCGCGGAAATCGTGCCGCTGCGGCCGTTGACACCGACGACCGAAAGCGTGATGACGGCGGTCGAAAGGCTGTGGCGCAGCCTTCAAAGAGTTGATGAGCCCGACCAGAAGCGGGTTACGTGGGCCACCCTAAGGTTGATCGACACGCAGAGCCTGATGCAGTGGGGCGAGTCGGACCCCTGGTCCGAACTGCGCACGAAGCTAGACAAGCATCCCGAGCTTCGGCAGAGAATTGGGGATGAGCTCGCGGCCCGAGGAGCGGAAATCGACGCCTACGAACGCGAGAGTGCTTCCGGGTTCTTTGAGCAAGTCGATCCCGATGTAGCAGATGTTGTTCGGTTGCCAGAGGTCCAGGAGGCTCCAAGTCTCGATCGTGCAATGAAGCTCTTGGAGCGTCTGGATCGTGCGTTGAGCACGGAAGATCAGGAAGCGAGGCGCCTTTGGTTGCCACTGCGAATCGCAGATCGGCGTAGATGGATTCGTCCTGAATTGACAGATCGGTACGCTCGACTGCGCGTCGTTCTTTCTCGTGATGTCGGCACGCGTACTGAGTTTGTACGCGAAGTCGAGTCACGATTGCATGAGCTCGAAGCGCTCGAAGCGCTCGAAGCGGCGGCTGTCGCCTTTCAAAACAGTCGGGACACTGTCGATCCCGGTGCACTATTTTTGTCGGAAGCGGACGCAGTAGTTGCGTTCGATAGCGCCGAGAATGTCGCTCCGACGAGCAATGGAATGCCGGCGACCGACGTCAGATCGACCGTCACCGAGTTTCTTGGCGGGTATCACGGCAACGTTAAAGTTGAACTTCTAGTTACCGACTCGTCGAGCCAACTCGAAGCGGAAGGCGTATCGATCCTCATAGATGGAGAGCGATGGGGTTCGAAGCCCGAGGTCATCGACGCAATCGCGCATGAAATCCATAGGCGTTTCGGGTTGAGAACGCTCCGGCCTGTGGACCGGGCGGCTCTCCTTATGTCCATCGTAGCGGCAGCAGATTCCAGCCCTGGACTGCGAGCAGCGTGGGCTGAGGTCGACCATCGCTACCCGCACATGTCAACGCTCGACCGCGCGGAACAGGTGTTCGCAATTGCTGCCCAGACGGAGCAGGGCATGCTCGGACGGGCGTGGGATAAAGTCCTCGCAGGGCTGGCGCTGTGCTTACGGGCGGTGGGACTTCTCCGTAAGGAAAAGGTCCTGATGGCGGAGCTCCGTGTCATAGCGCGCGAAATCGCCACCGGCATCGGCGTTTCGGAAGACCAGGTCGAGTTCCCCGCACATGTGGCAGAGGTGCGCACGAAGTCGTCGGAAATGCAGGGCTTCGCATCACCCACCGCGGTCGATATCAAAGAGGTCGTTGCACTGGCGTTGCGACTCGACGCTGCGTTGCCGAGCGGCGATTCGCGCAGGGATGACTGGGTGACACTGTCGATGTTGAATGGGTTGGTCGACCGGCCGGTGGGTCATGAGGAACTCAGCGAACTCCTGGCGTCTGATTGCGCCCTGCAGAGCCAGATTGCCGATGAACTGCGCAGGCGAGCGGCGGAGATTGACGGCTATGAAAACTCGTCGTCCGACGAAGACCAACAGGGTCCTTCGCCCCACTAGCGGGTCTCGGCTTGCATCCTGACGGCCGGCTATGGGCGAACAAATGCAGGTGGGACGTCACCCAAAAAAAAACGCCCCGCATGCGGGGCGTCTCAATCCGGAACCTCTTACTTATCCCACTCTGGGGTGCGGACCTCTTGCAAGGCGGGCGGGCGCTTACACCGGTCAGCGCTACCTGTCGTACGTAATGATACTCCTCCGCACGACAGCTCCGACCGCTACTGTTGTAGCCATGTAATAGCCTGGGACCTCCGATGAGCCGCATTCGCCATGTGTCAATACGCCGGTTTCGCGGAATTGCGCACCTAGACTGGGCGCCGCGCCCGGGTCTAAACGCGCTTCTCGGCGCTGGCGATGTCGGCAAGAGCACGGTTCTCGATGCGATCGCGCTGGCGATGTCCGCGACGCGACGCGAAGTGTTCTACGACCCGACTTTCATGGGCTCAATGCGGCGGCTGCTTCCAACCTCGCGTGACGATCGGCGAGCTGCCGCCGGATTTGCATCATGGGACGGTGCGAGACATTGCGTCGAGGCCGTGTCCGCGTGGCCGCGACTACGGACGAGGCAGCCGCCGTGGCGTTCGTCGAGAAGCCAGATTTGCACGAATCGCGGGCAACACTCCGCGCCTGGTCCATTCAGGCTGGACGGCGCGTCTTCCGCACAGATGTCCTCGGCATATTGTTAGGCGATTCGGCCGCGTGCGGCCGGCAACCGTACTTGTGCGAAGCCGACCTACACGGTGCTACTCGATCTTGCGAGTGTCGCCAGAGCATGTGTACGTCGCCCTGATTCGGGCCACGCGCGGCTTGATCGTTTTTTCGCGCGGCCGATGGCTCGGGCGGCGCGTAATCTGCGTTGGGTACTGACGATGGCTACTTGCCTGAGTCTGCGCGGTTCCAACCGATCGCTGTCCCATTGGTCGCACCTATCTGCTGTCGCGCAGGGGCGGCTTAACATGGCGACGTTTGCAATCTTGCTACTTGGTGTTAGCCTTTCCTCGCGGCCTGCCGCTACCTGTTTTAAGAGATGTGCCTCATGCTGAAGTCGCCCTACCGGATTCCACCCATACCGAGCTCCACTCTCAACGAGTGGCATGCTCCGGTAGCTCAACGGTAGAGCAGCGGTTTTATATACCGTAGCCCAGATAAGGCGCAGGTTGTCGGTTCGAATCCGACCCGGAGTACCACTCGATCCACCGCCGATCGGCTCGCGATCCTGTTCAGCGGCCCGCGCTCTAATAAAGGATGCGTCTCGACGCAGGCGGCGCCTAGCGCGAGGGAGCGCGCTGCTGGGGGAGTGGGACTGCAACGATACGTGCAACCGTCTAGTTGACATAAACAGTATTAGGCGCACTTGCGGAGGGCCTTGCGCAATTGTTGCTCTATCGCGACGGAGACTCTAGCGGCCTTGCGGGCATTGACCAGTTATCGCGGCCTTAGGCGCTTGCCGAATTCAAGCAACACTCCACCAGATGTTTCGGCCGACGCCAAGTGCTGTGGATCCACACGGCGTTTCAGGGCCAAGTCCACGACTTCGGCCTTCGGGAATGAGAGCGAATTTAACGGCAACCCCATAAGGCTCTCAACATCCCTGGCGGAGAGGCCGGTTACGGATGGCAGTGATGCGGCTGTAAGCACCCCGGCCTGCTCAAGCACGGCTGCGGTTCGCCGCAAGAGTCGAGGCTCCTCGGGCTGCCGATCATCATCATTCGGTTCCTGCTTGTTCCCCCACCGAGCCGAACGCAGCTTGATCAAGCGTAGATAGTCGCTTTCTGAAACCAGCTTCAATGCAACTAGACGCATGATCATTGCCGCCACAGACACGCCCCACCGCCTTTTCAGGAACGTCAGCCCCTGGAGAGAGACGGGAAAGGCAATTTCGGCCGCAAAGGACTTCTCAGGCAACAGGAAGGCACCAGCAAACCGGTGCGCCTGCTGCTCGATCTGTTTGTGCCCTGCAGGATCGGCAGGCGGCTCAATATGTTTGTGGAGCACCAAGTGCCCAAGCTCGTGTGCGGCGTCAAAGCGGCTCCGGTAAGCATTGAGCTTGTCTGCGCAAAGCAATACAAGCGGGCGGGTTGAGGCGCTCCACGCCGACAGTCCTTCGATACGGGGTGTGCCAGTTTCTTCGCGCGCAACAATGACGCCGGAGTTCTCCAACAGCAACAGAACGTCTGAGATCGGCCCATCCCGTAGACCCCACATAGATCGGCATGCGGCAGCTGCCGACTCGATGTCTGAGTTTGTGATCTCAGATAGCTTTCGAGCAGGGATGGACGGAAGCGCAACTTTGGGAAAGTCGACGTACTGCTCGAGCTCCTGCGCAATTTCATCCAACCAGTTGATCCGGGCATTCAACAGACCACGCTCAGCCTTCATTTGCGCCACGCTGCCACGAAAGCACGGCTTTGTAGCAGCCCTCGGCATCGGCCTGGTCAACCATTCCGGACTTACACGCAGCTTGTCGGCGAGGCGCTGGATCATCTCCCCACTCGGCGCCTGTGCGCCGTTCTTGAGCCGGCTGAGCGTTGCAGGTGCAATTTCCAAACCAGCAGCCAACTCCACCGCAGAGCAGCCACGCGCGACCATGGCTTGCTCGAGCCGTTCATGCACGAAATTTGCGATGACCCTTGTCATGTCGGGAACCCGTCGCCCTGTTCTACACGCTTGACCCCCTGCTTCAGCTCTGGGAAGGCGATATCAACGATTGGCTCCACAGGCTCATAGCGGTGCAGGAACTCGAAAAGCGACTCACGGAAAACCGGATTTCGCAGATCCATGTAGGCGTCGGGAACTACAATGTAGACGTTCGCCGCCCGTTCGTCGCCATCCGTGACGAGGAACGCCGTCAGCGCCTTGACCACCGACGCCGCCCCAAAAAGATTGCACTGAACTAGCTGGGCAGCGGCACCATTACGCTCGCATAGCCTCACCTTGGCCTTGCTGCGCCGGGAGTTATCCCACCCGCCAGGACCCAGATGAAGCCGACCGAGGGTGACTCTGCCAAACTGACCAACAAGAGCGGAATTCCCTCGAAGCGGTCCATGCAGAATGCCAAACTCTTCGAATGCGTTGAGAAGTGCTTCGTTCAGAAGAAAGTGACGGTTGATACCCAACACCGACTTCTTGTGCCCGATGGCCCTCCTACTCGCTATCGCGTGTGCGTCTTCGAGTGCGCGCTGGTACAAGCTCTCGAAGGTCAGAAGGAAGTCGCGCGGGATGTCGTGGGTCAAGATCTCGCCGATCGTTTCATGCCCCGACGAGTCCATTTGGAATCCTTATGATGACCTGATGGCGAATTCTACACAATAATGTTGACATGTAAAGCGCTAGGCCGCGCCCGTCCGGCCTTTTTGTCGGGGTCGGATGCGATCAGGATCCGCCAGAAGCAACATCTCGCAGCCACGGCATGCTCACCCAAGCACTCTGCGGCTTCGCAAGATGCGCTAAGTCACATTTCGCTTCCTATTCAGACTCTTGCAGAGCTCTCGTGCGCCGGAGTCATGACCGTTCAGGCCAAGCGACGCCTGAACGAACTGTGCCGTGCGCTATGCCTTTGGCGCATATCCGGATATAGTTAGCGTCACAACTCACCCGTTGAGCGCGTGATTCAGTTCGCGGCGGCTCCTTGGGCGACAACACCGGCCGCGCGCCGGTGTTGTCATTTTTGGGGCCGGAAACTTGCGCACCATCGCCTATGTCGACGGCTTCAACCTCTTCTTTGGTTGCCTCAAGGGAACCACGTACAAGTGGCTTGATCTCGTCCGACTGATCGAGACCATCCTGCACATCCAGGATCCCAACAGCGTCTTGGTGCAGGTGAACTACTTCACTGCTCCGATCAAAGCGAAGCTCGCTTCGCGGGGCCAAGAAGCTACTCAAGCCCAGCAAACCTACCATCGGGCTTTGGAGGCTCGCGGTCGCGTGATC
The DNA here is from genome assembly GCA_031425695.1 of Rhodanobacteraceae bacterium. Classification (GTDB taxonomy): domain Bacteria; phylum Pseudomonadota; class Gammaproteobacteria; order Xanthomonadales; family SZUA-5; genus JANPJV01. The sequence continues at coordinate 1,073 of JANPJV010000018.1, read as the reverse complement.
ATCTACCAAGGGTGGTATTCGCTCGAGCAGGCCTACGCGCCCAAGTTTCAGGAACCACCGAACAAGCAGGATCGCGTAGAGATATGGCGCTTAGAGGAAAAGGAAACTGACGTTGCGATCGCACTCCAGTTGTATCGCGACGCCATCCGAGGTGAGTGCGAACAGGTGCTCTTGATATCGAACGACAGTGACCTCGTGCCTGCGCTGAAGCTTGTCTGTCAGGATGCACCTCATATACGTCGCGGCGTCATTTTCCCACGCCGCGAACAACCCGCTTCGGTTTCACAGCAGCAACGCCGTCCAGCAAATGCAGATCTTTCCCGACTTGCCGACTGGACCAGACGTGAGATTAAGCTCGCAGAGCTAGCCGCATGTCAGCTCCCTACAAGGGTGGGTACCCATAGGAAGCCCGCGGACAAACCTAGCTATTGGTAGCGCGCCCAACGTCTGCCATCCAGCATCTAAGGTGTCTGCTTTAACGTACCTCTCGCCGCCACCCAGCTTGCAGGCTACCGTTGCACTGAGCACACGATCAGTCGCCAACGAATTGAGCCTTGAGAAGGGGAGTGCTGATGGTGATTCTGCGGCGGCAGCGGGTCTCCTTTGTTTGCAGCGATTTCGTCACCACACCCTTCGCAACGATAAATTCCGGAATTGAGCAGCCGAGTGCCGGGGTTAAGGACGGTGTCGAAAGCCTCGTGCTGGTTTTGCTGGAGGTACTGAGGGTATTTATAGAGCGCCATTTCAACTCCATGGTGGCTGGGGGCGACGTTAATGATCTCGTGTCACATCAAATCTAACCTCACATTGCACTGCGCCTGTACGGTCGAGTTCAATATCAAGCAGGCCCCGCACGGCGTCACCTTCAGCCAAGAACTCTTGAATTACGCATGTGCTATCGCAACGTTGAGGCTCTTCCTCCGAATCGAGAATACCGGGTACTGCGTGGTAATGCTGCCGCGGCAGACTGTCCATGCCCAACGGCGCAAGCACGTAGCGGAATGTGTCAATGCCCTGAGACAACCGTTAGTCGCTATTTAGTGAGTTTCTTTTCGGTTGATGGATTCGCGGCG
>JANPJV010000017.1:0-25865 GCA_031425695.1 Rhodanobacteraceae bacterium | reverse complement strand
CCTGATCGAGACCGCCAAAGCCCACGGCCTCGATCCACTGGCTTATCTCACCGACGTCATCGAGCGACTGCCGAGCACGCTCAATCGGGATATCGACCGCTTGCTGCCGATGAACTGGACGTCGAAAGCGGTCTAACGCCGTCAGCTATCCAACCGTGTCAACTCCGGTTCGATATGGTCCCCATCGGACGCCTACGTTTCGACGGAGCAGGATTGGCGCAACATGACCCCGGAAGCCGACGGCACCAAATGCGGCAGGTCTTGCGAGGCGTCATGACGGATAGAAAAATCATCATCCTCGCCGGCCCAAACGGTGCCGGGAAAACTACTTTCGCCCGGGAATTCCTGCCGTCGGAAGCGGCGCTGCCGCTATTCATCAACGCCGACCTGATCGCGGCCGGCTTGGCGCCGTTCGCGCCGGAGACCGCATCGATCAAGGCTGCACGGCTGATGCTGCAAGAAATCGACGAGTGCGTTCGGCGCGGTGAGAGCTTTGCCTTCGAGACCACGCTGGCCGGCCACGGCTATCTGCGACACATCGCGCAGTGGCGTGCGCGGGGCTTTCGCGTCAGCCTGTGTTTCCTGCGCCTGCCTAACGTGGAGGCGGCGATCGCGCGCGTGGCCGAGCGGGTGCTTCAAGGGGGGCACGACATTCCCCAATCCGTCATCCGCCGCCGTTTCACGGCCGGTTGGGTCAACTTCGAGCAGTATTACCGGGTCGCAGTGGACGACTGGGTTGTGTACGACAATACGGGCACCGTGCCGATGCTGCTGGAATGGAGCAAGAACCTGTGACGTCAAGAGACTTTTCGACAGCGAGCAACCCAGACCTCTTACGCGGGTCGCTCGCTGCCATGCGCCGCGCCGCGCGGGCGGCGCGGAAACTGGCGCTGCAGACCAATACTTCCCTCGTTCGGGTCCGGGCCGGCGTGGTGGTGCGGGTCGGGCCCGAGCAGATGCGGGCTGAGCTGGCCGCTGAGGATGCCTCCGATGGCACAAACAACGGCACTGCTGGTTGACTCCATTAACGCCGCATTCGACATAGTGAGTCGGAGCAAGGAAAGCCGCGTTTTCCCATCCGAGGCGAGAGAATGCCCTGCCGCTTCCTGCACTTCCTGATCGTCACCATCGCAGCAACCTTCGCACTCCCGGCCTTCGCCTGCTCGTGTATCGAGCAAAGCGATCGTTCGATCTTCGCGACCAGTCGCGCGGTGGTGATCATGAAGATCATGGCGGCGGAACCGGTGACGGCACCGCGGGACGGTGACGACGGAGACACCGAGCAAAAAGTGCGCGCGCATGTCAGGCGGGCGTGGCTCGATCAGAGTCTGGTGAACTCGGACATCGAGCTGACGCAATCGGTGTCTTGGTTTCCGGGTGTCGACTGTGGCAATCGCGCGCTGAACGAAGGCGCGATCTGGATCGCGGATATCGACCAAGAGCAACGCCGACAGATTGCCTACAGTGACTGTTCCTGGGCGAAACTGTGGTCGAATGACTCCAAACAGCATGACCGCTTCGATGCGCTGGAGAAGGAGTTTCTCTATCGGCGCAGGATGCAGGAATCAGACTGGACGCGCGCTTTGGCACCGATTCTCGCGCCGGCGACGACGCTCGCGGGAGGCATCGCCGCTGAGGGATGCATGGATCGGTTGGACCTGGAGACCAAAAGTGGTTGCATTGGAGGTAAGCGCTGGCGGCAAGGCGTTTTGGGCGGTCTTCGAGGATGGTCACTCGCCTGAGCCAGACTTCTATGCGATTGCCCGTTCGATCAGTGGGGAGATGCGTGGATGGCGCGGGCAAATGCGCAGACAGGCGGACGGATCGTATGCGATCGCAGCGGAAGGATTGGAAGAGCGCGTGTGTAGCCAGATCCCACTCGACTATTTCAGCGGTTTTCGGGGATTTTGTCCGTCACTGGAATGACCGGTTCGGTCGGCCCAGCCGGACCTACTCCGGCAACCCCTCAAGCCGCAACGGCTCACCCACCTTGACCGCATTCCGCCCATACCGAAACTCACTGGCTGCTCGATAAGCCGCTTTGCGCACCCGCATGATCGAACCGCGCTACCGTCGCGGTAAGCACACTCCGGACACCTCGATGACACAAACGCTCGAAGATTGGCCGCGTGCTTATCTCGCCGGTGATGGCGGCTGTCCGTATCTTTTCTATGTCGTGTTCGGCAGCGACGTGAGTGCGCTCAAGTTGTCGCGGTCGGCGCGTCGCTGCGATGCGGTGCCGGAAGGGATCGAGGTCATGGACTATGGTGCCGACCGTCATCCCGAGGTTCGAGTGTAGTGCGGCATAAGTAACTGCCTCTCGCCCTCTCGCCTAGCCTCGGGCCAAAATGCATCGGAAATAAAAGTCAGTTACTTACGCCGCACTACACACTGGATGACTTTCGGCGGGGCTGGGTATGGGACGAGTTGGCCCGGGACCAGCCCGAGCTGGCGGCAATGGTTCGGTCGCAGACGCGCTGTGTCGTCGTCCGTGGCGAGGCTGCCGACGCGAGCACGCTCAACTATTTCCGTAACGCCATCGGCCTGCTGACCGCCATGCTCGATGCCGGCGGCGTCGCGATCTACGACTTGCAGATTCTCAAGTGGTGGTCGGCGGAGGAGTGGCGCGAAGACGTTTTCGAAGCCGACGCTCCCAGCCCGCGTACGCACGTCGTCATCCTGGGGTCGGAAGAGGACGACGGCAGCGAATGGATGCACACCCGCGGCATGCGCAAGTTCGGGCGTCCTGACCTCAGCGTCCATCATGTCCCGCCACAGCACCGCGCCGCGATTGTCGAACTCATCAACCGCTTCATCGAGTTCCAGGCCTTCGGCGGAACCATCGATCCGGCGCGACCGATCAAGATGCAATCGATCCCGGCGGGCATGCGCTGCGTCCACGGCGGCGACGTCGACGACCCCGACTTCAATAATGAACACGTGGAGATCTGCTGGCCATTGGGATAGCGACCAGCGTCACGCCACAAGGGTTAGCTTGCCGGCCCGTGCAGTCAATGCTTAACATGCCATCAATGATGGATGGAGAGCGCGATGGCGAGCATGACTATTCGAAACATTGATGACCAGCTCAAGGCACGTCTCCGCGTGCAAGCAGCTCAACATGGTCGGTCAATGGAAGACGAGGCACGTGACATCTTGCGGACGGCTCTTTCTACGGAGTCCGCGCGGGGGCTGACACTGGTCGAGGCGATTCGAGCCAGGATCGAGCCTTTGGGAGGCATCGAACTGGCGCTTGCACCTCGCGAACTGGTACGCGACCCACTGACACTTGATCGATGATCGTCCTCGACACCAACGTCTTGTCGGAGGTGCTGCGTCCGCTGCCGGAGCCAAAGGTGCTGTCTTGGTTGAGTTCCCGACCGCGGTCGTCGTTGTTCACCACGACGGTGACACGCGGCGAAATTCTTTACGGGTTGCGGCTACTTCCGGATGGGCAGCGTCGGCATGGACTTTGGACCGCGGCGCTCGCAATTTTTGACGAGGACTTTGCTGGACAGACATTCAACTTTGATAGCGGCGCCGCTGACGCTTATGCGGAGATTGCTGCACAAAGGCGGTCGGTCGGGAAACCGATCAGCCAGTCCGACGCAATGATTGCCTCGATCGCGCGCTCCCGAGGAGCCAGTCTCGCGACTCGCAATGTGCGGGATTTCGATAGTTGCGGGATTGCGGTCGTCAACCCGTGGGACGATGTCGCGCCATAGGATGCGAGAATCGCTGTTCCCTCGAAGCGAATCTTTGCGTCATGGGTCCAGTCGGATGAACGAAGGTTGCATCGGCCACATACGCGCCGCGTCGCCGATCGAGTCTCAGCGCAGATGAGCGCGTATCGCCCCCCATTCACCGTGACCAGCGAGATCGTCTCTCACATCGCTGAGATTGGCGAGTTAGTCGGGCGCTTCGAGGCGCGGCTGGAGCGGGGTGATCAGGTGCGGCTGCGCCGTATCAACCGCATTCGCACGGTTACGGGCTCACTGGCCATCGAGGGCAACACGCTGAGCGAGGCGCAGATCACTGCGATCCTGGATGGCAAGCGGGTCATTGCGCCGCCGCGTGAGGTGCAGGAAGCTCGCAATGCGCTAACTGTCTACGAACATCTCGGCGAATGGAACCCGCTGCGCGAAGCGACTTGCTGTCCGCGCATCGGCGATTGATGCTGGGCCTGCTGGATACCGCCGGGAGCTACCGGCAGGGCGGCGTCGGGGTGATGGCAGGCAACGGGTTCTGCACATGGCGCCGCCGGCCAGTCAATTGCCGCGCTTGATGGACGACCTGTTCGGCTGGCTTGCGCGGTCCACCGAGCAACCGTTGATCGCGAGCGCCGTGTTCCACTATGAGTTCGAATTCATCCATCCGTTCGCCGATGGCAACGGGCGCATGGGCAGGTTTTGGCAGACACTGTCGCTGCTGCGCTGGCGGCCGCTGTTTGCCGATCTTCCCGTGGAGAGCCTGGTGCATCGTCATCAGGCTGCTTACTACCAGGCGATCGGCCGGCGACGTCATAGGAAAGGTCCGGCGTGGCCGAGGCAAGAAGCCTGCAAAGATCCCTACCACGCTGCGCTTGCCCGCGGACCTCCTCGCCCGCTGGAAGGCGACTGGTCCGGGCTGGCAGAGGCGCATGGTCGAAGCTCTGGCCAAGGCGGCAGCGTGAGCCCTGCAGGCTGGCGAAGTGCTCGAAGTCGAGCAAGTACAGGAGCTTGATCCTGCCGAAATGGCGCGTGCGCGTCGCGTGGGTGGGGTCGGCTCGCCACTAACGCATCGCCGCATCAACCAGCCGCGATGCCATGGGTGCGGGCTCGGCCAAATAGGCCTCGAGTTGGGCGATGCGGTAGCGGCAGACACGATTTGGGTCGTTCACCTTGGGCGGGGCGCGGTCGAGGTGGCGGCTGCCGAGGTCGTCGTCGATGTCTTCGCCGTGCGTGGACGCGAGTGACGCATGGATTTCTATGTAGCGGCGCTGCGCATCGTTGAAGTCGATGCCGTCGTTGGTGCGCCGTCCGCTCAGGCCGTCCGGGCGGGATTTCAGCAGGCGCACGAAGGCCGCTTCGAATTGCTGTTGGTTGGCGACGGTCATGCCCGTGGCGAGCACCTCCAGTCCTGCGGGATCGGCTTGGCTGCGTGCCACGGCCGCGCATTGCGTGGCATTGCGCGCGCTCAGTTCGCGCAGCGTGGCGACCTCGGCGCGCGCCCACTGCACGCGCGTTTCGGCGTCGGCCCAGCCGAGCTCTGCATTGCCGATGCGCGCCAGGTCTGGACGCACGCTGGCCGTCGCCGCGACCAGGTCTCTGCCCTCGGCAACTTGCTGCAGGATGCGGCCGAGAAGCTGCTCACTTTGTTCCAGCTGGGACTCGCGCAGTGCGGCGAACAGCGGGTGTGCGTCTAGTTGCAGCGCGGCGTCGACCATCGGGTCGAGTCGGCGTTGCAGCGAATCGGTGCGCAACAGGCTGGCGCACACCACGATTGCCAGCACGAACACCGCCGTGAACGACCAGTAGATCTGGCCGTCGTCCGCATCTTGTCCGCGTAGCCACAGGCCGGCACCCAGCGCGGCCAGCAAGCCGCACAGCGGAAAGACGAGCACGCTGATCCAATCGATCATGGCCGTGCTCCGAACAAGCCCACCGTATGACCCGCGGCGCGCAGGCGGCGCGTGGTCTTGATGCTGAGGTAGATCCAAAGCGCGATGTTCAACAGCGGCACCGTCGACAAAAACATGCTCACCAGCTTGTGCGTGCGCGAATAGCCAAAGCCGGCGCACAGCTTGACCACGCCGCTTACGGCGAAGAGGACGACGGCCGTCGAAACCACCAGTCCAACCATTGGCGAAAGCTCCGGCTGGTTGACGACGCCGCGCGCACCAAACATCAGCAGGATGCTGATCGCCAGCGTGCGCTGGCCGCGCGCGGCGCTCACCAGCATCTCGTGCTCGTCGGGCTCCGGGGCCGTGCGCTTGCGCGGCATAGGTCGCGTTGTGCGGCTCGCGACCGAAGCTGCCGCGGGCCGCGCCGCGCGGCTCGCGATCAAAGCCGCCGCGGCCGGCAGCACCGCGACCGCGGGTGGCTCCGGGCTCGGCGCCGGCGCTTCCGCTTCGATATCCACCAGGGCAAGCAGCGGACTCACGCGCAGGCGTGTCTCGAAGAAGCGACGGAAGAACATCAGGCGCTCGACGAAGGCCGCATCCGGCACTTCGATGAAGGTCAGCAGATTGCGTTGCTGCGCGGCGTCGCCCGGCAGGATCGCGCAGCTCACCAGGATGCGCATCGCCGCCGGGATGCCCGGCGCACTGCGATAGAGCTGCGTCGTGCCGGTCCAGCCTGCGCCGGGCGCGGGCTGCACTTCGCCGTCGGCGTAGAGGTCCGGGTATTTCTTGCGCAGCATGGCCTGGGCGGATGCGTGCAGCCGGTCCAGCGACACCCCGACCGGGCCGGGTTTCACGAATATCGTCAACAGCGTTCCACTGCCGGGCTCGCGGGCCAAAAGGGCACCGTCCGCATGTTTGGACTCGAACGCTGCGGGTAGACGCAGTGATATGTCCTGCGCGATGGATTCCTGGCGATCAGTCATTGGCGTGTCGTCGTGGTTTGGGTGGGGCGCGCGAACACCATCCGCGCCGGGACCGCGCCGCTTGATAGCACAGAGTGGTAACGCACGGCCTCGAATGGATGTGGAGTCGCAGCGCCACGTAGCGCCCGGTGTGTTCGCTTGTTTGGCGATGCCGCAAATCGCGCCGGCGGTCGCGTCTGGCTGCGTAGCCAGAGCCGGGCGCCTTGCGTTGGTGAGCCTGCGTCGAAAATCTCAACTTGCGGACGCATAGGACCCAGCCTAATCCCGGTCGTGCGCTGCGCGCGTTGTTGCGCTGACTTCGGGCCATCGCTTCTGCGTTACCGACGTGGCGCGTGGACGTCGTACCGATCAGGATGCCGGCCGGCGATCGGCTATGCGATATTCGGCTCGGGAGTGATCGAGCGCGCGCGGTCGCGACGGCGTCTCATTGTCACGTAGCGCCCGGGTTCTTGGATTCGCCCGATCGAGCACTCCGCGGGCGCAAGAGGGCACCAACTTAAAGAGACCAGGTAGCGCCCGGTTTCATTGTTTGCCCGCCCGGAAATCCCGCGGGCGCATCGCCATCCAGACAAGGAACAACCATGCCACACCCGGATCTCGTGCTCGGCGGCGAAGTCTCTCGCGGGGTGCTCTACAACGCGGATCTGGCGCCGACGACGGCGGCGCAGCGGACTTGGCGCTGGTATCACTTTGCGGCGCTGTGGGTGGGGATGGTGATGTGCATCCCGTCGTACACCCTTGCTGCCGGGTTGATCGAGCAGGGGATGAGCCCCTGGCAGGCGGTGATGACGGTGTTGCTGGGCAATGCGATCGTGCTGGTGCCGATGCTGCTGATCGGGCATGCCGGGGCGAAGTACGGGATTCCGTATGCGGTGCTGGTGCGCTCGTCGTTCGGCACGCAGGGGGCGAAGCTGCCGGCGATGTTGCGGGCGGTGGTGGCGTGCGGCTGGTATGGCATCCAGACCTGGTTTGGTGGGTTGGCGATCTACACGCTCGGCAACATCATCACCGGCGGGGCGTTTTCCGGTGATCCCTTGCCGTGGCTCGGCATCAATCTCGCGCAATTGCTGTGCTTCGTCGGGTTCTGGACGCTGCAACTGTACTTCGTCGTCCACGGCACCGAGTCGATCCGCTGGCTGGAGACGATCTCGGCGCCGGTGAAGATCTTCATGTGCCTGGCGCTGGTCTGGTGGGCGGTGAGCAATGCGGGCGGGCTGGGCGGCACCATGTCGACGCCGTCCAAGTTCATTCCCGGCGGTGAAAAGGAGGGGCAGTTCTGGCTGGTGTTCTGGCCCTCGCTCACGGCGATGGTCGGCTTCTGGGCGACGCTCGCGCTGAACATTCCCGACTTCACTCGCTTCGCGAAATCGCAGAAGGACCAGCTGATCGGGCAGGCGATCGGGCTGCCGGTGCCGATGGGCCTGCTGGCGCTGATGAGCGTGATCGTGACCTCGGCGACGGTCGTCATTTACGGCGAGGCGATCTGGGATCCGGTCAACCTCGCCAGCCGCTTTACCGGCATCGCGGTCGGCCTGGCGCTGCTGGTGCTCACCCTCGACACCATGTGCTGCAACCTGGCCGCGAATCTCGTCGGCCCGGCCTATGATTTCGCCAGCCTGTCGCCAAAAAAGATCAGTTACCGGCTCGGCGGGCTGATCACGGCCGGTATCGCGCTGCTGGCGATGCCCTGGAAGATTCTCGCCAGCACGGAGGGCTACATCTTCACCTGGCTCATCGGCTATTCGGCGCTGCTCGGCCCAGTCGCCGGGATCATGCTGGTCGACTACTACGTCTTGCGCGACAAGCAGCTCGACGTGCCACAGCTGTTCGAGGAACACGGCCGCTACAGCTACCGCAACGGCTGGAACCCAGCGGCCGTAATCGCGCTGGTGCTCGGCGTGCTGCCGAATATTCCCGGCTTCCTGCACGCCGCTTTTCCGCAGAGCTTTGCCGGCGTGCCGATGGTGCTGCAAACGATCTATACCTATGCTTGGTTCGTCGGCCTGGCGATTGCAGGCTTGGTGTACTGGGTCCTGATGCGTCGACGTTCATGAGTGCCTCGCGGCAGAAACGGCACCGCGGATTGCGTCCGGGTGCGGCTTGTGGGGCCGTTTGGGCGGCGATTGACTGATGTCCGAGGGTGAACGAAAGCTGGAACTCTCGGCCGAAAGCGAACGAAAGTTTTCCGACGCGGTCATCAGCAGCGCCCCGGGCATTCTGTATGTCTACGACGAGAGCGGACGCTTCCTGCGCTGGAACCAGCACTTCGAGACCGTGTCCGGTTATTCGGGAGACGAAATCGAAAGGATGCATCCTCTGGACTTCTTTGCGCCGCAGGAACGGGCACTGTTGCAGGCCCGCATCGCTCAGGTTTTTGCGGATGGAGCATCCAGCGTCGAAGCAGGCTTCGTGTCCAAGGATGGACGCAGTCGTCCGTACCTTTTCACTGGCCGTCGGGTGCAGCTCAACGGGGTGTCCTGCCTGGTCGGCATGGGCATCGATCTCAGCGCGCGCAGCCAGGCCATGGCCGAGCAGGTGGTGAGCGAAGAGCGCTATCGCACCTTGTTTGAATGTGCGCCAGACGGAATCTTGATTACCGACGCACACAGCTACTATCTGGATGCCAATCCGAGCATCTGCAGCATGCTCGGCTATGCCCGTGAGGAATTGATCGGGCTGCACGGGCGCGACATCGTGGTGCCGGAGGAGACGCAACATATCGAGCCGGCACTGCAGGAGATTCGTGCGCAAGGGCACTACGAGCGCGAGTGGAATTTTCGCCGCCGGGATGGCTCGGTGTTTCCGGTCGAAGTGTTCGCCACGCCGATGCCCGACGGCAATCTGCTTGCGATGATCCGCGATGTAACCGCGCGCAAGGCGGTCGAGGCGGCGCTGCACGAGCTCAATGAGACACTTGAGCAAAAAGTGGTGGTGCGCACGACCGAGCTTGAGCAGGCGCTGCTGCGAGCCGAGGATGCCGACCGCCTCAAGTCGGCATTTCTGGCGAGCATGTCGCACGAGCTGCGCACGCCGCTGAACTCGATCCTGGGCTTTACCGGCATCATTCTCGCCGGCATGGCCGGGCCGCTGACGGTGGAACAGAGCAAGCAGCTCGGCATGGTTCGAGTGAGTGCCCGCCATTTGCTGGAATTGATCAATGACATCCTCGATCTGTCGAAAATCGAGGCTGACCAGCTCGAGGTGCGCAAGCAGGACTTCCGCCTCGAGGACGCGCTCGAACATGTTCTTGAGCTGGTACGGCCACTCGCGGACAAGAAGGGGCTGACGCTGAGCTCCCAGATTGCCGCTGACCTCGGCACCATCCACAGCGATCGTCGCCGAGTCGAGCAGATCCTGCTGAATCTGCTCAATAATGCCGTCAAGTTCACCGAGCTCGGAGCGATTACCCTGTGCGCCGACATCGTGCGCTCGGACGCCGGCTGCGGCGGGTCGACGGCAAGGGTTCGCATCATCGATACCGGCAGCGGTATTCGCCCCGAGCATCTCGGCCATCTGTTCCAGGCGTTTCGACAAATCGATATCGGGCTCGCGCGGCAGCACGAGGGGACTGGACTTGGCCTCGCGATCTGCAAGCGTCTCGCGGATCTGCTCGGCGGCGAGATCGAGGTTTCGAGCGAATGGTTGCGCGGCAGCGTGTTCACTTTGCGACTGCCATTTCCCGGAGAAGCTCGATGAACAGTTTCACCAGTGGAGCGAATCTTAGTGTCTTGCTCATCGAGGACAATGAGCAGAATCGCTACCTGGCGAGCTTTCTGCTCGAACAACGCGGCTACCGAGTGGTGCATGCCGTCGATGGTGCGTCCGCGATCGAGGTGCTGCGAAGCTTTTTGCCGGACTTGATCGTGCTCGACATCCAATTGCCGGCAATGGATGGTTACGCGATCGCCCGCGAGTTGCGCGCGAATGCACGCCTGCACCACATCCCGATCATTGCGGTGACTTCCTATGCGATGGTCGGCGATCGCGAAAAAGCGCTCGCGGCCGGCTGCGATGGCTACCTGGAGAAGCCGATCGAGCCCGAGAGTTTCGTCAGTGACATCCAGCGCTTCGCGAACGCCGCCCGGCCGCGTCCGCTAGACGTGGCGGCCGAGCCGGACTGAGCCTTCCGACGGCTCGTCGCCGCTCGCGCATGATGCTAATCTCATCTCGGCAGCGTGCGCTTTTGTATCTGCAGTCGTGCCGAAAGCGAACCGATAGATTGAAGCCATGGCTGCTCCCACTCGACGCTCTTCGCCGTCGGGGCCTCGGCTGAGCAGGGGTTCAAAAAATCCATGGCCACCATTCTGATCGTCGACGACAACGCCATCAACCGCGAGTTTCTTGCGGCCTTGATGGTGTATGCAGAGCACTCGGTGATGCATGCGGGAAATGGCATCGAGGCGTTGGCTGCGGTGTCCAGCCAGCGGCCGGATCTGATCATCACCGATTTGATGATGCCGTTGATGGACGGCCTGGAGCTGGTCCAGCAACTGCGCGCCGACAGCGCCACGGCAAGTATTCCAGTCATGTTCTACACCGCTACGTATCGGGTCCACGAGGCCCGCGAGATGGCGCGTTCGTGCGGCGTCGAGTGCGTCCTGCCCAAGCCTTCCGAGCCACGCTTGATCCTGAGCAATGTGGCGGAGCTGCTCGGTCGCGCGGTCGATCCGGCCGTATCGGGAGATGTTCCGGAGATCTTTCAGAGCGGTCGCGGCGTGGGTACGTTGCGTGAACTGGTCGGCGTGCATCAGCGCTCTTACGAATCACTGGAAGCAACGGCTGGTTCGGCGGCCGCCGCCGTCGCCGAAAGCGATCCACCGGGCGCCTCCGCGCATGCGCTCAGCCTGCGCCTCGCGGCCCTGCTCGAGCTCGACCTGATCCTCGGTTCGGAGCGCGACCCGCAGGCCTTGTTGAATCTTTTCTGCCGTGCCGCGCAAACCATCATGGGCGTACGCCACGCGTGCGTGGTGGTGGACGGCAGCGAGCCCGGCATGCCGCAGGCGTGGGCCGCCGCAGGACCCGTGGATGGGGACCACGCCGCGCTCGCTCAGCTCGACCTGGTCCAGGAATTCGCCGCGAAAGTTCGCCAGGCGCAGAAACCGATCCGGCTCGAGATCGAGCCCGCAAGTGGGTACGAGGAATTGCCGGGCTCCCTTCCACCGATCCGCTATCTGCTCGGTGCACCACTGCGCCTGCAGACCGGCCTGGCTGGCTGGCTGCTGTTCACCGACAAGCTCGGCGGCGCCGCCTTCACCGATGAAGACGAGCAATTCGCGACCACGCTGGCCGCGCAGCTCGGAGTCTTCTACGGCAACCTGCGCCTGCTCGACGAGGTGCAGCGGCATGCCGGTCAGCTGCAGATCGAGAGTGTCGCGCGCAAACGCATCGGTGATCAGCTGCGGGAAAGCGAGACCCGATTCCGGCAGCTCGCCGAAAACATTCCGTCGGTGTTTTTCCTGCGTGATCCGGGCAACCTGCGCTATCTCTATGTCAGCCCGGCCTACGCGGGCGTCTGGGGCAGGAGCTGCCAGAGCCTCTACGATGCCCCGATGTCCTGGCTCGATGCCGTGCATCCGGACGATCGCGAGCGGGTCGAAGTCTTCAACGAGCGTGGCAACCTCGAAGGCCGGTACGAGTACGAGTACCGCATCGTGCGCACCGACGGCAGCGTGCGCTGGGTCTGCTCGCGCGGGTTCCCGATCTACGATGGGGCTGGACAGTTGATCCGGATTGCCGGCCTCGCCGAGGACATCACCGCGCGCAAACAGGCCGCCGAGGGCTTGCGCGACAGCGAGATCCGCTTTCGCCAGCTCGCCGAGAACATCCGTTCAGTGTTTTTCCTGGTCGACGCAACCAATGACCATACGCTCTATGTGAGCCCATCCTACGAGACCATCTGGGGACTGAGCTGCGAGTCGCTGTATGCCGATCCGCATTCCTGGGCGCAGGTCGTCCACGAGGACGATCGCGAGCGTGTGCTCGGCAGTGCGCAACGGAACGTGCGCGACGCCGGCTTCGATCACGAATATCGCATCGTCACGCCCGCCGGCGAGCTGCGCTGGATCTGGGTTCGCGGCTTCCCGATCAAGAATGACGACGGCGAGATCTACCGGATTGCCGCGATCGCGGAAGACGTGACCGAGCATCGCGCACAGGAGCACAGGATCGCGCGCCTGAACCGCCTGCGCGCGGTCCTAGGCGGCATCAGCTCGGCGATGCTGCGCCTGCGCGACCGCGATGAGCTGCTGCAGGAAGCCTGTCGGGTGGCTGCCACCGAAGGGGTGTTTCCGGTGGCGTGGGTGAGCTCGGTCGATGCGAACAACCAGCACGCGCAAATCCTCGCCGCACACGGCGAAGATCCGCGCGCGGTGCAGCTGATCACGCGCGAGCTGCGCGACCTGGTGCCGGCGAACGACCAGCCGGCGCAACGTGCGCTCGCCAGCGGTCGCCCGCTGATCGTCAACGACCTCGCCGGCGATCCCACCCTGGCACCGGTGCATGAGCAGCTTCGCCGCCATGGCTACCGCTCCGGCGCCGCCTTTCCCCTGACCGTGGAAGGCCAGGTGGTCGCCGTGCTGATGCTCATCGCGTCCGATCGCAATGTCTTCGATGCCGAGGAAGTGGCCCTGCTCACCTGGCTGACCGCCGATCTTTCGTACGCGCTCGAGGGCATCCAGAAGTCCGTCCGGCTGGAGCGCCTGGCCTACTACGATGCCTTGACCGGGCTGCCCAATGCGCGCTTGTTCCAGGACCGCCTCAGCCAGTTCATCAACGTCGCGCGGCAGGAACAGGGCAAAGTCTGCGTGGTGGTGGTGGACCTGGAAGGCTTCACCCAGATCAACGACGCGTTCGGACGGGCAACTGGCGACGAGCTGCTCAGCCAGGTCGGCGCCCGCTTCACACAGGTGATGGCGGAGCCCTATGCGCTCAGCCGGATTGCGGCCGACACCTTCGCGGTCGCCAGCCCGCGCGACGACCTGGCGCTTCCGAACCGGTTGCGCGAGGCGATGCTCGGGTCGCTCCAACGGCCGTTTTCGATCGAGGGAAACGCCATCAGCGTGCGTGCTCAGGCTGGAATCGCTCTATTCCCAGCCGATGGCGCGGACGCCGATCAGGTGTTCAAGAACGCCGAGTCGGCGCTCAAGCTGGCCAAATCCTCCGGAGAGTCCTACCAGTACTACTCGAGCGAGATGAATCTTAAGATTGCCCAGCGGCGAGTGCTGCAGGAGCAGTTGCGCGAGGCGGTCGAGTACAAGCAATTCGTGGTGCATTTCCAGCCGCGGGTCGACATGGTCAACGGACGGATCATCGGCGCGGAGGCGCTGATCCGCTGGCAGCATCCGGAGAAGGGCCTGTTGCCGCCGCTCGAGTTCATTCCCATGGCCGAGGAAAGCACCCTGATCGTGCCCATGGGTGCCTGGGTGATCGACGTCGTATGCGCCCAGCAGGCGGCCTGGCTGGCTGCCGGGCTGCGCATCGTGCCGATTGCCGTGAACCTGTCCTCGGTGCAGTTCGAGCGTGGCGACATCCTGGCAACGGTGACCCGTGCGTTGCTCCAGCATCGACTGGATGCGCGCTATCTCGAGCTAGAGCTCACCGAGAGCGCGGTGATGAACGACCCGGCCTCGGCGGCAACCACGCTGCAGGCCTTTCGCAAGCTTGGCGTGGGACTGGCACTGGATGATTTCGGCACCGGGTTTTCCTCGCTTGCCCATCTGAAGCGCTTCCCGTTCGATTCGGTCAAGATCGACCGCAGCTTCGTGATCGATCTCACCAGTAATCCGGAGGACGCGGCCATCGCCACCGCGATCATCGCCATGGCCCATACGCTCAAGCTCAAGGTGGTGGCCGAAGGCGTCGAGACCCAGGGCCAATTCAATTTCCTGCGCCAGCAGTCCTGCGATGAGATGCAGGGACACCTGTTCGGGCCGGCCGTCACGGCCGCAGAGTTCGAGCAGCACCTGCGCAGCAGCCGGCGCCTGCCATTGGAGACGCGACCGTCGGAGAACCCGCCCACCTTGCTGGTCGTCGACGACGAGCCCGGCATCTGCTCGGCGTTGACGCGCATGCTGCGCCCAGACGGCTATCGCATCCTGACCGCCAACAGCGGCGCGGAGGGCCTCGATCTGCTGGCGCTCAACACCGTCCAGGTGATCATCTCCGACCAGCGCATGGCCGGCATGTCCGGCACGGAATTCCTGAGCCGGGTCAAACAGTTATATCCAGACACCGTGCGCATCATCCTGTCCGGATACACCGATCTGGCAGTGGTCACCGACGCCGTCAACCGCGGCTCCGTGTTCAAATTCCTGACCAAGCCCTGGGAAGATGATCTCCTGCGCGAGCAGGTGCGCGACGCGTTCCGGCGCTATCGGCCGGAGAAAGCGCAGGCGTAGGCCGTAGTGGCGCGCAGCGCCTCTGCGGCGCTTCAAACCATCCCGCGGGATCGCCGCAGAGCGCGCAAGAAGCCGCGCGCACTACGGCCTACGGCTGCCGGTACGCCGACCGTTCCCGGCGCTATCCTCGCGTCAAACACCTCTCTCTGGCGGAACTCCCATGCAGACCCTGATCCGCGGCGGCACCATCGTCGATTCCGAATGCTCCTACCGCGGCGACGTGTTGATTGCCGACGGCTTGATTGCGGCAATCGGTGAAGGCCTGGAAGCGCCAGCGGGAGCGCAGGTCGTCGATGCCGGTGACCGGCTGGTGATGCCCGGCGGAATCGATCCGCACACGCACATGCAACTGCCTTTCATGGGTACCGTGGCAAGCGATGATTTTTACACCGGTACTGCCGCGGGACTCGCCGGTGGCACTACCAGCATCATCGATTTTGTCATTCCCAACCCGCAGCAGTCGCTCATGGAGGCGTTCCACCTGTGGCGTGGCTGGGCAGAAAAGTCGGCGGCCGATTACGCTTTCCACGTCGCCGTGACCTGGTGGGACGAGAGCGTGCACCGCGACATGGGCACGCTGGTACAGGAGCACGGCGTCTCCAGCTTCAAGCACTTCATGGCGTACAAGAACGCCATCATGTGCGACGACGAGGTGCTGGTGAACAGCTTCACCCGCTGCCTGGAGCTGGGCGTGCTGCCGACCGTGCACGCGGAGAATGGCGAGCTGGTCTACCGCCTGCAAAAGCAGCTGGTGGCACAAGGCAAGCTTGGTCCGGACGCGCATCCGCTGTCGCGCCCGCCGGCAGTCGAAGGCGAGGCGGCCAATCGCGCGATCCGCATCGCCGAGGTGCTCGGCACGCCGATCTATGTCGTGCACGTGTCCGCGCACCAAGCGCTGGACGCGATCACGCGCGCGCGCAATGAGGGCCAGCGCGTGTTCGGCGAAGTGCTGGCCGGGCACCTCTTGATCGACGAATCGGTCTACCGCAATCCGGATTTTACTTTTGCCGCCGGTCACGTGATGAGCCCGCCGTTCCGCCCGAAGGAGCACCAGGAAGCGCTCTGGCACGGACTGCAGTCCGGCAACCTGC
Organism: Rhodanobacteraceae bacterium; assembly: GCA_031425695.1. GTDB lineage: Bacteria > Pseudomonadota > Gammaproteobacteria > Xanthomonadales > SZUA-5 > JANPJV01. Next base: position 9,793 of record JANPJV010000017.1, on the reverse strand, counting down.
ATACCACCGCGACCGATCACTGCTGCTTCTGCGCGCCTCAGAAAGCCGCCGGGCGGGACAATTTCACGCTGATCCCGAACGGTTGTGCCGGCATCGAAGATCGCATGTCGCTGCTCTGGCACTACGGTGTCGGCAGCGGCAAGCTGACGCCTTCGGAGTTCGTGCGCGTGACCTCGACCAATGCGGCGCAGATCTTCAACTTGTATCCGCGCAAGGGCGCGGTACGCGTCGGTGCGGATGCCGATCTGGTCATCTGGGATCCGGCCGGCTCGCGCACGATCTCAGCCGCGACCCATCACCAGAACATCGACTTCAACGTGTTCGAAGGCCGCACCGTCACCGGCATCAATACGCACACCTTCACCCGCGGCGCGCTGGCCTGGAGCGAGGGTGAGCTGCGCGCCGAGCGCGGGGCAGGGCGTTACCTGCCGCGCCCGGCCCAGGGCGCTTATTTCGAGGCCAATCGGAAGCGGGCCGGTGCGGCCTAGGCGTTGCTGCTCCCTCTCCCAGGCTTTTTTGGGAGAGGGGAGCGGCGCAATTGTCACCGTCCGTGAAGGTGCTGTTATGATCGCCGCGCTCGCGGTTCGTGCACTTGCGTATGCACACGCCCCGGCAGTCCTGCGACACCCTGAACGGAGCCAATAAAAATGAAAACCAAAAAGACGCGCCGCAGCCACTGGAAAACGCTTGCCTGCGCAGCCGTGCTCAGCGTCGGAGCGAATGCCGCGATGGCCGGTGTCGGCGACGGCTATGCCGGTCCCATTCTCACCCCGAGCTCGCTGTCGTTCGGCAATGTCGCCGTCGGCACCAGCAGCCCGGCACAGACTGTCAGCGTCGAAGCCGGCTATGGCGGCGACGTGACTGACAAGGGCGGCACCCTGTCGATCACCTCGATCACCTTTCCTGCCGGCTTTTCGCGCAGCGGCGGCACCTGTCCCGCCTCCGGCGTGGCACCCAATCCCTGCACCATCGGCGTGGTGTTCACGCCTTCGGCGCTCGGCGTCCAGGGTGGTAACGCAGTGATCACCGCAGCCGTCAACGGCTCGCCGCCGGTCAGCTCCAACCTCGCGGTCACCGGCACCGGCGTTCCCGGTGCGCTCATCAGCGTGCCCAGCCTGGGCTCGTTGGGACTGCTGGCGCTCATCGCGACGCTGCTCGGCAGTGGCGTGTATTTCGCGCGTCGTCGCTGATCCAGGTTACTGCGCGCGGCACCCCGGTCAAGGCCGGGACGCCGCGCGCGTGCGCACACGCTTCCGGTAGTCGTCGAGCGTGGCCACAAACGCTTCTCCCGCGAAGCGCATCCTGTTGGCCTGGGAGCTCGGCCATGGCTTCGGCCATGTGTATCCGCTGCGCGCCCTGGCGAATGAACTGCTGGCGCGCGGTCACCAGGTCCTGGTGGCCGGACGCAGCCTGTTGCGTGTCCGCAGCACCTTCGACGATGCGCGCATCCAGGTGTTGGCGGCGCCGTTTTTTCCGGGCGTGATGTTGCCGGCTACACAGCAGTGCTCGCTCGCGGATGTCATCTGGTTCGACGGTGGCGGGCACTCGCCAAGCGTGCTTGGCGCGCTGTTCCGGGCCTGGCGCACGCTGCTCGACGAGCTGCACATCGACCTTTTGATTGCCGATGCGGCGCCGATGGCGCTCGCGGGTGCAGCCGGCGTGTGCCCGGCGTTGAGCTTCGACAACTATTTCCACGCTACCGATGAGCGCGGCTGGGGGATCTTTCGCGACTGGGAACGCATCGATCGCCGCGCCAGCGAAGAGCGCAGCCGGGCCCTTTTGAGCCACGTCAACCTGGCGCGCGCCAGCGTCGGCCTGGACCCAGCCGCCCACCTGGCGGCCGCGTTCGACGCGCAGGCACGCGTGATCCGGTTTCTTCCTGAGCTCGACTATGCGGCGCCGCGCCCGGGCGTCTGCTACGTCGGTGTCAGCAACGCCGGTGGCCTGGCCCCGGACTGGCCGCAGCCGGATCGGCGGCAGCGCTTGTTCGCCTATGTGCGCAAGGATTACGCACAGCTTGATCGCCTGCTTGCCGCCCTGGCCACGCTCGAGGATTGCTCCGTCCTGTGTTTTCACGACGGCGTGCCCGCGGCGAAAATGCCCTGCGCCGCGCACCTCAGTTTCTCTGCCGAGCCTTTCGATATCCGCGCGGTCCTGGCGCAGGCCGACGCGGTCCTGTGCCACGGTGGCAGCCTGCAGGCACTGACCGTGCGTTCCGGCAAACGCCTGCTGAGCCTGCCCATGCAGGCGGAACAATTCCTGTGCGCGCGCATGGCGGTGCGCCTGGGTGTCGGCCTGCTGCATCTCCAGTCGGACAAGCCGACCGAGCTGGCCATTTTGCTGCGCCGTCTGCTCGCGGACGAGGCGCTGGCGGAACGCGCACGCGCGCTTGCAGACCAGTTTCGCGGACGCGATCCGGAAGGCGTGCAGACGGTTGCCGATAGCGCCGCGCGCCTGCTCGCCCAGGCCTGCTGAATGGCGCGCATCCTGATCGCTTGGGAGCTCGGCGGTGGCTTCGGGCATGTGCTACCACTGCGCGCAATCAGCGTGGCGCTGCTGGCGCAAGGCCATCAGGTGCTGGTTGCCGCACGCGATCTGACGCGCGTCGAGCATGGTTTCGCGGGGCTGCCGGTGGCGGTGCTCGCGGCGCCTTTCTTTCCGGGTCTGGCGGCCCGGCCTGGACAACAAAGCTCGCTCGCGGACGTGCTCTGGTTCGACGCCGGTGGCCATTCGTCCGAGAGCCTCGCCGCGGTGTTCTTCGCCTGGCGCGCGCTGCTGGTGGAATTGCGCATCGACCTCTTGATCGCCGACGCAGCACCGATGGCAGTCGCCGCGACGCACGGGGTCGTGCGCAGCCTGGCCTACGACGGCTTTTTCCATGCGACCGACGCCGCCGCCTGGGGGATCTTCCGCGACTGGGAGCAAGTCGATGTTGCAGCATGCCAGGAACGCGCCCAACGCCTCCTGGCGCATTTGAATGAAGTTCGGCTGAGTGCGGGGCTGGGTCCCGCAAAAGACCTGACGCACGGCTTTGGAGCGCAGCTGCAGTTCATCCGTCACCTGCGTGCGCTCGACTACGCCGCACCGCGTGCGGACGTGCGCTATGTCTGTCCCAGCTTCCCGAGCGGTGCGCAGGCACACTGGCCGGGCCCGGTGCAGCCACGGCGGGTGTTCGCCTACCTGCGCAAGGACTATCCGCAGGTCGATCGCATGGTGCATGCCCTGGCACGGCTGCCGCAGGCATCGGTCATCTGTTTCCACGATGGCATCGCCGTGGACAAGCTGCGCCCGGCTGCGCACATTGCGTACGTCACCGAGACGCTGGATCTGGAGACGCTGCTGCCAGAGGTCGATGCGGTGATCTGCCACGGCGGCGGCTTGCAGGTGCGCGCAACGCAGCACGGCAAGCCGGTGCTGCTGCTGCCGCTGCATACCGAGCAGTACCTGTCTGCGCGCATGGCGGTGCGCGCGGGCGTGGCCCTGTTGTACCTGGGCACTGACGAGCGTCCTGACTTCCTGCCGTTGATCCGTCGCCTGCTCGGCGCGAGCGCGCTGGCCGAAGGGGCACGCTCGCTGGCCGCGCGCGAACGTGACCCCGATGCGGTGGCAAGCGTGCTGCAGGGCGTCCAGGAGCTGCTCGAGGGCGCATTGCCTGACGCGTGATCCCCGCAACCGCACTTCGTCTTCACGGCCTTCGATGGAGCATGCACTCGAGTTGAGTTGACGGTCGCGATCTTGCGACCACCGCACCTTTGGAGAATGCGCAATGGGTATTTTTGATTTCGTTCGCAACGCGGGCGCGAAGCTGTTCGGCAAGGACAAACCAGAGACTCATGGCGAGCCGTCCAAGCCGCTGCGGACACACGTCCAGGATCACGGCATCAATCCCGAGAATCTGCATTTTCGCTTCCAGAACGGCGTGCTGATCGCCGAGGGCTGGGTGCCGGATCAGGACACGCGTGAAAAGGTGATCCTCATCGTCGGCAACGTGGACGGTGTCGACAAGGTCGACGACCGCATCCAGATCGGGCGCCCGCAGGCGACGGCTGGCGGCAGCGTACCCAATCAATTCCCGGGCGTGCCAGGCGCTGTGGGTGCATCGACCTCGATGTCGCACAAGTCGCCGGCAGAAGCCCCATGGTCATCCAAGACCTACACCGTGAAGTCCGGCGACACGCTGTCGAAGATCGCCAAGGAAATGTACGGCGATTCGTCCAAGTACCAGGGCATCTTCGAGGCCAACAAGCCGATGCTCAAGGATCCGGACAAGATTTATCCGGGCCAGGTCCTGCGCGTTCCGACGCTGTAGTCGATCTTCGAGGCAGCCCGATTCATCGGCTGCTTCGAAACGCGAAGCACAGCGTCATCTTTGCTCCGCTGCATTTCCGGAGACGACGTCACCGGAGATGACGGCACACTCGTGTGCCGCGAAGCCGACCTGCATGGGTATGAGCGTCCGCTTCTGGGCCGCGCCGAGCCGCTTGAACGCGGCTTCGGCGCGACTCGCGGCCGCTCGGTCTGGAAACTTGAAGCTCGCCAGCAGCGCCTGCGGCACATGCATGCGGGTGAAGCTGGCGCCCTTGCCGTTCTGGTGCAGCGTCAGTCGCTTTGCGACATCCACGGCAATCCCGGTGTAGATGCGGCCCCCATTGCACTCGAGCAGGTAGACGAACCAAGGCCGTGGACTGGCTTCGGCGTCCACGCCCCCAGCGTCGATGAGGATCTGCACGCGGGTGAACAGTTCGACTTGCCTCGGCGATCGCGCGGGCTTGCTCACGAGCGCTGCGGAATCGCCGGAGCTCCCGCAGCCTCGGCGGGGCTCCACACCAGCCGCCGGAAATCGAAGTCCCCTTCGAGGCGCGGCTTGACCACCTGGAAAAACGGCGAGACATCGAAGTCGCGCGGCGCGTACAGGCTGTGGTGGCGGATGTGCAGGATCTCCTCGAGCGCTGCCTGGGCCGTCGGTCCGGCCTTGGCCAAGACCTCGATCTCCGGAAGGATCGGATAGCGGATCGATGCGAACGCCTGTGCCAGCAAGGTCGAGCAGATTGCGCGCGTCGGCTCGCCGCTGCCGAGCGCGATCAGACGGCGCTTGGAGGTGCCCGGCAGCGGCGGCGTACGGATCAGGTAGCGCGCCAGGTCCAAAATATTCTTGAGGTCGTACATATAGCCAACACGCTCGAGCATGAAGTCGATCAGTCGGTCGATCTCCGCGGGCGCCAGTCCAATGGGTCGGCAGATGCGCGTATGCAGGCCGCTGAAGGCTTCGAGCGGAATCACCCGAACGCCTTCGACGACATCCACGTCGACCAGTACGCGTGGCGGCTCGTCCGGCTCCGGCGGACCCCAGCGATCGCCGATGCACAGCGCCGCGTGAGACCAGGTTGACTGGGTCAGGTACTTGATTGCACTGGAGAAACGGCTGGTGCCCTCGACCAGCAGAACATCGCCCTTGCGCAGGGTCGCGGCCACCTGCGCATGCGGGCTGGTGGCCGGATGCGCGGCCCACGCGCGCGGCCGCGCCAGGAATCCGGCGAGTCGGCGACCCAGGAATTGCAGCAGCGACATTAGCGGGCTCCGGGTGGGTGGCGGCCAGATTGTGCAACTCGGACTGATTGGCTAGCGCACGTAGTTCATGTTGCCCGCGCAGCGGGCTACTTGACACCTTCCCGGCGGCGCGCGTCAAGTAGCCCGCTACGCGGGCAACATGACGTACGGGATCCGGCGCTCCCAATGTGCCCGCACACCCAAAACCGGAAGACCCTCAGTCCTCCTCGTGCCGCGGCCGATAGGCATCGACCAGGCTGCGCTGGACGTTCCCCGGTACTGCTTCGTAATGGCTGAGCTCGATGCTGTAGCGACCGCGACCCGCCGTCAGCGCCTTGAGCTCGTTGCTGTATTCGGCGATTTCGGCGAGCGGCACCTGCGCCTTGATGATGAGCTCGCCGCCGCGCAGGGAATCGGTGCCGTTGATGCGCGCGCGCTTGGTGGCGAGGCCGCCCGTGATGTCGCCCATGAACTGGTCAGGCACGGTGACATCGAGGTTGACGATTGGCTCGAGCACCATCGGTCGCGCCTTGGCGATGGCGTCGAGAAAGGCCTTCTTGCCGGCGCTGACGAAGGCGACTTCCTTTGAATCGACCGGATGGTATTTGCCGTCGTAGACGATCACGCGCACATCGTGCAACTGGTAGCCGGCGACTGCGCCGTGGTCGAGCACCTGGCGCACGCCCTTTTCGATTGCCGGCAGGAACTGGCCGGGAATGGTGCCGCCCTTGACCTCGTCGACGAACTCGAACCCAGTTCCGCGCGGCAGCGGTTCGACGCGCAGGTAGACCTCGCCGAACTGGCCGGCGCCGCCGGTCTGCTTCTTGTGGCGCGCATGTCCGTCGGCGAGCGCGGAAATGGTCTCGCGATAGGCGATCCGCGGCGGCCGCGTGATCACGTCGACGCCATAGCGTTCGCGCATGCGCTCTAGCATCACCCGCAGGTGCAGTTCACCGAGGCCACGGATCACCGTCTCGTTGAGCTCGTGATGATGCTCGACGCGGAAACACGGATCCTCTTCAGTGAGCCGATGCAGCGCGTTGTGCAGCTTCTGCTCCTGGCCGCGCGTGGCCGGCTGGATCGCCAGGCCGAACATCGGGTCGGGGAAGTTGATGGGCGAGAGACGGATCTGGTCCTCGTCGTGGCTGTCGTGAAGTACGGCATCGAAGTGGATTTCCTCGATCTTGGACACCGCGGCAATGTCGCCCGGAATGGCCTGCTCGATCTCGGTGTGTTCCTTGCCGCGGAGCTTGAACAGGTGGCCGACCTTGAAGGCTTTCCTGCCGTCATCGATGAAGATCTGGGTGTCGCGGCGCACGCTGCCCTGGTAGACCCGGAACACGCTGAGCTTGCCGACGAAAGGATCGTTGACGATCTTGAAGACGTCCGCCACCACGTGCCGTTTCGGATCCGGCTCGGTGCGGAACGGCTCCGCGTTCGGCTGCCGCCCCTTGGTGAACAAAGGCGGGTTGGCTTCCGACGGGTTCGGCATCAGCTTCTCGAACAGCTCCAGCAATTCGGGAATGCCGGCGCCGGTGCGCGAGGACACGAAGCAGATCGGCACCAGGTGTCCCTCGCGCAGGCATTGCTCGAACGCATCGTGCAGCTCCTGCCCGGACAACCCTTCCTCGCCTTCCTCGAGGTAATGGCCCATGACCTCTTCATTGATCTCGACCACCTGGTCGATGATGCGTTGATGGGCCTCGCGCACCGAAGAGAAATCCGACTCGCCCGACGGGGAAAAGAAGCAATCGACGACGCGTGTACGCCCCTTGGCGGGCAGGTTGATCGGCAGGCATTCATTGCCAAAGGCCTCGCGCAGTTGCTCGACCAGCATTTCGAGATCAGCGTCCGGATGGTCGATCTTGTTGACGATCAACAACCGGCACAGGCGCCTGGCCTTGGCATATTCCATCAAGCGCACAGTCGAGTGTTCGATGCCGTGGCTGGCGCTGACCACCACCGCGCAGGTCTCCACCGCCGTCAACGCCGACAGGGTGGGGCCGCGAAAATCGGGATATCCCGGGGTGTCGATCAGGTTGACATGGATGCCCTGGTGGTCGACTGAAGCGATCGTCGAGCTGAGCGAGTGTTGGCGCTCCTTTTCCATCGGATCATGGTCTGACACGGTCGTGCCGCGCTCGACACTGCCCTGCTGGTTGATCGCGACGCCGGCAAAAAGCAGGGCTTCGAATAGCGTCGTCTTGCCGGCGCCGCCGTGGCCTACGAGGGCGACGTTGCGGATCTGCGAGGTGCTATAGGCGGGCATTGGGCTCTCCTGGTCACGATGAGCCAGTCAGCCAGCCCCACCGGGCAAGCGCCTGGCGAAATCGGATCGATCCACCGCTGCCCCAGCCTCGAGCGCGACAGCGACCCTGTGCTTCCCGACACTACGCCTGCGCGTGCGTCAGGCCAAGGTCTGCCCGTGTTGCACTGCAACAGGCACGGGCGCGCGCCACTCGAGATCGGCTTCCGCACGGAGGCCTTGATTCAGAGCCAATTCAATACGCCTGCCATAGGCTGTCATTTCCCCGCAGCGATATCTGGCGTGGATTCCTGGAGAGCGGAATGAATAGATGGGGTCCGAGTCTGTTGTTGCTGGTGGCGAGCCTTGGCAGCGGATTGGCGAGCGGCCAGGATTACTATGAAGACGACGACCGCTATTCACGGCGCCAGTCGGAATTCGTCAATGCGCGTGTGCTTGATATCCGAGCCGTCTACGACGATGCCGAGGAATATTGCTGGGATGTGCCGGTGACACCAGCGCCACGACCAGCGGCCGCCGCGGGCAAGCAGGAATTCGTCGGGGGCGTGGTCGGTGGCGTGGTCGCCAAGCCGTCGACCAAGGGAACGCCGAGCTTTACGCCCACGCCAGCCGGCAATGCGCTCGAGGCCGCTGTCGCTCGCGTGAATCAAAGCCGCGTGCAACAGCGTCAATACGGGGGCGAAGTCCGCTACGAGCGCCGCTGCGAGGTCGCACAGGGTGCGCAGCGGGATCGCCTGGTCGGATACGAGGTTACCGTCGACTACGACGGCTACACCGCCCAGGTATTCAGCGAGCGCCGCCCCGGTCGCCGCATCCGCGTGCGGCTCGAGGATCTGGAGTACTGAATCTCAGTGCGGCGCCAACGCTCCCCTCTCCCAAGCTTTTAGGGAGAGGGGCTGGGGGAGAGGGGCTTTTTCTGCTCCGATGCCGAGGAATCGGCAAATGCCACCCTCTCCCCCAACCCCTCTCCCCAGAAGCATGGTAGAGGGGAGCAGTAATCACTGCTTGCGCGGGTACATCTGGTCCCAGGACTTGACCTCGGCCGTCTGCGGAATCTCGACCGCTTCCCCATACCCAGAGAGCGTCGCAACCAGGGTTTCCCCGGTACGGGTGGTGGCGCTGATCTTGACGATCAACGCGCGCGGCTCGTCGACGCAGGCGACCAGGCGATTGAAGCTCTGGGCGCCGAGACGCGAGCGCTTGAGATCGATGGAGCGTGGCTGGCAGGACACGCCATTCGCATTGTCGAGCGCGCCCTTGTCGGGGCTGAGCTCGGCTTCCTCGTCAGGCAGCGCAGCGAGCGCGTTCAAGAACATCGAGACCACCTGCGGCGGCAGGCTGGCCTGGTCGAAGCCCTGTCCCTGCTGGCGGAGGAAGCGCCCATTCTGGAACATCCAGCTGCCGTCGAAAGCGTTGTCCGGCTTCGGCAGGGTACGCACGGTGAACACGTATTTGTCGCCCTGGCGCCCGCCCGCCAAATACTGCGTGCTGCCACCCGCGGCGGCGAATTCGCTTTCGAGGCGCATGCTCGGGACTTCGGTCAGCGAACGCTGGCCGCGCTCGTAGGGGCTGTCGGCCACCGGCAAGACGGGCGCTGGCGCCTTGTCCTCGACCACCACCGGTGCGGTGCTTGCGGTGCTGACCGCAGGCTTTACTGCGGCCGCCGGCGCCGCTGGGGCCGCGGTTTCGGCTTCCGGCTCATCGCTTCCGCATGCCGCCAGGGACAGGCTGAGGACCAGCGCGAGCGCGCTGCGGGAATGCTGGAAATGCATAAGTAATCCTTTACGGTGAATAGAGCAGCTTACGGTTCCGTGTCGGAAGCCGCGTGATGGACCGCGCTCTCACGCCGAGGTTCCCGCGTGTCGCGAGCGCATTCAGCTGCGCGCGAGCTAATTTGGAATGCGGCGCTCTGCGCCGCTTTGGATGCTCTTGGTCAGTTTGAAAAAAGGCATCCAAAGCGGCGCAGAGCGCCGCACACCA